>CAWVUS010000122.1:0-14584 GCA_963933195.1 uncultured Planctomycetaceae bacterium
GTCTCCATCCGCTCATCCGTGAACACTGGCTGGTGCACACCGGATACGCTTTCCCGTCAGGACACGCGTTGGCCAGCTTCACCCTGGCCACGGCTTTCACCTTGATCGGCCTCCGGCTGGGTGGACGCCCCACCTGGGTGACCTGGACATTTCTGCCCTGGGCAATCCTGGTGGGATGGTCCCGGCACCTGTTGCGAGTTCATTCGACCGCCGACATTTCCGCAGGCGGACTCATCGGCATCGTGCTCGGACTGCTGATCGCTCACGCGTTGACCGGCTGGATCAATCGCCAACCGGCGTGACACCAGACATTGAAGGACCACCGCATTGAACTTAGGATTCGGACAAGGGCTGCGACCACAGTGCACCGGACCATTTCTGTCGCCCGTGTTGTCCCAGTGAGATCGGTTGATGCCGTCGTTCATCCAACGCCACAGCCCCGGTACCGTCACGGTCATCCTGGCCGTGGCCTGTCTCATCACGGTCTCCGCCGCGCGGGGACAGGAGAAACCCGCTCCACCGACCGGTGATGCTCTCGCCGGGCATCTCGACCGTTTTGACCTCATCTTCTTCGCTCCCAACCATCCGGTCGTGATCCGTTTCCAGGTCCGTATCGGCAACAGCGGCATCACCGCCTTCCGACAACGCTACATCGATCAACTCTTCCGTTCACTCGACCGCACGCGTGATGGTCAACTGAGTCGAGCAGAAGTCACCCGGGTCGAGCGGCTGGGGGAAATCGCTGCACGATTTCGTTCATTGACCAAGACCTGGAAGGACTTTGACACGTCACCCGCCGATGACAACCTCTCGCCCGAGGAATTCAGCAGAGTGGTCCAGGGTGCCCTGGGCACTCCGTTTGATATCACTCCCCCATCCCGGTCCGCCATGCGTTCGGACGAATTGTTCACTCGCATTGACCGGGATTCCGATGGGCTGTTGATTGCCAGCGAAATTTTCAGCGGGGCCCAACGACTCCGGCGGCTGGACCTCAACGATGACGAGACCTTCAGTATCGACGAGTTGGACCCACTGCAGTACGAACCGTTCCGGGCTGAAACACAGCCGTTTGTCGCCCTGGCCAATACCGACCACCACCAGCTCGTCGATCGCTTGATCGCTCACTACGGTCGGCCCACCTCCTCGGATCGCACCCCATCCGATCGCGAGTTGACGGCGACCACAATTCCTACCGGTCGACTCGGCCTGTCCCCGAACCAGTCCGGGCCCCTCGACCGCAACCGTGACGGCCGACTGGATCGAAGCGAGTTGCTGTCCTACCTCCAACGTCCCACGCCCCACGAAACGATCGATGCGTCTCTCCCGGACCCCCGCACAGGCCGGTCTCAACTGGCGGTCGCCGGCAATCGCGGCCGGCCCCGCCTGTCTCGATCCTGGGGCGGTCAGACCGTGCAACTGCGAGCGAGAAATGCTCGCTCCGATCGACTATTGACCACCAAGTTCTATCGTCTCAGGTTCCGCGTCGCCGACGCCAACAAGAACAAGTACATCGAACCCGGCGAATTCGCCCAACTGATGCTCCCGGCCACTTCCTTCGCGATCGTCGACAGCAACGGTGATGGGAAGCTGGTGGTCGATGAGTTGATCGAATTCATCAAGGATCAAACGGCCGTACAACAGAGTCGCCTGTTGCTCGGCGTGTCCTACAGCAGCCGCCCTCTCTTTGAACTTTTGGACGCCGATGCGGATCGCCGCCTGTCCCCACGAGAATTCCACGAGGGCTACCCCCGTTTGCGACAGGTCGACAAAACACGAGACGGACGCATCTCCCGGACGGATCTCTCCGGCGACTTCGTGCTGACTCTCGAGGTCGCACGTGCGGCATTGTTTAGCCAGGCGGCGATGCTGATGCCCAATCCCCAGCCGACCGCTCGTGCACCGCGTCCGCTTGGCAACCGGGCTGGCCCGGCCTGGTTCCAGAGAATGGACCGCAACGCCGACGGGGATGTCTCGAGCCGCGAATTCCTGGGAAAACTGGCGCTCTTCAAACGACTGGATCGCAATGGAGACCGGTTGATCTCAGCCCAAGAAGCAAAGGTCCTTGAGCCAAACAAGTGACCGACGCTAAACTGAGCTCAGGCGGACACGCACACCTCCCGCCCCCTCCTGGGACAGATGACATGGCGACTCCACACGGCCCCGAAAAGGTTCTGGCCCAGGTCGCCTCGCGGCTCAGGTGGGCCGGATACGGACGCCGCCTCTCGCGGCTGGTGCTGTGGACCTCGATTGTTACCGCCGCAGTTGTTCTGGTTGTTCGCCTGACCGGGCTGTTTGACCTTCCGGCCGATCCCGTCGTCAACACGGTCGCCGCCACACTGGGACTGGACACCACAGGAACTGGTGACTGGACCGGACTGGGACTCCTGTCCACCATGCTGGTCCTCGGGCTCCTTGCCATCTCATCCCTGGCCGCCATCCTCTGGCACGACCGCCCCACCACCTCGGACGCGGCCCGGGCCATAGACCGTCACCACGGCACCAAGGACCTGTTCCTGACGCTGACCCAATTGGAAGGTTCTGCCGGCGACTACCAACCCCTGGTCTCCCGCAACGCCGTCAGCCAGGCGGCCCGTGTGCAACCGTTCCGGATCGTCCCCTTGCCGTTCTCCCAGGGTGCGATCAAGCCGACTCTGGGCCTGGCAATCGTGGCCGCACTTGTACTCGGACTTCCACAACTGGACCCCTTCGGCAAGGTCGCGCAGGCGGACCAGGTCAAAGCACAACGCAAGGTACTCCAGAAGGAAGCTCTGAAAACAAGGACGCGGTCCGAACAACTGGCCACCGACGACGCCGACAATTCTCCCCAGGTCAAGCAGGCGATCGACGACCTGGTAGCGGCGTTGAAAAAGATGAAAACATCCGAGCCCGCGGCCAACCGCAAGAACATCGACCAACAGCGAAAGCAACTCGGTGACCTTCACAAGATGATGGACGCTCACAAGCTCAAACAAACCCTCAACCGCGCCGACAGCGACCAGAAGTTCGGCCAGCTCGAATCGCCCAAGATCGACAAGTGGACCAAGGAGTTGCAGGAGGGATCGACGGACAACCTCAAAAAAGAACTCGAATCCATCAAGAAGGACCTTGAGGAGTTCGCGAACCTCGACGAGAACAACCCGGCGGACAAGAAAAAGCAGGCCGAGGCGATGCAGAAGATGCAGAAGAAGCTTCGCGACATCCAATCGTTCGCCTCCAAAAAACTCGACGAAAAACATCCGCTTGCGGCTGCCCTCAAACGAGCCCGGCAACAGATGAAGGCCATGCAGTCAGACGACAAGGAACTCGCGAAAAGTTCACAAAAGCATCTCGCCGAGACCATGGAACTGACCAAGCAGGAACTGCAGGAATTGGCACAGACGGCCCGTGATCTCCAGCAGTTGGAAAAGGCGCTGGAGACCGCACGCATGGCCCAGAAAGCCAACAAGGATGGCGAGACCGTGGACGGCATCGAGGGAGCCGAGTCACTGGATGACTACCGCGAGTTCTATCAGCAGATGATGCAACAGATGGGTGACCAGATCACCGAGGGTGAAGGAACCGGAAACCGCGGTTTTGGCAAGGGGGGCGAGGTTCCCGAAGACAACTCGGCCAAAACCGATTTCAAAACCGAGATCTCCAAGTCCGCGTTGACCGCCGGCAAGGTCCTGTTGTCGATCAAGACCAAGGGACAAAGTGACACCGGAGACGCTCGTCAGACCTACAGCAAGAACGTGCAGGCGATCAAGCAAGGAGTCAGTGAAGCGATCGACAAGGAAGAGATTCCCAAGGGATATATCCAGGGAATCAAAAAGTACTTCCAGTCACTCGACGAGTCCGCTCCGTCCCGCTCATCGAAAGCCGCGACTCCAGCCACCTCGGATGATGCCCCGAAGAAGTAGCCTGTCGGTCCCGACCGAGCCACGCCGGCGTCCGACGGTCGCCGTCGGCCTGCTGGCCCTGCTGTTGCTCACGCTGAATGGTGGTTGCGCCGAATCGGTCCCTTCAGCCACCGATTCTCAGCCATTGGTCGTCTACTGTGCTCACGATGCGGCCTATTCGGACCCCATTTTCAAACGGTTCACTCGAGAAACGGGCATCCAGGTCCAGGTGCGTCACGACACCGAGGCCACAAAATCGCTGGGATTGGTCAATCGGCTGATTCGCGAAAAATCGTCTCCAACGTGTGACGTGTTCTGGAACAACCAGGTCCTGGGCACGACCGACCTGCTGTCGCACGACATCCTGGCCAGCTACAAGGGCAACGGCTGGACGCGAATCCCCGACGCTTACAAGGATCCCGATGGCCGCTGGTGTGGGTTCGCCGCAAGATTCCGCGTCTGGATCGTCAACACCGACAAGATGTCGGCAACCACCCGGGCCATTGATGCAGCAGCGGCTGGCTCAGATTTGTCCCGAATGGCCATCGCGCGTCCCTTGTTCGGAACCACACTGACTCATTACTGCCTGTTGTGGCACGCCGATGCGGGTGCGACGCTGAAAGCGTGGCACACTGACGCCCGGCAACGTGGCCTGATCGAAGTTCCCGGCAACTCGACAGTCAAGAACCTGGTGGCTCGTGGGGCCTGTGACCTGGGATGGACCGACACCGACGATTTCTTTGTCGGACGCGACAACCAACACCCGGTGGCCATGCTGCCGGTGAGATTGCCAGGCGGTCAGACAATCTGCATGCCCAACAGCGTGGCCATCATCCGGGGAACCTCTCGCCTGGCTGCCGCCCGTCGCCTGGTGGATTTTCTGCTCAGCGCCAAAACCGAGTTGGCACTGGCACACTCAGCATCTCGCCAGGTTCCATTGGGTAAAGTGGACGTGACACGACTGCCCAGGGAAGTCCAGGAATTGCAGCCCCTGGTCGAACAGGGTGCTCAATTCGGAAATCTCGAGGCATCACGAACCGCCTGCCTGGCCTGGTTGCGAAACGAGTACAAACGATGAGTCTCGAAGCCGAATGCGGTTGGAGTTTGCTGCGGGCCCTGGCCGTCGCAGTGATTGCCATGCCGTTGGCGATGGTTTTGGAGCGTACGATCAAGTGCTCCGATCCCGGCCCACGACGCTGGCTGGTGGCGATTCTCGCTCTCCCGTTTCTCACCCCCGGATTCGTGGTCGGCTACAGTTACTCCAACGTGACTCTCGACCTGGTCCGCAGCCCGCTGCTCAACGAGTTCTTCTACGACCTGCTGCTGCTCATCCAGGTCGTCCCGGTTGGCACGCTGGTGCTGGCCCTGGCGCCTCCTCCTCCCCTGGGACCAATGGCAAGTTGGACCGCACGACTCGCCAGACGAGGGAAGCCGGGCCATGTCGTCACCGGCCATCGGCTGGGCCAATTCTGGCACGGTCCGGCCCGGAATCGAGTTCCGGCAATCGGCCTGATGGCCTTGCTGGTGTTCCACGAATTCGAAATTGCATCGCTGTTTCGGGTCATCGCCGGCGGCCGACTGACCCCGGCAAGCTGGTCCAACGCGTTGTTTGAACTCATCGCTCTTCAGAGACTTGGTGAACAGTCCCCGTGGGACCTGTGGCGCGCCGGCTGGATGCCCATGCTGTGTTCGCTGGCCCTGCTGTCGCCACTGGTCGCACTCGCCTGGTCCGCTCGCCATGAACGAGGCGGGCTACGGCCCACTTCCCAGCCAACTCAAACCGGCATCTCTCGCCGAATGGCCTGGGCCTGGCTGGCAACGGCGTTGTTGATGGGAAGCGTCGTCCCGTTGTGCAGCCTCTCGTTGGACGCGTTTGGCCGTGAGTCCTCCGTGTGGGCAACATTGCCTGGTCTGCTGCCCACGCTCACTCATGCCGCACTCAGCCTGGCCCCCGCCTTCATCGTCGCCACGACCGCCGCGGTGCTGGCCTCGTGGCTGTTACGAAAACGATGGGTCACGTCCCTGCTCGTGCTGTCATTGCCGGGACTGCTGGGCAGCTTGTTGCTGGGACTGACACTGACATGGTTGCTGCTGTTGGCCACTCCCGTCGTACCGCGGCACTCGATCATCACGCTCTGCCTGGGCCAAACACTCTGGCTGCTCCCTCGTGCCGCCATGCTCGTCGTCCTGCTGGCGGTGTTGCCCACGCAGGAATCCAGTCACGTGGCCCGTCTCCTGCAACAGGCCCCTTCCGGACCCCAGAGAACTGCCGGTTGGAAATTGGCCTGGCAGCAGTCCGGTCAACGCGGAGCCTGGATGATCGGGCTGATCTGCTGGTGGGGATTTCTCGAGTTGACACTCAACGAACTGCTGGCTCCACCGAATTGGCTCTCGGTTGCCCATCGCATGTACCAACAGATGCACTTTGGTCGAAACGCCGCGCTGTCCACGACAACCCTCGTCGTGATGTTGGTCCCCCTCGCCGTGGCCACGGCCCTGGTTGCCGTCGGACGGATTCTGCCAGCCGCATTCGGCAGGAGCCCACGATGACCCAATCACACGCTCCGCTCTGGACACTCGACTCCGTCCAACTTGACGGCGACCGACACCCACGACTGGATGTCGAGCACCTCGAGATCAGAACCGGTTGCACGGCGATCATTGGTGCCTCCGGGGCGGGGAAGACTTCACTACTGAATCTGCTGGTCGGCTTCGAAGCCCCCAGCCGCGGGCAAATCGCCAGCCAACTCACTCGAGATCCCAATCGTCTGCCCTTGTTCTGGATACCTCCGGACGGGGGACTCTGGCCCCAGGCCACCACCACGGACCACCTGGGGGCCGTTCACCCCAAAACCGATCACCAGCCCACAGTCGGAGAGATCCTCCAGGCCTTCGGGCTGTCCGAGCAGGCCACGTCGCGACCGGACACCTTGTCCAACGGGGAAAGATCCCGGTTGGCAGCCGCCCGTGGTCTTGCCGCTGGTGCCACCGTACTGGTGGCTGACGAGCCGTTCGTTCATGTCGATCCGTTGCGTCTGGACAACGATTGGGACACCCTCGTCAACGACTCCCGCAATCGCGACACGTCGCTGATTTTTTCGACGCACTCACCGCGACAGGTCCTACGACATGCCGACCATGTCGTGGTGCTGTCCCACGGACGCGTGGTCGCAGATGGTGACGTCACGGGTCTCTACCGGTCACCGCCGTCCCGCGAGGTGGCCAGTAGCCTCGGACCGGCAAATTGGTTTCCGGCAACCGAAACGTCCGCCTGGGGCGTCGGGAACGGCGATGTGGACATCTGCCTGAGACCCGAACAAATCGAACTGGTCGCCGACCCCAATGGCACGGCGGTCGTCGTCGACTCCAAAACAATTGGTCCACTGCGGGAAACCCGGCTGACACGGCCCGGAACAGATGATTCGAGAACCCTGACCCATTTGTCCGGTCCCGCCCAACCGGTTCCCACCGGAACCGTGAGAATCACGGCACCGGACAACCACACCGGAATTAACCCGGCGGGTGAACCAACGGGATCGTGACCGACAGCGTACAATCTGCGGATGGTCGCTGGACTCGGCCAGCCATTGAAGGACAGGACCATCTCATGTCGCTTCGGGTGTTCTTTCTTGCGTCACAACTGAGCCTACTGGCTTGCGGCTGTACCGATTCGACGGATGGCCAGTTCATTCCCCGCCAGGTCCTCCGCAAGTCGATTCCCTCAGCCGGCGCTACCATCCCGGCCCCGCGGGCGGTCACAACGGCCCCCGACGACACGCTCTACCTGCTCGACAACGCGGGACGTGTTTTGGTTTTCGACAAGGATGGAGATCCGATCCGCCAATGGAACATGCCGGAAAGCGACGTGGGGAATCCCGAAGGAATCTGTGTGCTCTCCAACGGCCAGATCGCCGTGGCGGACACGCACTATCACCGGGTGGTCGTTTTTGACTCCTCCGGCACTGTCGTGCGCATGGTTGGCCAGGAGGGGCAGAAAGACGGCGATTTTTACTGGCCGGTGGCGGTGGTCGAAGATGACCAGGGCAACCTGTTTGTCTCCGAATATGGCGGAGCCAACCGGGTGCAGAAATTCAACAAGGACTGGCAACACCTGCTGACGTTCGGAAACATTGGAGACCAGCCCGGTGAATTCCAGCGTCCCAGCGGCATGGCCTGGCACGAAGATCAGCTGTATATCGTCGACGCATTCAACGATCGGATCCAGGTCTTCGACGGCCAGGGACACTTCCTCAAAGTTCTGGGAATGCAAGACGAAACCAGCCGGTTACACTATCCTTACGATATCGCCTTGGGCCCCGGGAGGGATCTCTGGGTGATTGAGTACGGTGCAGGACGGATTTCCCGTTTTAGTCTCAAAGGAGAACTGCTCGGGCGGTTTGGTTCCACCGGATCCGGCCCCAACCAGTTCGGCACTCCATGGGGCCTGGCCGTCGATTCCAACCGCCGCATTTGGGTCGCCGACACTCGCAACCACCGCCTGGTAGCGGTCGATCCCTGAGCGCTCCCGATGACCACTCTTCTTGAACGCCTGTTCCCTCGTCCCCGCCATCCATTCCGGTGGTCGCAGACGATCCCGTTGATCACGTTCGTGGTCCTCTACACCACTCTCGTCCTGGGACTCGAGTGGTCCAACACCATGCTCTTCGTGTGGCCCGAGGCCTTTGGACTGATGCTGTTGACCCCCTGGGTCTGGTGGCTGTACGCCGCTGGCGGCAGCGGACTGGGCCGCACGCGAGGTCTCGTGGCACTCTGGACACGGCTGGCGTTGATCGGCCTGTTCGTGATGCTGCTGGCCGAACCCCGAGCCGTTCGCACCAGTGATGTCGTCGCCGTGATGTACACCGTGGACATTTCCGATTCCATCGGCCGCGAAACCGATGACGAGAATGCCCAGGACCAGGCCTTGAGCTTCGTCGCCTCGACGATGTCGCAAAAGCCCGAAGGCGACCAGGCCGGCCTGGTCGTCTTTGGTCGCAACTCGGCAGTCGAATTGCCCCCCGCGGAAGCCACCCCGCTGGAAGAGGGGATCCTGCTCAACTCGCTCATTGACCGAGACGCCACCAACCTCGAGCAAAGTCTCTCGCTGGCTGCCGCAATGCTACCGGCCGAAAACCGGGGGCGGATCGTATTGATCAGTGACGGAACCGAAACCGCTGGCGACCTCCGTGGCATCCTCGATGAACTCAAGAGCCGGGAGATCGCCGTCGATGTGATGCCGATCACTTACAGCTACAAGTCAGAGGTCTGGATCGAGCAACTCGAATTGCCTCGCAACATCAAGCTCGGTGAAACGTACGAGGCGGACGTGGTCCTCTCGAGCCTCAAGGTCGGCAGCGGCAGCTTGGTCCTCAAGGAGAATGGCCGGACGATCGCCGAGCGGGACATTGATTTCCCAGCCGGCAAGAGCCGTTACACGTTCCCGATACATCTCCGTTCGGCCGGCTACTACGAATACTCGGCCACGATTGTCGTCGACCAGGGCAACGACAACTGGAAAGAGAACAACACGGTTCTCAACTACCTGTTTGTCGAAGGCGAGGGAAAGGTCCTGGTGGTGACCGATCCGCGGGGCAATCCGGCCGACCACGAATCGCTGGTGAAGGCGATTCGCGAGAACAGGCGAATCGTGGAAACCCGAAACGCCTACGAGTTCCCACGAGATGCTCTCTCGCTGATGGCCTACGACGTGGTGATATTCGTCAACGTCGGCGTCGAATCATTCGACGTGGTGCAGTTGGGTGCCGTGCAAGACGCGGTGGAGAACCTCGGCGTCGGCTTCCTGATGGTCGGAGGCCCCAACAGTTTTGGGCCGGGAGGATACCGAAAAACGGTGATCGAGGAGATCCTTCCCGTCGAGATGGACATCACAAAGAAAAAGGTGCTTCCCAAGGGAGCCCTGGCAATCATCCTGCACACCTGTGAATTCCCCGAGGGCAACACCTGGGGCAAGCGAATCACCAAGCAGGCGATCAAGGTGCTGCATCCCCAGGACGAGATCGGGGTACTGGTCTACGGATCAATGGGAGAAGAGTGGCTCTTCGAACTGACGCCCGCCCGCGAGTATCCCTCGCTGGCCAAGAGGATCAACGGTGCCGTAATCGGCGACATGCCCAGCTTCGCCTCGACGATGCAGATGGGGCTGACAGGCCTGAAGAAGAGTGATGCCTCGGCCAAGCACATGATCATCATTTCCGACGGGGACCCTCAGCCCCCCTCGCCCAAGGTCCTGGCCGAGTTCGCGGACAACAAGATCACGATCTCGACCATTTCGATCTTTCCCCATGGCGGCCGGGAAGTACAGATCATGCAGCAGATCGCCTCGGCGACCGGAGGCCGCTACTACTTTCCCGACGATCCCAGCTTGTTGCCATCAATCTTCATCAAGGAGTCCAACACCCTGAAGCGGACGATGATCCAGAATGAAACCGTCCAGCCGCAGGTCGCGTTCCCCTCACCCATTCTCAAGGGACTCGACGGTTTGCCCAAGCTGCACGGCTATGTGCTCACCACCGCCAAGCCACGCGCTGAATCCATCCTGCAAACTCCGCCCAAAGAGAACGAATTGGGCGAAGGCGAAATCGACCCGCTACTGGTCACCTTCAAGAAGGGGCTGGGCACCACCGCGGCCTTCACCTCCGACCTCTCGACCAACTGGGGCAGGGACTGGGTCTCGTGGGACAAATACCGGGCGTTTGTGCAGCAACTGATCACCAGGATCTCGCGGGTCCATCGCAAGGGCCATCTTCGGCTGTGGAGTTACACCGAAGGGAGTCGGGGAACGGTGGTCGTCGAGGACTTTCATCCCGATGCATCACCCCTGAACCTCGTCGCCGCGGTCGCCGGACCACATGACCGCACCGAATCGTTGACACTCAAACAGGTGGGCCCCACGCGTTACCAGGCCAGTTTTCCACTCTGGGGCAAGGGCCGCTACCAGGTCCGGGCCACCGGGGTCGGCGACGGTCGCCAGGAATCGGCTCACGGTGGACTGATCGTTTCGTACTCGCCCGAATACCTCAAGTTCAATTCCGACCCCCTGGTGTTGCAGGAAATCGTCGACAAGACGGGGGGGCAGATGCTGGATCCCTCCACCAAACCCGAACAGATCTACAATCGCCGAATCCCCAAGTCCAGTTCTCGCCAGGTCTTCGACTGGTTCCTGGTCGGCCTGGCGTGCCTGGTGCCACTGGACGTGGCAATCCGCCGTGTCCAGATTGACCCCCGCATGATCGTTGCCTGGTTCCGCCCCGCGCAAGCCGCCTCGACTGAAACCATGGGGACCCTTCTCCAACGCAAACAGGCGGTCGACTCGAGACTCGACGCGCAACGCGGTGACCCCAGCACCTCTCGCACACAGTCAGCCACCTCTCTTCCCGAACACCTGGCCGACATCACCCCGACACCCCGGACATCCTCACATCGCACGTCCGAACACGATCGTCCCACGTCGCCGCCGGACACGCCCCCGTCGGGAGATCTGATGTCCACCACCGAACGGCTGCTGGAGATTAAACGACGTCGCGGCGATACCGACGACGCCCCGTCCAACGGATGACATACTAAGAGACACTCTCCTTCACTTTTGCTGCCACCACGTCTGCCACCAGGACCTACTTCCGATGAACAACGAGAGCACACCTCCCGAATCGGTGGACGAACGGCCCACCAGCGACTCTCCAGGAAACCCAGGGGCACCAACCACCGATCTGCAGGACGCCGAGACAGAAGGTTTCCGACAGGACTACCACCGGATCCGTGACGCGATCGGGTCGGTCATCGTGGGACAACACCGGGTCATTGATTCCGTCCTGACCGCGGTGTTCTGTGGCGGCAACGTGTTGCTAGAGGGTGTGCCCGGACTTGGAAAAACCGAGCTGGTCAAGTCGCTCGCTCGTGCCCTGGACCTGGACTTTCGCCGCATCCAGTTCACGCCCGACCTGATGCCCGCCGATATCATCGGCACCAACATCATGAACACCGACGAGTCGGGCCGGTATCACTTTGAATTTCGCCGTGGCCCGATCTTCACCCAGTTGCTGCTGGCTGACGAGATCAACCGGGCCTCACCCAAAACCCAGTCTGCCTTGCTCGAGACAATGCAGGAGGGCACGGTTACTGTCGGTGGCGAAGTCTCAACGCTCGAGCAGCCCTTCTTTGTGCTCGCCACCCAGAACCCGATCGAACAGGAGGGCACCTACCCGCTTCCCGAAGCCCAGCTCGACCGTTTCATGTTCAAGGTCGTCGTCGGCGGCCTCGACCGGGAAGAACTCAACGAAGTGGTCAGCCGCACGATCCTCAAGCAGCCCGTCGAACTCCCCACGGTGCTCGACGGAGCCGGCATACTGCGGATCCGGGAGACACTCGAGAAGGTCGTCGTGGCCGACCCGCTGCGGGACTACGCCGTCCGACTGGTCCTGTCGACTCACCCCGGCACCGAGGGAGCCCCGGACGGCGTCCGACAGTTTGTCCGCTGGGGAGCCAGCCCACGAGCCGCCCAGGCCCTGATCAAGGCAGCCCGCGTGAGGGCTTTGGGGGAAGGACGGGCTCACGTCGCCTTCGAGGACATTGCCGGCTTCGCAACAGAAGTGCTGCAACACCGTGTGCTCCTCAACTACGACGGGCAAGCCGAAGATATCGATGTCGCCCAACTGGTCTCTGATTGCGTTGCATCACTGGAACCAACCGCCTGATTCACACCCTCCCGTGACTCATCGCCTTCTCATCACGGCCCGGTCCGATGAACACCGCCTCACCCGACAACCAGTTGACGACGCTCCTGGACAACCAGGTTTTGACTCGCCTGGAGAGACTCCGACTGCAACCCAACCGCCGCAAGACCAATCGCACGCAAGGTGAACACGCCTCTGGCAAAGGGGGCAGCAGCACCGAATTCGCCGATTACCGCAATTATGTCCCCGGGGACGACGTCCGCTTTGTGGACTGGAACATCTTCGCCCGGCTCAACCGGCCCTACATGAAGCTCTACCAGTTCGAAGAGGTGATGCACGTCGCGATCCTGGTCGATGGTTCCAACTCGATGAACTTCGAGGGCAAGTTTCAACGCGCCTGCCAACTGGCTGCCGCACTGGGCCTGACGGCGCTGATGGGAGTCGAACGGATCAGTGCCTACGTGGTGGGAAACACCGGTTCATCACCCCAGGTCCTGCCGCCAAGCAGCGGGCGAGCCAGCATGAAACGGTTGTTCGACTTCTTCGAACGAGCCGAGTGTGGTGGCGACGCCCCGATCGATGTGGCCGTCGAATCCATGCTCCGCAGGCACCGCGGCAAGGGCCTGGCCATCATTCTCTCTGACTTCCTGACTCCCGCCTCGCTCGCCCGTCCTTTCAACCTGCTTTACAGTGCCGGACTGGAAATCTTCGCCCTGCAAGTACTTGGCCCCACCGAGATCGACCCCGAATTGACCGGGGACCTGCGACTGGTTGACAGCGAACACGGGGGCACCGTTGATGTCTCTTCCATCGGCGAGCTACACGGTATCTACCATGACCACCGCGAGCGGCTTGAGGAACACGTGCGACGGCAATGCCGCATGCGAAACGGACGGTTTCTCTCTGTGAGTGCCGATGCCCCGCTCGACTGGGTCCTCTTCGACCTGCTCCAACGACAGGGGTGGTTGAAATGAACCCCGCCGGTTTTCTATCCCCATCATGGGCCTGGCTGTTCCTGCTGGTCATCCCCCTGGTCATCGTCTACTTCCTCAAGCTCAAGCGACCGCGGCTCGAAATCCCCTCCCTGGTCCTTTGGCACAGCGTGCTCAACGATCAACGGGTCAATTCGCCGTTCCAACGATTCAAGAAACATCTGCTCTTGTGGCTGCAACTGGCAATTCTCTTGAGTCTGATCCTTGCGGCAATGCAGCCGTTCCTACGACGCGGTCCCGGATCCAACGAGAACGTGCCAATCCTGATCGACTGCTCGGCCAGTATGGCTGCCATCGACACCAAGGACGGGCCAACCCGCCTGGCACGGGCCAAGAAACGGGTGCAGGAATTGATCCAGAGCACGCTCCCCAACCGGGTCTGCCTGATCGCCATTGGAGACAGCGCCCGACAACTGACCGAGTTCACCAACAACCAGAGAATTCTCGAGGCCGCACTCGCACAGCTCACCGTCCGGGATGTTTCCGGCAACCTGGCCGATGGGCTGAGAATGGCCCAGGCCTTGTCGCGTCGCGAGACGATCACCAGCGTCACGCTGGTCTCTGACGGGAACTTCAACGGCCTCGAAACCTCCCCGTCCGGACAGGTGATCGCGGGAGTTGATGTCGAATTGTCTTTCGAGCTCCAGTACGAAAAACTCGAGACATCAGCATCGAATATGGGCATCACCACATTCAACGCCCGCCGGCAAACCTCTGCCGGGACCGACAACAGCCTGACACAGTGGAACGTGTTTGTCCGTGTTGATGGTTCGCCCGGTGAAGAGACCTCCGGTGAAGTTCTGCTCGAGCAGGATGGGCAGGAGATCGGCCGCCAGCCGGTCGCGCTGGAACCCGGCCAGTCCAAAAGGTTGGTGTATTCGCTCGAAACCGGTGGAGTCAGCAACCTCGTGAGCCGGATTGTCCCCGATGGCTTTGATGGCCTGGTTTCAGACAACATTGCCTACCTCGAATTGCCTGTCTCCCGGCCACTTCATCTCTGGTGCGACACCGACCTTGAAAGCTA
>CAWVUS010000123.1:0-14557 GCA_963933195.1 uncultured Planctomycetaceae bacterium
CGAGCTTGGCGCCGCGTTTGAGGTTGCCACCACCTGGGACCTCGGCCTTCAGAGTCGCCGGGTTGCTGCGAATACTGATGATGATCGGTCCTGACGGTGGAAACGCATTCACATTCTTGGCCTTCGCAGCCGCAGTCGCTGCCGTGACTTCCTTATCCGCAGCGGCCTTGGCGGCCTTGGCGGCCTTGTCTTTGTCGGTCGCTGTCTTGGCCGTCGCGTCGGCCTTGACCTTCGCCGCAGCCGCGACGTCAGAGGCTTTCTTGGTGTCCGCTGCGGTCTTGTCGGCCTTCGCCTTTGCCGCGGTTGCCACCTTCACTGCATCCGCGGCCTTCTTGGCAGCAGCCTGGGCAACGGTCAATTTCTTGGCCGCGTCGGCGGCCAGCTTGTTCGCAGCATCACTGGCCGTCTTGGCGGCAGCAGCAGCCTTGTCCGCCTTCGCCTTGGCCTCGGTCGCCGCCTTGACCACATCGGCAGCCTTCTTCTTGGCAGCGTCGTCTGCGGCCTTCTTGGCAGCAGCCTGCGCGTCGGTCAGAGCCTTGCCCGCATCGGTCGCAGTTTTGGTGGCGGTATCACTTGTTTTCTTCGCGTCGGCGGCAGCCTTGTCGGCTTTCGTCTTGGCATCGGTCGCAGACTTTGACTCCGCATCTGCCTTTTTCCCTGCCGCCTGGGCCGTGGTCAGTTTCTTGGCCACATCGGCAGCCAACTTGGTGGCCGCATCGGAGGCTTTCTTGGTGTCAGCAGCCACCTTGTCGGTCTTCGTCTTTGCAGCATTGGCAGTCTTCAGTTCAGCCGCAGCCGTCTTGGCCACCTCACCAGTTTTGGTCTGAACGACCTTGGCACGCTCGACCCGAAATGGATTGCGACTGTAGGACACCTGCCCCTGAGCCCGCAGATACAGGGCGTATGTCCCGATCGGGGCATTGGCCGGCAGGAAAATCCTCAACAACTCGGAGTTCTTCCCCTTGTTGATCGGCTTGTTGGCAACCTGGACGTTTTTGGGCTGCCCAACCCAGGTCAAGGTCACGTTGTTGTCAAACCCGTTTCTCTTGGCCAGCTTGACCGGCACCAGGATCTGTCTCAGCCGGTTGGCATCAACCCGGACAACACTGTCGGTCTGAACCTGGAACGGAGCCTTTTCTTTCATCACCGAGACGACCAACGAATCAGCGAGTCGCGAAACGGCAGAGTTGTTCTGAGCACCGTTGAGCACGATGGTGCCAACACGCGCCGCGTGGGCCAATGGCTTGGCGGCCGCGACACGAGCTTTCTTGGCAGCGACAGCCGCAGCCTGAGTCTCGGTCACCTTCTTCTTAGCATCCGTTTCGGCCTTCTGAGCGGCCGTCAGCTTGGCCTGGGCGGCCTTCAACGCCGCATCAGTCTTGTCGAACGCGGTCTTGGAGGCCGTGGTCACCTTGGCCGTGTCGGCAGCCTTCTTGTCAGCAGCAACTTTGGCCTTGGCAGCGGCATCGGTGGCTTTCTTGGTGTCAGCGGCCACTTTGGCCGCCTTCGCGGCGGCCGTCTTAGCATCAGCGGCTGCCTTGGTGGCATCGGCCGCTGCCTTGTCAGCCTTGGCCTTGGCATCGGTGGCAGCCTTGACCACCTCGGCAGCTTTCTTTTTGGCAGCGTCATCGGCGGCCTTCTTGGCAGCCGCCTGGGCATCGGTCAATGTCTTGGCTGCCGCCTGGGCCGCCTTTGTCGCATCAGCGGCCGTCTTGGCCGTGTCCGTCACCTTCTTTTTGGCCGCCGTATCGGCTGCCGCTGCGGTGTCTGAGGTCTTCTTGGTATCAACGGCCTTTTTGTCGGTGACAGCCTTGGCCTTGGCCGCTTCTGTCGAAACCTTGTTGTCGGCCGTGTATTTCTTTTCGGCAGTGGCCCGTGTGGTCTGGGCCTTCGTCACCACGTCGGTTGCCGGTTTGATTGCTGCGGTCGCCTTGGGAACAGTGGCTATCGCGGCGATGACGGCCTTGTCGGCCGCGGCGGCTGCCGCAACCTTTGCCGGATCATCGAGCGTGGCCTTGCCGACCAACCGGACAGAAGCGGTCAATTCCGGAGCGTCCTCAGTCGCCGTGAAGACCAGCGGTGCGCTGCTCTGCCCAACTCCAATTGTCGTTCCCAGACAGACAACTCCCTTGGGCAGTCCCTCGGCAGTCACCTCGATTGCCGCATTGAAACCGTCGCGACGAAAGACCATCGCACGACACAGGAAATTTTCCCCCTTGCGGAGGGCAATGCCGTAATTCTGCGCCGTGTTGCTGTTCTGGCCCGTGTTCTGCCCCATCGGCAACACGACGACTCGAAAATCACGATCTTCAGGGCGGATCGAGAGGCGGTACACGTGACGCGCCGACCCGACACTCTGAAAATTCCGGTCGCGGACCGTGACACGATACTTGCCATCAGCCGGAGCTGTGAAGCGATAGAACGGGTCATCGGTGGCAGTGTCAAAGTGGTTGGCAAACAGATTGGTCGCGTTGTCATCCACGGCGGTCAACCGCTTCGGATCAGCCTCTTTCCCATCCTTGCCGACTTGCACCTGGTCAACGATCAGGTAGGGATCAGCCGGCGCCCCGATGCGTTGCGAGTACACCTCGATCCAGAACACCGTCCCGGCCTTGGCCTGGAACTCGTAGACATCCTGGTCACCTCTTTGCTGAAGCACCCCGGTGATGTCGCCCGGAACCTGGATCTTCTGCGCCTTGTCGGCCGTGTTGTTCGGTTCAGCCTCAACAGCCATCGTTCCGGCGGCAAAATAAATCGGCACCGGATTGGAGACACCGTTGTCAGCCTTGAGAGTGTATTCGAAGGAATCCAGGCCAGCCGAGAGCGGCTCGATTCGGTTGCCGACCAAACCGATGTCGGCGTTGTTCTTGGGAACAGGAATCTTGACGACCATCTTCTGCAACTCACGGCCACCAATACGGATGCCAGCGGGCTGCCCGCCGGGCAGGTTCCGGCCATAAACCGTAAAAGTTCCGGTCGTGCCGGGCACTCCGGCCGCCGGCTTCACAAAATCGATATGTGGATTCGTGTGCGCGGTCAGCAGGTACGTGTGCGTGACTCCACCGGCAAACCGTTCGTCGAAGATCTTGATGATATAGTCACCGTCGGCCGGCAAAGTGATGTCGGTCACGGGATCGTGCCCGACCTGCCGCCGAGTGAATGACAACAATCGGGCGCGACCGTTGGCCACACTGTAGATCTCGCAAACGGCGTGCAGCGCCGAGTCAACTCGGGTGGCCTGGCAATCGACAACGACCCGCTGCCCCTGTTTTCCGGAAAATTTCAGGTAGTCAACGTCGGCCGCTCCATTGATCTGCCCATACACCGTCTTGCCCAGCGCAAACTCATCCGCCTCGCCGACGGTGTTATTGCCCTCAGATTCCCGAATCACCTCGCGGCTGGTCACTGCGAAAGCCATCGGATTGCTGGCGCCAAACAGTCCACTGACGCGGGCGTCGTAGAGTCCCGGTGCGACGTCCTTGCCAACGGTCACCACGAAGGTGTTGGCCACAGGGGTCTTCTTCCCACCAGATTCGGTGGACTTTTGTACCGCCTTGATCCCCGCGTGCGAAAAACTCATCGCACTGACCTCGTCGATATCGGTACCCGCGATGGTCAACTCCACGGTCTTGCCGACCTGGCCGACCGGCGGAGTGACCGACGTCAATCGGGTTCGGGGCAATTGCCCCCAGGCGGTGGCCACCGGGCCACACACCACCGCCACGGCAAATGCCAGCGGGAGGATGGAGAGAGTTGAAGTAAACCTGCCGGTCCGTTGCGGGTGACGGGCGGAAGCCATGAACATCCCTTCCTGCGGTGTGCTGCGATGTCTGTTTTGGGAAACCGTACCAGATCGGGCGGGACCGTTTCGCCGTGAGAGCAAGACGGTGGTGATCCGGTCAGGTTAGTTTAGTAAAGAGACCCGGCCTCTGGTGAAACCGGGTCTCCTTCCAATTGTTTGATCTCCCCGCCGGGCAACCTGCCATGGTGCCCGGGAACAGGGAACTGGATGGAAATCCTCGCGGCCGCATCCAGGCGGCCATCATTTTAGTGGTTGAAGAGGAACTCCTTGGTGTTGATCAGAGCCCAGATAATATCCTCCCAGGCCACCTTGGAATCCTTTTCGTGCTTGGCCAAGTGGGCCATCGCGATTTTCATTTCCACGGAGTCCGGCTGACGAGAATACACCCAACGATAGAGTTCGTTGATCTTGTCCTGATTACCCCGTTCCTTGTCAGCCGACAGTTTCGCGGCTCGACCGGCTCCATCGGCGATCTTGTTCTGAACCTCGGAACTGTTGAGCAAGTGCAGGCTCTGGGCCAGGTTGGCCTCCTGGGAGCGTTCACACTCACAGGCCGTGTCGGCTTGTGGCTGCCCGAAAACTTTCAGGAAATACGGCCCCTTCGAAGGATCGGGCAGTTGAACCGCCCGAGTTCCAACGGGCAATCCCCCATAGCTCTGCTTCGACCCGGTCACCTGGTGGAAAGCGTCATAGAGAACTTCTGCCGTCAGCCGCTTGGGGTAATACCTCGAGAAGTTCTGCTTGTCCTTGAGGTTGTAGTCATTGGGCAAGGAACTGAGCTGGTAAGTATTCGACCGGCAGATCAACCGCACCAGGCCCTTGAGATCGAACTTGTTGGCGATGAAATGCTCGGCAAGCCCGTTGAGCAATTCTGGATTCGACGGAGGATTGGTAGCCCGCATGTCATCTTCGGGCTCGACGATTCCACGGTCGAAGAAGTGCTTCCAGTAGCGATTGACCAGTGCATGCGCGAAGAACGGGTTGTCCTTGCGAGCCATCCAGTCGGCCAGGTACTGGCGAGGATCGTGATCGACAGGAATTTCCAGGGCCGGACTTCCCAGGCCAGTCGGCTTGAGACTCTGACCACTTCGAGGATTCTTGGCCGAGGCGGCACCCGGATTGTGCACGATACGGCGATCCCGGGCCGTGCGAACAAATCCCGGCAACGTCACGTTTTTCTTGGTCACCCGGCTGAAGAAGGCCGAGAACCCGTAATAGTCGTTCTGGCTCCACTTCTCGAACGGGTGGTGATGGCAGCGGGCACATTGAATCCGCAGGCCCAGGAACAACTGCGCGGTGTCTTCAACCTGCTCATTGACCTGGTCGACCTCGCGGAACCACACCACGCCGGGCGACTCGGTCCATTGCCCGGACGCCGCGATGATCTCACGAACAAACTCGTCGTAGGGCTTGTTGGTGTAGAGGCTGTTCCAGATCCAGCGATAAAACGCGTAGGTGGATCCGGTGTCATCAGTGCCCCGCTTCTTGTTCCGCAGGACCATATTCCACTTGTTGGTGAAGTAGTCGGCGTACTCGGGACTGTCGAGCAATCGATCAATCACCTTGTCACGTTTCTTGGGATCCTGGTCGGCCAGGAACTTGGCAGCTTCCTCGGCCGAGGGCAGGGCCCCGGTCACGTCCACATAGATGCGGCGCAGGAATGTGGCATCGCCGGCAAGCGGAGATGCAGGGATACCCAGCAACTTGAGCTTTCCGAAGACAGCCTTATCGACCAGGTTTTTCGTGGGTGGCATCGCCGCCACGTCGGCCCCCAACGGGATCGTCGCACGGAATGTCGACACCTGACCCTGGTAACGAGCCATGATCGCCACTTCACCGGCCAGATCCAGTGTCTTGATCAATCCGGTCACCGTCGCTTCGGCCATCTCCGTGTCATTGGCCTCGTAGAGAGCCATACGGGTGACATCCTCGACGGTACCGTCACTGTAGGTCGCCAGGGTGGAAATCTGCTGGTCGCTGCCACGATCCATCACTCGCGTGACGGGGTAACACTTGATACCAACCACGACGGGGTCGCTTGCTTGGCCGCGGGGCATCCCCTGCTCGACCCAGCGGTAGATCAACCGGTACTCGTGGCTGTCGGTGTCCATTCGTTTGCCACCACCGTGCGGTGACCGGCCAACGGCTTTCTGCAGCAGGAGGCTGTCGCCGGGGGCTGAGGGAAACAAGCGTCGCCCACGGCCTTCCTTGACCAAAAACTCATAATCATCTTCCGGATAGAAGCCCAGCAACGAGAGCTTGAAGCCATTCTGGCCGCTCGCCTTACCGTGACACCCACCACTGTTGCAGCCCAACTTGGTGAAAATCGGAACAATCTGGTTCTTGAAGTTGATCGGGATCTGCTGAGACACACCCTCGACCTTGATCTTCAACGTCGCCGACTTGCCACCGGCGTCGGTCGCGGTCACCACGGCATCGCCGTCAGCCGACGGAGTCACCAGCCCGGTCTCGTCAACCGCGATGATGCCAGCTGGGGCCGCCGAGTACTTGACCTTGTGCGTGTGATCACGCAGTTGGCCGCTCGAAAAGACAGCCGTCACGTACAACTGCTGACGAGCGTCTCGCCCGCGGACCGTGATCCCCTTTCCGGTGAGATTCGGTTCCACTTTCAGGGACGTCAACGTCCCGGGATCTCCCAGTCCCTTGGGTTTTGCCGGCGCGGCAGCAACGGCCACCGTCGTCAGGGACATCACGGCCAGTGCCGCGAAGACAACCTGCATCCTGTTCCAGCTTCGACTCATGCGAATAATCCCCTAGTTTTTTCGAAGAGCCGCCACCGCCTGCGGCGGGGCGCCCCAATCCGTTATGGTTTTTTCAACGTTGGTCGAGTTCTTTATGGTTCGCGCGTCGCCTTCTCCACGATCCCCGGCAGGGACCACTATGGTTTACATCGGCGACATCTGGGCGTGGTAGTAGTTGGTGTGACTATTTGGTGGGTCTAATTTTGGCGGGATGGACGGGCACAAAACCCAGTACATGATACGCAACCCTGCACCACCGGTGCAACATTCCTCCATCGAAGGGACAACATATCAATATTGACCAAAATGTCAATTAGTGTCCGCTGGAGGGGACATGAGGATTGAAACATCCTAAGACCACTCACTTCCTCAACTCGAGAAGGTCCGAGGGGATTGGTCGTTGGAACCGCTCATCCCGAGGCTCTAGAATGGGGGGCAGTCGACCTGAGAACGATCCCAGGCATTCCGCAAGGCGGTCGCGCCTGTCCCTTTCGACGGCTTGTCCACCACACCTGCCCCCAATTGAGCGTATATAAGTAGTTCAGCCCGCCGGCCTGGCCTCACGCCATTCCCAGATGATCGGTCGACAGCCTTGACGCGACCAGCCAAGTCCCATGGTATTGAACTCTTCGAAAGCCCCCGATGAGTGATCTCATGCCCGAAGCGACCGACGAGCCACGATTCAATACGATCGACGAGGCAGTTGATGCGTTGAGACGTGGGCTGATGGTGATCGTCGTCGACGCCGCCGAACGTGAAAACGAAGGCGACTTCATCTGTGCGGCCGAATCCATTACGGCCGAACAGGTCGACTTCATGTTGCGTCATGGCAGCGGTGTGCTCTGCGTGCCGATGTCCGAAGACTGCGCCGAACAACTGCAACTCGCCCCGCTGTCGGACAACCACGGCCCCGGCCCTCAGACACACACCAACTTCCTGACTCCGGTGGATCACGCCGATGCGGGCACCGGGGTCAGTGCCGCCAACCGGGCGATGACGATCCGGGCAATTGCCGACGCAAACAGCCGCCCCAAGGACTTCGTCCGTCCGGGCCACACGAGCACACTACTGGCCAAGGCCGGCGGTGTTCTCAGACGGGCCGGACACACCGAGGCGACAGTCGACCTGGTTGAAATGGCTGGAGGGCGTCCGGTCGGATGTCTGATCGAAATCCTGTCTCAACATGGCGACGGTATGGCTGACGCGGCCGAACTTCGGCAAATCGCCGAGGAATTCAGCTTGCCGATCATCTCGATCGAAGACCTGATTCGATACCGACGGATGCGTGAACAACTGGTGGAGCGAGAGGTCGAGGTGCCAATTGTGACCCGATTTGGCCCGACTCGCGTCATCGCCTACTCGGTCGAGCACGAGGACCAGCAACCCATGGCAATCGTCTGGGGACAACTCTCCTCGGTCGAAGCCCCCCTGATCCGCATGCACTCGTCCTGTTTCACAGGTGACGTCCTCGAATCTCTCCGCTGCGACTGCGGTGACCAGTTGCACCTGGCCATGGATGCCATTGGCAAGGAGGGTGCGGGGGCGGTGATCTATCTGCCACAGGAAGGCCGCGGTATCGGACTTGTCGCCAAGCTCAAGGCCTACCAGTTGCAAGACCAGGGCTACGACACCGTCGAGGCGAACCACAAACTGGGCTTCAAGGCGGACATGCGTGATTACATGATCGGCCTGCAAATTCTCAAGGACCTGGGACTTTCACGGATCCGCTTGCTGACAAACAACCCGAACAAGGCAGATGCCTTTCCCGCCTGGGATCTCGAGGTCGTCGAACAGGTACCGATAGTGGCCCCTCCCGAGGCTCACCGGGCCGGGTACCTGGCGACAAAAAAAGAAAAACTGGGACACAACATTCCCGAATCGGCCATCACCGGCAAAGACACCGCCGCGGACGGCTCGTCCCCCGAGCCAGTACGGCACAGCTTGCAACCTGACCGGTGACCACTATACTTGGCCCTTTCCCGTTCCCGGACGGACGGATTCCCCGCGTAATTTCCGAGACTGCTGGAGCTTGATAATGGGTCAGAAATGTGCCATTTGCGGCAAGTCGCCCCAGGTCGGTAACCGCGTCTCACAACGAGGTAAGGCCAAGTACCTCGGTGGTAACGGGCGGCAGACAACCGGGATCAGCAAGCGGCGTTTCAAGCCGAACCTGCAGAAGATCCGTACCCAGCAGGGTGGCGGAACGGTGACCCAGCGTGTCTGCACCCGCTGCATCCGTAGCGGCCTGGTCCAAAAGGCCGTGGTCCGCAAGGCGTTCACCGAGCCGTCGGCCGGTTGAGAGGCCGGCAGGAGTTCACCCGTCCGCTGAGCGGGGCCTCTCGCTCCCGGTGGTGTCATGCCCGAAACGCATTCCGACAAGTCGCCCGGCACGGCCTTGACCCGGGAAGACGTACTGCGAGTCGCCCGACTGGCCCGCCTGACTCTCGACGAAGCTGAGATCCAGGCCTTCACCGATCAGTTGGGCCAGGTGTTGCAGTACGTGGAAATTCTTCAACAGGCCGACACAGAGGGTGTCGAACCACTGGCCGGGGCGTCGGCGGGCACCAACGTATTGCGAGAGGACCAGCCGGCCGAATCGCTCACCCGCCAACAGGCACTCTCGGGAGCGCCACGACACGACAACCATTTTTTCCTGGTGCCTCCGGTGCTGGACACCTCGGCCGAGTGATTCTCCAGGTGCCCCAATGACCACCTGTCACGCAACCGTCACCGAATTGCTGGCGCAACTCGCCGCTGGCGACACAACGTCGCTCAACCTGACCGAAGCCTGCCTCCAGCGGATTGCCACTCACGACGAAGCCGTCGGAGCCTTCCTGCACGTCGCCGGCGATTCGGCCCGCGAAACGGCCGAGTCGGTGGACCGAAGACGCGCAGCTGGTGAACCGCTCGGCCCACTGGCCGGGCTACCCGTGGCAATCAAGGACGTCCTGGTCACCACCGACCAGCCCACCACCTGTGGCAGCCGCATGCTGGAGGGCTGGACGCCTCCCTACGACGCCCATGTCATCCAACGCCTGCGACAGGCCGACGCGGTCCTGATCGGCAAGACCAACATGGACGAGTTCGCGATGGGATCGACGACCGAGAACTCGGCGTTCGGTCCGACCCGCACCCCCTGGAATCTCGACTGTGTCGCCGGCGGATCCAGCGGTGGCTCGGCAGCGGCTGTCGCCGCCGGCTTTGCACCGCTGGCGGTGGGCAGCGACACCGGAGGCTCGATCCGCCAACCCGCGTCCTTCTGCGGGGTGGTTGGGCTCAAGCCCAGTTACGGCCGGGTCAGCCGTTACGGACTGGTTGCCTACGCCAGTTCGCTCGACCAGGTCGGTCCTTTTGCCCGGGATGTCGCCGGGGCCGCCGCTTTGCTGGAAGTGCTTGCCGGCCACGATCGGAGGGACGGAACATCCGCCGACATGCCAGTGCCCCACTACCAGGAACAACTCGATCAACCCCTGGATGCCCTGCGAATCGGAATCTGCCCGGAACACTTTGCCGAAGGACTCGACGCCGGCGTCCGCGAAACTCTCGAACAAGCCCTGGACGTGTACCGAGCTCGAGGAGCCGTCGTCGAGGAGATCGACCTGCCACACGCACGATTCGCGGTGGCCTGCTACTACCTCCTGGCACCATCGGAAGCCAGCAGCAACCTGGCCCGCTACGACGGCATCCACTATGGCCGCCGAACCGAGGAGTATGATGGACTTGTCCAGATGTACTCCGACAGCCGTGGAGCCGCCTTCGGACCGGAGGTCAAACGACGGATCATGCTCGGCACCTACGCGCTCTCTGCCGGCTACTACGACGCGTATTACCTCAGGGCCCAGAAAGTCCGACGACTGATTGCCCAGGACTATTCGCAAGCGTTTGAGTCTGTCGACGTGATTGTTTCGCCGGTCGCCCCGACCCCGGCGGTCCCGGTGGGCCAATTGGCCGACGACCCACTGCAGATGTACCTGGCCGACACCTACACCATCAGCGCCAACCTGGCCGGCCTGCCAGGCATCTCGATCCCCGCCGGGTTCAGTTCCGACGGACGGCCAATCGGACTGCAACTGCTGGCCGACTCATTCGCGGAGGACCGGCTGCTGAGAGCTGCCGCGATGTACGAACGGGAAACCGACTGGCACCAAGCCCTGCCCCCACTCGATGGAGACTCCTCGCCATGACGTCTCCAACGACAATCATCGGCCTGGAGGTCCACGTCCAACTCCAGACCCAGACCAAGATCTTCTGTGGCTGTGCCAACCGCTTCAATCCCGATGAACCCAACACGCAAACCTGCCCGGTCTGTCTCGGCCTGCCCGGTGCCTTGCCGGTGATGAACCGGCTCGCGCTGGAACTCTCGTTGCAGGCCGGGCTGGCACTGGAAGGGGCGATCGCCACGTTCACCAAGTGGGATCGCAAGCAGTACTACTATCCCGACCTCCCCAAGGCGTACCAGATCAGCCAGTACGACCTGCCCTTCTGCCAGGGAGGACACCTCGACATCGACGTCGAGCAGCCCGACGGTGAATCCGAGACACGCAGAATCCGACTGATTCGCGTGCACCTGGAAGAAGACGCGGGAAAGAACCTTCACGACGAGAGTGGACGAGGGGGCGAGACCCGGGTGGACCTGAACCGGGCTGGGACACCCTTGCTGGAAATCGTCTCCGAGCCCGACATCCGCTCGGCGTCCGAAGCTCACCGGTTCCTGGAAGAACTCAAATTGCTGTTGGTTTACCTGGACGTCTCGGACTGCAACATGCAGGAAGGCAGTCTCCGCTGTGACGCAAACGTCAACCTGGAACTGGCCAACCCGGACGGTGAACTCGTCCGGACCCCGATCGTCGAAGTCAAGAACCTCAACAGTTTTCGCGGAGTCGAAGCGGCGTTGTCTCATGAAATCGCTCGGCAACAACGCGAATTCCAGGAGTGTGGCGGTGTTTATGAGGACGATTCGAAGCAAACGCGTGGCTGGGATGCCGACCGTGGCGTGACATTCGCTCAACGCGGCAAGGAAGACGCCTCCGACTATCGCTATTTTCCCGACCCCGACCTGTTGCCGGTGAGTTTCAGTGACGAGTACATCTCCACGCAAAGAGACGGGCTGTGTGAACCCCCGGCGATCCGACGACACAGGTTCGTCCACGAGATGGGACTCTCCGACTACGACGCCCGTGTGCTGATCGATCAGGGCCTGCAGGTCGCCGATTATTTCGAGACCGTGGTCCAGCAATGCGGCGACGCCAAGCGGGCCGCCAACTGGGTCAGCCAGGATGTGCTGAGAACGCTCAACGAACGCGACCTGACAATTGATCAACTGGGTATCGATGCCCCCGGACTGGCCACGCTGATCGGCCTGATCAATGGTGGCCAGCTGACCACTCGCAGCGGCCGCGAGGTCTTCGGGGCACTGGTCGAGGGTGACGGGGGCGAGGGCACCGTCGCGGTGCGAATTGACCGCATCGTCGAGGCGCGTGGACTGTCCGTCGTGGCCGACACCGGGGCCCTGGATTCCGTGATTGACGCGGCGATCTCCCGCAACCAACAGGCGGCCGAGGATTTCCAGGCGGGCAAGGATGCGGCCATCGGCAAGCTGATCGGCGAAGTCATGCGCGAGGCGGGTGGAGCGGACCCGCAGGCAGTTCGCGAGGCGTTGATCACGAAACTGAGATCATAAGCCAGGCGAGACGACTGGATGAGTGTTGAGGACCGACAGCGCTGGGACCGGAAGTACGACCGCGCTCGGCCCGCCGAGACGTTGCGAGCCGACTCGTGGCTGGTCGATTCGCTGCCTGACACTCCACCGGGGCGGTCACTCGAGCTCGCCTGCGGCCTGGGAGACAACTCCGTCTGGTTGGCGACACAGGGCTGGCAGGTTGATGCCGTCGACGTTTCCGCACGAGGACTGACAGTCGCCGCGGAACTGGCCAGCCGCCACGCCGTGACTCCCAGGCTGATCGCCGGCGACCTCGATCACTTCGTCCCCCTGCCGGGCGTCTACGACCTGGTCATCGTTTTCCGTTTTCTCGATCGCAACCACCTGCCTGGCCTGATCACCCGCGCGCTGGCTCCCGGCGGTCTTTTGATCTACGAGACATTCGGCCCCGGCCAATGCGAACGTGACGACAATCACCTGAAAAACCCGGCATTCGTCCTGGCACCCGGCGAACTTCCCAAACTTTTCCCGGAACTCGAAACCGTTCGTTACCAGGAAACCGTCTTGCCCGACCGTTCGGTCGGCCGCTTTGTCGGCCGCCGTCCGGGGACAATCGCCGACCCGACCGGACCGTCCGCAACGCAGACCGACTACGCTGCGCTGGCCAAGCAGCAGTAGTAGCACTGCTCGGTCGGTCGACCAGATTCGGCGGACTACTGTGAGTTCGAGTTCGACTCCGCGGAGGAGGCGTCCTGGTCAAAATCGCCGGCCTTCAGCCGGCGCCAGTATTCGTCCAGATCGCGTTTGACTCCCCCTGAGAGCAGGAGCACCCCAAGGATGTTGGGAACGGCCATGCCCATGATCATCAGGTCACCGAGTTCCAGGACGTTCTTGGCCGAGACGACCGATCCCATGAAGACAAACACCAGAAAAATGAGCCGATACGACATCGAGGCGCCATCGCCGAAAAGAAAGGCCCAGCAGCGTTCGCCGTAGTACGACCACGAGATCATCGTCGAATAGGCAAACAGAATCACGGCGATCGAAAGCACGTACTCGAAGTAGGGAATCGCCGCACTCATCGCCCGCGACGTCAGTTGCGCACCCTGCTCCTTCTCGATGATGTCTGTGTGCTCGGCCACCAGCGTGTCGAGTTCAACTCCGCTGGCTGCCGCCTGGCTGCTGAGCGTCTCGGTGTAAGTTTCGGCACTGTATGCACCGGTGACGATGATCACCAGCGCCGTCATCGTGCAGACGACCACCGTGTCGATGAACGGTTCAAGCAACGCGACAATCCCCTCTCGAACCGGGAACTCGGTCTTGGCCGCCGAATGTGCAATCGCCGCCGATCCGATACCCGCTTCGTTGGAGAATGCGGCTCGCTTGAAACCCATGATCAACACGCCCAGGAATCCGCCGTAAGCCGCGTCGGCAGAAAAGGCACCGGAAAAGATCGACATGACCGCCGAAGGCACCTGGTCGGCATTCATCACCAGGATCGCCACCGATGCCACCACGTACACGCCACACATGAACGGCACGATCGTCGCCGCCGTGGCAGCGATCCGCTTGATGCCTCCAATGATCACCACGCCCACCAGGGCGGTCATCACCAGTCCGTAGATCCACGGATCCGTTTTCAGAACCGGGATCGTCTCCTGGACAGCCTTCAACGACATGCTGACCTGAAACGCATTGCCGCCCGCAAATGAACCACCGATGCACAAGAGTGTGAACATCACGGCCAGGGTCTTTCCCAGGGTCCCCAGGTTCATCTCGGCCAGGCCACGGCTCAGGTAATACATCGCACCACCCATCACCCGTCCGTCCTCGCGAACCTCGCGATACTTTTGGCCGAGTGTGCATTCAACGAACTTCGCCGACATGCCCAGGAGCCCCGCCAGGACCATCCAGAATGTTGCGCCCGGGCCACCAACTGACACCGCCACAGCCACACCGGCAATGTTGCCCAGGCCCACCGTCGCCGACAGCGCGGCAGTCAGGGCCTGGAAGTGAGAAACCTCACCCTCGTCTTCCTCGTTGTCGTACTTGCCCGCGGTCACCTTGATCGCATGAACAAAACCGCGGAAGTTGATGAAGCCCATTCGGATCGTGAAGAAGATTGAGCCGGCCACCAACCACAAGACAGCCGCCGGCAGACTGGCTCCACCAGGGAGCGGAATCGGAAAAAACAGGACCGTGGCAATGACCTTGTTGAACTTCCCGAAGTAGTCGTTGACCTGGGCTTCAACTCGACGGAATCCCGACAACTCGGCAACTGGCTCGGCAACTGGCTCGGCAACTGGCTCGGCAACTGGCTCGGCAACTGGCTCG
>CAWVUS010000124.1:0-14446 GCA_963933195.1 uncultured Planctomycetaceae bacterium
CAGCTCGATGTGACGGAACTGCCACCGGGAACACAACTCGAGCCGGCCAGCGGAGGTTCGACACCACCACCGAAAACGCTCACGAAACAACAGCTACAGCTGGCTTTGAAAGTCTCCGAAGCCGGGGAGAGCAATGCGGTTGCGCATCGCCGTGTCACGCAATCTGCAGCAGCCTCGCTCGAAGCACGCATTGCGGTGGAGACCGTGAAGTTCGGACTGGCCGAAGGCAACGCCGATACGTTGGCCACGACGGCTGGACGCGCCACTCGCCAGCACGCTGTCGATCAACTTTCCGAGCAGGTCGCACAGGCTCAGCTGAAGATCGAGCAGGCTCGGCAGAAGCAGGAGACCGCGGCAAAGGCTGCTCGCGCAAAGGCTGCTGGCGAATTGCAGGCCGCGGAAAAGCAGGTTGCTGGTCTTCAGAAGAAGCTGGCGACCGCGACAGGACAGCTCGACAACGGCTCAAGCGAATACAAACCGCTGGGGCCGAAGTATCCCAAGACCAGTTCCGGTCGTCGTCTCGGCTTCGCGCGGTGGATCACCGACCGGAAGAACCCGCTGGCGGCCCGAGTTCTCGTCAATCATGTCTGGCTGCGACACTTCGACGCGCCACTCATCGAACGCACATTCGATTTCGGATTGCGATCCGAAAAACCGCGTCACGCGGCGCTGCTCGACTGGCTGGCAGTGCAGTTCATGGAAAACGGCTGGAGCCTGAAGAAGCTTCACAAGCAGATCGTCATGTCCGGCATCTACCGACTGAGTTCTTCATCGAGCCAGGCATCGGCCGCGACGCGAGCGGCAGATCCCGACAACCAGACGCTGTGGCGAATGAATGCGCGCCGGATGGAAGCCGAAGCCGTCCGGGACAGCGTGCTGTCGCTGGGAGGCAGCCTCGACCTGGCCATGGGCGGCCCGCCCATCGAGCACACGCTGGGGCAAACCGCACTCCGCCGCAGCCTGTACTTCCGCCAGGACAAAGAGAGACAAATGACGTTTCTCAGTCTGTTCAACGGAGCAAAGGTCAACGAGTGCTACCAGCGAAAAGCGACGGTCGCTCCGCAACAGGCCCTCGCGATGTTCAACAGCCAGATTGCCGCCAGCCAGGCTCGGAAGATCGCCGAGACTCACCGCACACTCAACGGCAGCGAGTTCGTCAAGGCGTTGTTCGAACACGTACTCAGCCGCGAGCCTGCTCCGAAAGAACAGGTCGAGTGCACCCGGTTTCTTGCCGAATTCAAAGGCAGCGCGGAGGCTCGACGTCAACTCGCACTGGTGCTGCTGAACCACAACGATTTCGTGACGATCCGATAACGAAGATCCAATGAAACACCTCGCAAAACCTCGACGACAATTCCTCTCCGATCTGGGAACCGGCTTTGGCTCGCTGGCCCTGGGAGCGATGCTCCAGCGCGACGGCTTCGGATCCGACACCAGTTGGGCTCCGCCGGATGGCCTCGCCCATTTTGCTCCTAAAGCAAAAAGCGTGATCTGGCTGTTCATGGCTGGAGGCGTTAGCCAGGTCGAGACGTTTGATCCGAAGCCTTTTTTGACAAAATATGGCGGCAAGACGATCCCCAACACGCCGTTCGCCAGCGTGCTGGAATCGCCCTACATCAAAAACCGCATCGAGCTGGTGAAGGGCGACGCCAACGGGAAAATTTACGACACGCTGTATCCGCTGCAGGTCGGCTACAAACAACACGGCAAAAGCGGCATCGAGGTCAGTGACTGGTTGCCGCACCTCTCGAAGTGTGTTGACGACATGTCGATCGTCCGGTCGATGTGGACGACGGCGAGCAACCACGACGCTCAGCTCCAGTTTCATACTGGGCGAAATCGCTTCGACGGTTTCTTCCCCAGCATTGGAGCCTGGGTGCACTATGGGCTCGGTTCACTGAACGACAGCCTGCCGCAGTTCATCGTCATGGGGAACAAGATCGGAGACTGCTGCGGCGGAAAGGGGACCGAAGGAGCAGATTATCTTGGCCCCCAACACGACGGAGTGACGCTGTCGGTCGACCCAAAGAACCCATTGCCCTTTGCGATTCCTGCAGAAGGTGCTGGCTCGGCCGAGCGTTTCAAAGCGCAACGACTGCTCGGTCGGCTCAATCGACTGACGGCGGACGAGTTCCCGAACGATCCGGCATTGGCTGCTCGCATCAAGTCGTACGAATTGGCGTTTCGAATGCAGACAGCGGTGCCGGATGTCGTGAACTCGGCGGGCGAGACGGCGGCAACGCACCAGCTTTACGGGACAACCGGCGGACCGACGCAGTCGTTTGGCCGGCTCTGCCTGACCGCGCGACGACTGGTCGAACGCGGCGTGAGGTTTGTGCAGGTTTATCACGGCGGTGGCGGAGCGGGAGCCTGGGATGCTCACAGCAACCTGCAAACAAATCACGCCAAGAATTGTCGGCAGGTCGACCAGCCCATCGCGGGTCTCCTGAAGGATCTCAAGCAACGCGGTCTCCTCGACGAAACGCTTGTGGTCTGGGGCTCGGAATTCGGACGGACTCCCGGCGGCCAGGGTTCCAACGGTCGAGGTCACCACAACTTCGGCTTTTCCGTCTGGATGGCTGGAGGCGGAATCAAGGGCGGAACAGTCCACGGAGCCACCGACGAACTCGGCTTCCACGCCGTTGAGGATCGGCACTACGTCACCGACATTCATGCGACTGTTATGAAGCAACTCGGCCTCGATCCCCGCCGTCTCGAAGTCCCCGGCCGCAAGCGGCTGGAAGTCGACTATGGACACCCGATTGAAGAGATCATCGCGTAAAGAGACCGCCCGCGGATTGGTCGGATCCGGCGAAATGGCAATCCAGGCGGTGAGGTGTATCCGGGCGCCGGCGCTGCCATTCAACCCACCAGCAAATCGGTTGCCACCAGTCTTGACCAGGGCACCAGGTTCAACCCTGGCCCAGGTCGGAACGATGTGACAATCGACCTCGAGACACTCGATCAGAACTTCGACACGGCGACCGATTTAGACCCGAGAGTAATTCCGAGCAGGAATGGAGAGGCGTCAGTATCGGTGGTCTCAAAATCAATTCGTGTGATCACCACACCGGGTTTTGGATTGACCCAGGTCATGTGATAACACCCGAGGTCACGATCGGCAGAACGCTTGCTCCTGATCGTGAACGCCAGCTTCGCGGCAGCCACCTTTCGTGAGCGTGGAAGCCACCAGTCGAGAACGTGTTCTCCAATTCGCACCGGCACCAACTCTTCGGTGCCGTCAGCAAAATGAACACGGTAATTGCCGACAACAGTGCCGTAGGGCAGGCGACTGGAAAAAGCCACTCCGTGGAGCAGGTGTATGGAGTCTGCCTTCCTCCCCACGTCGACACGTTCTACGCGATCAACGACGTCAGCGATCGTCACTCGCAGCCGCGTCTTTTGACCGTGCAAGGCAATCACGCCCCGCACATCAAATGTGACCCCGTTGAAGACTGACTTGCCAGCAGGTAGAGCTGTGAGACCGTCGTCTCCCCACGGGTTCCGTGCCGCCTCCTTGTAGAGATCCTCGCTCAGCGCAACATTGTAGTGCGATTCCAGGTCGAGTTGTTCCACGGACAGCGTGGTGTCTCGAGGTGGAATCAACCGTTGCAGCGTCTTCTGGCGAGCCTGGGCGCGTGCGAGCAACGCTTGTTTCGTGTCACCCTGCAGGACGTGGACTCGTTCTTGTGTGAACAGGACCTGGCCTGAATCGGGATCGAGTGCCGACGCCCGCGCGATACTCCGTGCCGCCTCAGCAGCCTGGCCGAGCACCAGGAACATCTCGGCCCGGAGACGCCACACTTCAGCGTTTTTCGGAGCCCGCTCAACTGCCTTCTCTGCCAGAGAGATCGCTTGTTCCTGGAGTTGTTTGTTGTCCGGGGCACGGCGTGACCGATGGACCGCCCGCGACACCAGGTCCAGGGGAGAGTTCGTATCATCGGCCAGCGTGTCTGCGTGTCGATCCGTGGTGAGTGCTACCAGGAAGGGATTGACCTTGTTGAGTGTCGCTGTGAAATCGACATGAGCAATCTCCTGGTCCGGCCGTGGATTGTCCCAGGTGGCCAAATACAACGCGGCATCACTTCGCAGGAAATCGCCCGTTGCATCTTCGCCGCGCCACACGAGATTCGAAAAAGAATCCCTTATTCCGGGGATCCAACAGTGGTGCATTTCGAATCCAAAACGGATCGGAAATTCTTCGACCTCGCCGTCGGCATAGACGATTCGATAAATCGCGACGAGCGTACCGGGGGGAGTTCTCTTGTATCCACTATGCAGGAAATGGAGACTATCGGCCTTCTTCCCAACAACAATCTCTTGCACTGATGCTGGAAATGGAATCTCCGTCTCCAGGCCCGCCGACAAGTTGACCACTCCGCGCACGTCAAACGGAATCCCTCGAAAACGGTGGACGCCCGTCTTGAGTGTCCGGCACAAGGGCGTCACTACCTGTGCGGAAGAAGCGGATTCAATGTGCCACGCTTCGTGCAATCCCGCATTGTATTTCGAAGTCAGGTCGATGGTCTCGCCTGGTGTGTCAGCAGAGCGAGGTGGAATCTGCGATTTGAGCACAAAATCGCGTCCCTTCGTCACCCCATGTGCCGACAGGTGATACGCGAAGAGGCCCTGCATCATATGGTGATCCAGGCCACTGGGCATGCCCGCACGAAAATCCTCGTGTGGGACCGACAAGCCCATTTCCTTGGCGGCTTTGTCGTAATCTTCGGCCAGGTAATAACCATAGGCACGAAGTTTGTGCAACGAATTCTGCATGGAGGGTTTGGGGGACGTGAGTCCATCGAGCGTCTTCAGAGTCTCCACGTGGTTTTCCTTGGCCGCATGGAGGTTCGCCTGCACGAACCTCAGGAGGAAATTGGTGTCCTCGTGGGCCTTGGCGGCAGGTGCGGCCTTCTTGAGCAATTTCGCCACGTGGTTGTGTGTCGTGTCGGTTGCTCCATTGACGACGTCGATCTTCCGCCTGGCTTCATTTATCAGGGAGAGCGCGTCACGATCGCCGTCCAGTGGCTCCGGCAACTCAAGCGTCATCGCTACCAGGAACGGCGACGCGCGGTTTTCAGTCGACTCAAACGTGACTGACGCAATGGTCTTGTCGGGTTCAGGATTTTCCCAGACACAGTGGGTGAGTGTGCGTGTTTCATGGAACGCCCCCTCTCTCCAGCCAAAATCAGCATACATTGGAACCGCAAATGGGTTGTTGACCCATGTCACCAGGTGCAACCCGTAGTTGATGTACAAGGGTTTTTCCGAGCCGTCTTCGTAGTGCAACATGTACCTGCCGAGAAACTCTCCCCACCCGACATCGTCGTTGAACGAACAGTTGTGCAATACGTGAATCCAGGTGGCCTTCTGATTGATCGTGATCTTTTCGACCTTGGTTGGAGGCGTGACAACCAATGAATCAGCAGCATGGTCCCCTCCCTTGAGCCTGACTATGCCTCTGACGTCGAATTGGACCCCGTTCAGTCGTACCAGCCCCACGGGCAACCGATTCCAAAAACGACGGTTTGACTCCATTTTTTTCCGGGTACGAAACGGCACGTCGAACAACGATTGGTTGTAGTACTTGCTGAGATCGATCTGTCGTGCGGAGGCCTCTGGCGAACGAGCGGGTATCCCCGCGTTCAACAGCAGTTGATGTGCTTGCTTGTATTGTTTCTGTTCCACCAACCGAACCGCGGCATTTCGCACCACCTCACCGACCAGCAGCGGGTCGACTTCTCCGTCGCCGTCCTGTCCCAGCGTCTTGATGGCTTCGGCCGTCTGCCCCGCCAGCATCAGGACATTGGCACGGGCGATCCTCACCCCCGGGTCTTTGGGGAACAATTCCAGGGCAAGTCTCGTGAGCCAATCGACTTCAGCTTGCCGTATCTCCAGCGGAGCAGTGGTCTCGGCCAACCGCAGTTGCCCGGCAGCCGCCAAATCAACCGGCACGCGTCCCGGCTGTTGCATCACCGTGTCAAGGATCCCCGGCAAGAACGGTCTTCCCTGTGGCCAGTCGGATTGTTTCCGCGGTTCAGGGAGTTTGCCGTAGGCCCGCTGAAAGGCGGCATACGCCTTTTCCTTCTCCCCCCGATGCTGCAGTGACAAGGCATGGACGTACTGAGAGAAAATGTGGTCCTCGTCGCGTTTCAACGCCTCGTCGACAGCCTTGTCCATTTCGGCGAAACGGCCCCCACGTTGCATCACGAGCGCCCTGACCGCCCAGATTTCCGCGTTGTCCGGTTCCAACGCGACTGCCTGTTCGGAATGCCACCCCGCCGTCTCCAGCCAGTGTCGGACGACATGTGACTCCAGCTTGTTGGTTCGTTCCGACGTGGCCATCGCATACCCAATCCTGGCATGCGCCAGGCCGCTGTCGGGCGCGAACTCCAGGACACTGTGCAAACTCGGCAGATCGCGCGCCCGGAGCAACGTTGCCATGTTTTCTGCAGCCGACTGTTCGCTCCAGGGCGACGAGGTGCGTTGGTCCGGAAGATCCAGAAACCATCTTCCCCAATGTCCGTACGGGTCGTTGTCGTCGGACGCCGCAACCGTCTTTCGAATGGCCTCCATTCCGGGTTGAGTCACCGACACCGAGTCGCCGTTCTCGTCAATACGCCGGTTTGCAACAACTTCTGCCAGTTCAGCCAACCACATCGGCGCGGCTCCCTCCATGGAAGGCAGATCAAACATTGTCAGCTTGCTGAACTTCGTCGACTTCTCCAACGACGTGACCGCCAGCCTTCGGTCGTCAGGGCTAAACTCGACACTCTGGATCACCGTGCTAGCCGGCGCTCCCGTCGAACTCTCGAGTAGCGTCGCTCCTGTCGGGAACTCCCAGACGGTGAGATCACTCCGAGAGTTTCCCAGCGCCAACAGTCTCCCCGAGTGACTGAATCGCATCCTGCCGGCGAGTGCCTGTCCCTTGGACATCAGGGGGTCTGAGACCTGGGTCCCCTTCACGACATCCCACAATTCCACCTTTCCCCATGTCAACTTGATCATCGGGCTGGCAGCCAACGCCACGACGGTGCCGTTGGGATGGAATGCTGCAGCTAAATAGGAGTCGATCGCTGGCGTCTCGAACACCAGCTTGGTTGACGTCGTGTCCCAGACACGGCCCTTGCCACCAAACACGGCCACGACGACCCGGGTGCCATCCGAATTGAAGTGAATGTCCTCCACATCACTCACCCCGCTGGGCAACAATTTCTGCAACTCACCCGATTCGAGGTCGATGAGATACGAGTTGCCGTCAGAACTACCCAAGGCGAGTTTTCGGCCATCCACGGACAGATCGAACCTATTGACACCCAGGTTCCAATCCGGGTGGATCCTGTAGCCCGACTCGACGTCGAATACGGTGATCGTTCCGAAGCCGGATTGCACAACCATGCGTTTGCCGTCCGGCAGGTAACGCACTTTTTTCACAAATTGTCCGGCAGCCAGTGTGCCGCCGGTCAATTCGCCCGTCTCCAAATCCCAGAAACGGACGAATCCGTCTCCGCTCCCCACTGCCAGGGACTTCCCGTCGGGAGAAAACACGGTGCTTTTGCCAATATCCGGCAGTTGAAACGTCCGCACCTCTTCCAATGTTTTGGCATCGAGGATTTTCGCCATCGGAGCGGTGCCGAAATTGTTCTGGGTCGCAATCCACCGGCCATCCGGACTGAAATCGACACTCCCGATGCCGCCAATCGTTTGAAATGTCGGAAAACGACGCCGGCCTCGAGTCATCTTCCAGACCCGGGATTCACCCTGCTGAAGTTTACGCCCAGCCCCTCTGCCTTGCAGGGTTTTGTTGAATTGCAGGACTGCGGACCGGTCGTTCAGCATATTGAAAGTGTCGGGGATCGCTTTCGAAAACGAATGCGCCTCCTGCAACAGCTTGCCGGTCCGCGTGCTCCACATTTTCACCTGCATGCCGTCGACTGTGGCGGTAAACAGACGTTCACCGTCTTCAGTCACATCCATGATCGGTTTGAGTGAGTGTTCAATCGGTGGGACCATCAACTTTCCTTCGATGAGGTCCCAGATTCTCACCGACCGATCCGTGTGCTTGCTGATCAGTCGCAAACCATCCGCCGGGATCATCGCCGCGGTGAGAACATTTCCCCGGAAATCCAGGGTCGAGATGGACTTGCCGGTCCAGAAATCGCGACAATCCGCTCCCTGGCCGGTGACGTAGGTGCCGAGCCACGGCTCGGAGAACGCGACACCCTCCCCATCAACGCTCCCAAAACGGGGACGCCCCACAAATGGGCTTTTGCCGTCGACAACGTATCCCTTAATCACAAATCGACACGTTTCTTTTCCAGTCGAAAGGTCGACCACTCTTGTGTGTGAGTCCTTGCCCTTGCCACCGGCCACATACAGTTGAGGGAAATGTGAGTGCATTCCGACGTCATCGATCAGGTACTCTGTCTCCTCGGTCTTGACTTCAATGGACTCAGCAGACACATCGACCCATCCAAACATTCGGCCCGAGGTCGCCGTGACCACCATGTAGTTGTGTCGGCCGCCGGAAAAATAAACCGGCCCACCGGGCACTTTTGTCTGATAGACCAGTTTGCCGTCTTCGGACGACCACAGAGACAACGTGCCATCACCGTATGCGGCTCCAATGAAACGGTCATCGGAGGAAACGTCGAGATCAACCAGGCCCGACTCTTCGCTTGCTGTCAGTTCCGCTCCGATGGTCTTTCCGGAATCCGCATCCCAGAGATTGAAGGTGCCATTGTTGAAATTGACGGCGGCGATCCGTCTCACACCCTTTCGCGGTTCATGCACGTAAAACGGGCGATTCACCCGGTTTTCGATCGGTATCAACTTCGTCGCCTGTTTTCCGTCCGTGGTTCGAAAACCCTGGATACTGCCTCCCCGGTCCCTGAGAGACACAAACAACAGGCTCGCATCACGAGTAAACTGGGGTCGATCGATGCGTTGACCGCCGGCAATCACTCCGATTTTCTTGCGATTCTTGACATCCCAGAGCATTCCGCGGCGGCCCTGGGTCATGGTCCAATAGAACGTCTTGGTGTACCGGTCCAAGCCAGCCTCGGCGATCGGCTCTTTCATGTTGATCCGGAATGGTTCGTCCGTGTAGTGATTGTGGTCGGACAACACCGAGGTGATCCGATTCGCCGCGGGCCAATATTCGGCATCTGTTCTGAGCGCCCTGGCCAGGTACGCCAATCCGTTGGCTTGATCACCTGACTCGAGGTGTTCTTTGGCCGTGAGGAAAAACGATCGCGTGAGCGTATCGTTGAGGTCGTCCCGGGCGTCCTCGGCAACGCCTCGCGCTTCTTCAGCGTTCTGACGCTCCGAAACCGCGATCCCTCGCTGACGATTGACCTCGATGCGTTCCTGGTTAATCCAGAACGCCGCGCCAGAGACAATCGCAAACACCAGGGCAGCCGCTGCCAACAGGCCCCGCTTCATTCGACGCAACCGGGCCTGGCGGCTGGCACGCTCGTTCCGTGCTGCCGTCAGGCGTTGGACCAGGTCGGGATGCTCCGACCGCGACTGTTCCAACAGCGACAGGCCCAGTTCAAAATCTTCCTTCAATTCAGCGCACTTCGCGTACGCCAGTCGGGCTCGTTCGGCGGATTCCTTGGCTGGCTCATTGCCATCCCAGAGCGTGACCGCCTGGCCAAACCCGAAGACCGCTTCGGAATACTTGGTGTAATCCTCGCTCTGTTCGGCAGCCTCGAGTGCTTCCTCGGCATGGCTGGCGAGCTTGAGACTCTCCTGGTGTGCCTCGAACACGCGGACAGCCTGTCGAAATTCACCAACCGTTTGATAACGCTCCTCGGGCTCGGTCGCCATCGCCTGCATGGCGATCCCGAGCAATTCGCCGGTCGGATCGTTCTCCCGGATCCGTTCGGACTCGGGAACGACGATCTCATTTCGCGAAACGGCTTTCAGACAATCCCGTGCGGATTTCCCATCGTGAGGTGGCTGGCCGGTGAGCAATCGGAACAGGATGGCTCCCAACAAGTACACGTCGCTGTGTGGCCCCACCAGAAATGGCGGATTGATCATCTCTGGAGCCATGAAACTCGGCGTGCCGCCGGCGGACGCATTCGCGGATTGTCCGGGACCAACCAGAACGGCAAGCCCCCAATCCAGGACCAGCACCTCACCGAATCCACCGGTCATGATGTTCTGTGGCTTGAGATCGCGGTGAATCACCCCCTCGGTATGGGCAAACGCCATCGCATTGCAGACATCGATGAGAATCTCGAGGTTCTCGTTCAACGACAAACCGTCAATCGTCTCGTCCCACGATTGCCCCTTCACGTTTTTCATCGAATAGAAGAGGTCACCATCCGGCGATTCACCCACCTCGTGAATCGGGACGATGTTGGGATGCTCCAGTCTTCCAGTCAAAACCGCTTCGGTCAGAAACTCGTCCCGTACGGACTGCTTTCTGCTGGAATGCCGATGGATCGTCTTCAGGGCCACGTCACGACCCAACGCGATCTGTCGTGCCAGGTGAACGGTCCCCATGCCGCCTTCGCCCAGCATGGCCAGCGTCACGTAATCCAGGTGGTCCTCCGCAGCAGAGACGGGCAGTTGCACCTCGTCTTCAGTCGTATCCGCCGCCTGGACACTGCGTCGACTGACAGAGTTTGTCTGGGGGAACGACTCCAGCGACTCCATCCAGTCTTCGTGTTCGTTTTGTTGCGGTTTCAAACTCGTATGGGGCAGAGTTCGATCGAGATCCTGGTGTTCCACCGCCAGCGAGTCCGCGAAGTCCTCGAGAACACCGTCGATGACCATTGTCTTGTCGGATTCGGCGTCATTTTCTTCTTCCCGAATCGCATCCTGGATGCCCTCGACGAATGTCTCTTCGGTTCCTTTCCCCGGAATGTCCACGGAATACGGACCAACAAATGTCGCCTCCGGATCGCCATCTGTATCCCGAGGGGCCGGAGTGTTGGATTGCTCTTCCGACGTATCACTGTCGTCTGGTGGCTCAACCGGTGAGTCAGAATCGGGGTGTTCGATCATCCCAAGCAGCCTCGCACAATCTCAACAAGCAAAACGGAGTGGTTTCGGACGCACCAAAACACACGCAATCGGCGTGAGCATAGCAGGAAAAACGTGTGGACTCACGAGTGACCAACAGTGTAATCCAGCCCGAAGATAGCCAAACTCCCGAGGACAACCAGATTCGGGAACAATCAAACCGGGATGGAAAAAACGGGCCGGGTTGAACGCCGAGACTGGGGTGGGGAGACTAGAGGCAAGCAGCGCCGGTGCGGTGCTGTCGGAATCATTTCAGTGACATTTTCATTTGATGGCCAGGGGCAATTGCCACGCAAGACGCCAAGGTCGCGTGGGTTCAGGCCGTCGCCCATCTTTCAAAGTGCTGGTGACTGCAGTTATGACTCTCACTGCTGACATCGTCATCATCGGTGGTGGCATTCACGGATGCAGCCTGGCGTTCCACCTGGCTGCTGCGAACGCGGGGAGCGTCATTCTCATCGAGAAAAACCACATCGCCGCCGGCCCAACGGGCCAGTCGGGCGCGATGATCCGGGCGCTGTACAACGACAAGATCTACACCGACCTGGTGACCGCTTCGACGCGAATGTTCGAACAATGGAACGAAATCGTTGGTGGGGATGCCGGGTTCGTCCAGCAAGGATTTCTTCGCATCACTGATTCACTGGCCGCGGAGGCCATTGGAGGTGACCTGGAGTTGACTCGAGATTCCGGTGAACCTTTCGAGATCCTGGACCGCGATCAACTCGCGCAGCTCGTCCCAGCCGGCCAGTTCACCGGCAACGAATTCGGCATCCTGTTTCCCACGGGTGGCTATGCCGATCCCTACAAGGCCACCGTCGAGATGGCCGCCGCCGCAGGACGGCTCGGTGCCCACATTCACGAAGGCGTCGAAGTCACCGGAATCCGAGTCGATGGCGGACGAGTTTCCGCGGTAGAAACTGATACAGACGTGATCATGACCTCACTGGTTGTCAATTGTGCCGGGTCATGGTCTGACCGGGTGGCAGCAATGGTGGGGATTCCACTGCCGATCCAGATTCAGCCCGCGCCGACATGCCTGTTCCGCAAGCCGGATTCGATGGCGACCTGCGGCCCAATCCTTTCGGATGGAATCAACAAGGTGTATCTGCGAGCGATGGGCGACGCCGTGTATCGCGCCGCTCACTTCGGCCACGCCAATCAAGTCGTCGATCCAGACGACTTCGACAAATCGGTTCCCGCCCACCAGGTTCAGATGCTGCGAGATGGACTCTGCGATCGCTATGACGCGATGCGTCGTGCTCCGGCCCTGGGCGGATTCACGGCCCTTTACGACATGACCCCGGACAGCCATCCGATCGTCGGCCCGATCGAAGGTGTGGACGGGTTCTGGTGCGATTGCGGCTGGAGCGGCAACGGGTTCGCACCCGCTCCCGCAAACGCCCGGTCGCTCGCCGAGATGATCCTCGGTGGAGAGCCCCCGATCGACCTGGACTACTTTGGCTGGCCGCGATCTGACGACGTCAGCAAGCGTTTGCGAGAGGATTGGACGCACCAATAACCACCCGTCGCGTTGATCGATGGTGATCCGTGGTGTTTCAAGCCCTGGTTGCTCGGAAAGAGTCCATTATCAAGCTTCTTCCCGGTGATGTTCGCTGGCATCGGGCCGCGGAATTGAGCCACAACTACCAGGTCAACTCCCCGGTGCTGGTGGCGAACGACGTCGTTTCAATTCCCATCGTGTTGAGCAGGCTGACGAACAGGTTGCACAATGGCGTGTTTTTCTTCTTGTCGTGGGCGACGTAGCGGCCATGTTTGTATTCACCGCCAGCCAGGATGACGGGTAGATTGCTGGGATCGTGTGCGTTTGCGTTGCCGAGGTTGCTTCCGAACAGAACCGAGGTCTGGTCGAGCAAACGGCCGTCCGCCTCGCCGGGGCGTGCCAGGCGTGACAGGAAATCGGCAAAGCACTTCAGGATCTCGGTTTCGATGATCCTGAGTTGCTTGATCTTCTGAGGGTCTTGCCCGTGGTGCGACAAGTTGTGGTGTTCAGCGGTCACGCCCTGGATCCTGGGCACGACAAAATGGTCCTGGATCATCACCGTGACAATCCGTGTCGAGTCGGTTTGCAGCATCAACGGAATCAGGTTCATCAATGCACGCGTCCGCCCGATCAAGTCCGCGGATTCCGGGATGTCTTGTGGAGGCTTTTCATCGACACGGGGCTTGGGCCGATCCAGCCACGCCTCGCTCTCGGCCAACTCCGTCTCTGCCGCGCGGATGGCGGCGAAGTACTCGTCGAGCTGGCGACGATCGGGGGAACTTGTCTGTTTCTTGAGTGATTTCGTTTGCCCGGCGACCACGTCGAGGATGCTGCGACCGTTGGCCAAATGCTCGCGCCGGCGGCGTAGGTCTTGAGGGCTTCCGTCCAGGAATAGCTTCGCGAAAACTGCCGATGGCTTGTTATCAGCCGGCAGCATCACGCCATTGCTCGTATACGACTGGCTTTCCTGGCTGTTGCTGCTGAGCGAAATGGACGGAAATCGGGTCACATGCCCGAGGTTCATGGCTGCATACTGGTCCACGGAAATCGAATTCTTGAATCCGCCCAGTCCGGGATTTCGAGCGGCAGAAAGCCAGGTCATCTCGGTATCGTGAGGTTCCCTGCCATTTTGGTCCGGGTGGGACAGCCCGGAAAACAAGGTGAAGTCGCTTCGGTGTGCTTTGAGTAGTTCGAGGTACTCGGTGTTTGCGTAGTCGGTTCCGGACGTCCTGGGGAACAACGATGGCGAATGCAATCCCAACGCATTGCAAACCAGGACCATGCGTTTTGGCGGCGCCATGGGTTCATGGCCGATGGCCGGCCCCATCGATTCGAGCAGCGGCAGCGCGATCGCAACCCCCGAAGCCTTGAGTGCAGCGCGGCGTGAGATTGGTTTATGCATTAGCGATTCCCAAAGAGCCGGCTTGTAACCACATGGTGGATGAGACTCCGCAGCGGGTAGCCGTCGTCCTTGGTGGCAAGAAGGATGCGTTCGACCTCGTCGCGATCAGCGAACTCGATTTCTCCACCTGTCGCAAACGTTACGAGCAGCGACACCAGGTTACGTGCGACCTGCTCCTTGGAAGTCAGCAGATGTTCCTTGAAGTCCCGAATGCCGGCGAACTCGATGCCACCCTCGGTCACACCCGATGCGTCGACGGGCAGTCCCAATTCGTAGTCCTTGTGCAGGAATCGCAGTCCGACGGCGGCAGTTCGTTTGACGCCTTTGCTGTTGCGGTATCGAGTGCGAAAGGTGCCGACTGGATCAAAACATTCCAACGCGAAACCCGGCGGATCAATCCGACGGTGACAAACGGCACACGCTTCGACGGTTTGATGTTTTGCAAGTGTCTCGCGAATCGTCGTTGCTCCGCGTGTGTCAGGTTCAATCGCGCCAACAGCCGG
>CAWVUS010000125.1:0-14396 GCA_963933195.1 uncultured Planctomycetaceae bacterium
AATGCTCACCTGGTGCATACCACGCAGTTGTTGCCAGCGGATGGGGCTGGTGACACGGCCGCTCAGACGCTGTCCGTCCTGCAACAACTCGATGAACTGCTGGTGGGATACCGGACACCAAGAAGCCAACTCGTGAAGTTGAACGTCTACGTGGTCAGTTCACGGGTTCGCCAGGTTGTCGAAAAAACGCTGGCGGCCTGGTTGCCGGCCGGATGTCGTCCTGCCGTGGCCCATGTCGAGACGCCGCTGGCCGATCCGAAAGCACAGGTTGCGGTTGATGCGGTGTTTCCTGCTCACCGGGTTCGGTCTTCGACCGGGGTGGGGTATCGGTTTCGAGTTGGCGAGGACGGCACGCCGCGGTTTGCTCGAGCGAGCGTTTTACCACGTGGGGAGGTGGTCTACGTTTCCGGACAGGCCCGTCCCGGTTCCCTGCCGGTGGCGACAACCGGGACGATCAAGGGGCTTTTGGCCACCCTGGACTTCATGAAGGTCCGCAGGCAAGACATTGTCCAGATCAAGTGCTTCACCGATCCCATGAAACAGGCCCGGACGGTTCTCGACGCCATCGCCGCGGAATTTCCCGGTGGAACGGTTCCTCCGGTGAGCCTGGTGGAGTGGAAAAGTGAGGCGCTGCCGATCGAGATCGAGGTGGTGGCCTGGAGGCCGAGTCAGCGGTCCAAAGAGAGCCTGAGTGTTTCGACGCCGCCGGGAATGTCAGCCTCGCCGGTCTTCAGTCGCGTCTCGACAATTCATGGCCAGAATCGGATCTACGTGGCCGGCCTGTATTCCCCCGATCAGCAACCGGATGGCCCGCAGGTGGAATCGGTGTTTGCCCAGTTGAAGTCCAGCCTGGGGCGTCATCGCTCGGATTTTCGGCACCTCGCCAAGGCGACCTACTACGTGACCACGCCGGGTTCCAGCGGAGAATTGAACCGCCTGAGGCCGTCTCTTTACGATCCCCAGCGGCCTCCGGCGGCATCCAAGGCGATGGTCAGTGGGGTCGGTTTCGCGGGCCGGACCATTCTGATTGACATGATTGCCACCGGACGCGATTTGCCGTGATCTGATTGGCCCTGATCCGAGTTGCCTCATGAAACGCACACTCGCTCTATTGGCATCGTTGACCATCTTGTCGGGCCATGGGACGAACCGGTTCGTGGTCCTGTGTGGTTTCTGGGTGGCCGGTTTCGGCGGAGTGATCGAGGCTGGTGCAGCTGATCAGGCCGGTCCAAAACCGCCGTTGCCATTGTCTCCCGCCGCGAGTGTTCGCCAACTCCGGCTGCCCGAGGGGTTCCGCATCGAGTTGGTCGCGAGCGAACCTGTTGTCGTCGAGCCCTCGTGTGTTGCCTTCGACGCCCGTGGACGGATGTTCGTTGGAGAGATTCACGGGTTCAATCTCGAAGGCGAGATTGATGTGACGGAATTGAACAAGTCGGGCACGATCGATCGATCGGTCCGTCGCATTCGCTGGGAACGCATCGGTGGCCCGATTGCCGAACAGGCGAAACGGGGACAATTTGGTACGGTCAAACTGCTGGTCGATTCTGATGGCGATGGCCGGATGGACACGGCGCAGGTGTGGGCCGATCGGTTGCCTCCGTGTTATGGCCTGTTGCCATCGGGAGATGGCCTGGTGGTTGTGTGTGCTCCGGACATCCTGTTTCTGGCCGATCGCGACGGTGATGGCCGGGCCGAAGTTCGTAAGACCCTGTTGACCGGGTTCCGACGCGAGTTCATTGAACGCGGGATCAACAACCCGCGGTGGGGACTCGACAACTGGATTTACGTGGGTTCGGGTGGTGATGGGGGAACAATCCGCGGTCCGAAACTGAAGACACCTGTCACGTTGGGACGGACCGATTTTCGCATCAAGCCCGACGGGTCGGCAATCGAGCCGGTGACCGGAACCGTGCGGACCTTCGGCTGGGGGATGAACGCGATCGGCGATCGTTTCACGACGGCTGGCGGAACGCCGGTGTCGGCCAACCTGCCGCTGCCGTACCGTTACCTGGGCCGCAATCCCTTTGTGGCCTCTCCGGCGGTGGCCTACACCGCATCCAACTACAACCGCGTGTTTGGCATCAGTCCGCCACACCCGTGGCGGGTGGTTCGCGGGCAAGATCCGAACTGGGTCAAGTTCTACGGTCAACGGGAAACCTCCGGTGGATATTTCACCAGTGGTTGCGGGACCGAGATTTACCAGGGTCGCCTGTTTCCTCGCGAAATGGTCGGCCAGTTGTTCTGTTGCGAACCGTCCAACAACGTGATTCATCGCAGCGCCCTGACACTCGACGGTTCGATTTATCGGGCCCGTCGGACGGCAAACGAGTCCCGGTCGGAATTCCTGGCCTCGGGTGATCCCTGGTTCCGTCCGGTGAACCTGCGGGTCGGGCCCGACGGGGCGATGTACATCGTCGACATGTATCGGGAGATAGTCGAAGACTATTCGGCGATCCCCCGCTTTCTCCAGCAACGTTACGGCTTGTCCGGAGGCCGAAAGCGTGGCCGCATCTGGCGGCTGATTCCCAGCAAAGCCCAGTTGCGACCCGTGGTCGAGTGGCAGGAAGCGTCCAACGAGGTCTTGCTGGCGGCGCTGGCAGACGACAACGCCTGGCGACGCTTCACCGCCCAGCGGCTGTTGATTGGCCGTGGTGGCCGCACGGCCGTGGACGGATTGGCGGAAATGGTCCGGCAGGACCGGTCCGCGGTTGGACGCTTGCACGCCCTCTATACGCTCGAGGGGCTTGGGGCGCTTCGTCCACAGGAAATTGCTTTGGCCCTGGGAGATGCGAATCCCGGAGTCCGGTTGCATGCGCTGCAACTCTCCGAACGCGTGTTGCCCGACAACGCCGATACCGTTGCCCGACTGATGCGGTTGGCGGCATCAGTCGAATCGCGTGTTCGCTTGCAGGTGGTGCTGACTCTGGGTGAGTCGAAAAATGCCGCGGCGGATTCCTCGCTGTTGGAACTTGCCCGCCGCTTTGGCCACGAGCGATGGATGTCTGCGGCGGTTCTCTCGGGATCCCGTGACCGTGCCGGACGATTGCTGGCCGGGCTACTTGCCGGGAAGACCGTGGGAAAAGGAGGGCGGGCACTGATCGGTCCCCTGGCGGCGACTCTTGGGGGACGCCGCCGCGTAACCGAATGGGTTCCTGTTCTCGAAGCGGTGATTCCTCACGACGTGCTCGTCAAGACGGCATGCCTGGAAGGGTTGGTGTCCGGGTTGGCCGGCAACGAGGTGAAACTGGAAGGCGTCGAGCCAACCTGGCCGGCGTTGTCTCGCCTGGTGGCCGATCGATCTCCACCGATTCGACACCTGGCGATCGGGCTGGCGTCGCGGCTTGGTTTCGGAGGTCGGCCGGAGATTCGTCGAGAGATGAAACTCGCGATGCTTCGTGCACAGGATCTCGGTGTTGCGATTCCCGGCCGGGCTGCTGCGGTCCGGCTGTTGGCCTTTGCGTCGTATGACCAGGCTGCTGTCACGTTCAGGAAACTGCTGGGTCCGGGGCAGCCACTGGATCTGCAATTGGCGGCTGTTGATGCAATGAACGCATTGGGGGACCGGAAGGCTGTCCCGGCGATGCTGGTCGGATGGAGCGGTTACACGCCACGGTTGCGGAAAAACGTGCTCGATGCAGTGATGGCACGTGAGGACCGATTGGTGGTCCTGGTCGATGCACTGGAAAAGAAAACGGTGGCCGTTGCCCAGATCGATGAGTCGCGACGCGAGCGGTTGATGGCGGCTCGCGACGTGACGGTGTCAGCACGGGCCCGACGCCTGTTTGCCAAGAGGCCACTGGAGGCGGAATTGCGGTCGCGGGTCGTTCGTTACCAGAAGGCCCTGAAGGGAAAACGGAATCTGCGGCAGGGGCGCGAGGTGTTTGTCCGTCACTGCCTGGCCTGTCACCGGTTGAAGAAAGAAGGGCATGCCGTTGGTCCCGATCTTGCCGGTGTGATCAAGAAACCCGACGAAGCGATCTTGCTGGAATTTCTGAATCCCAGCGCGACGATCGAACCGGCCTTCCAGAGCTACACGGTTGTGACCACCGCGGGACGGATTTACACGGGAACCATGGCCGCCGAATCGGCCACCAGCCTGACGCTGCGGAGGGAAAAGGGACTGACCGACACGGTGCTGCGGAAGGAGATCGAGTCGGTCAAGGCGTCGGCGGTTTCGCTGATGCCGTCGAACCTCTTCGAGAAGATCAGCCCCGCCGAGATAGCCGACGCCATCGCCTACCTGAGACAGGCGTTGAGCCAACCGTAGTGTGATTCCGGCACACAACCGGTGGCTTCAGCGTTGCGGTGTTTTCAGGGGGACCCGGGCCAGGAACAGTTCGGCGGCGTCTTTCAATCGTGTGGCCCCGCTGTACTCGTGGGCGGATCGGTGGTAGACGACCAGCATCTCGTTGCCGACTTGAACCGCGGTCGCGTAAGAACTGTCGTGGTTGCCCTGGAGTGGCCCAAGACGACAGTAGGGGGTCAATTTTCCATCCTGGAAGGTGAACACCATCGTCGCCTGGCTGACCTTGCTGGCGACGTTCACACGCAGTGTTGATGGGGGCACCGGGGGCGTGTATCGCAGTTCTCGCGAGATCATGTAGGTGACACCGGCAAACGTGTAGGCCGACTGGCCGGAAAGATGATGTCCGGCGGGACGCTGCGTCCACTTGGTGTAAGGAGGGGCGGACTCCATCAGGAAACCGCCGACTGTCACCTGGCTGCGGAGAAACCCCACCAGGCGGTTCCCGTTCAGGAAATGCAGGGTGGTTTCGCTTTCTCCCTGGCCGGCTCGAATGGTCGAGGCCAGTTTCCAGTCGATTCCATCTGTCGATGTGACCAGGTCGGCGTGGCGGCGGTTGTTGGGGCCGGGGCGATGGGCCGCCGCATAGAACTTCCCGCCGTGGGTGAGAGGTTTCCAGAGAATGAACCCGTTCTTGTAGATCGGCTGAGGCTTGCTCCAGTGTTGTCCGTCGTCGGTGTGATTCGCGAAGACACGGAATCCCGCATCACGACTGTTGGTGTAGAGGAACAACCGTTTCGGAGTGGCAAGCAGTTGGGGGTCGCGGTCGTCCCCCTGGACGTCCTGCCGCATCACTTCGGTCCAGGTCTTCGTGTCATTGGATCGCAGGACGACGATGTCACCATCGGTGGATCCATGCCCGGTCCCGCTCCGAAAACACAGCCAGTAGTTGTTTTTCCATTTCGCGAAAGCGGCAAATGCGTTGTGCCGGCCGTTGGAGACCACGCGTTTCACGCTGAGAGGCTGGACCAGTCCGGGAGTGCCGTCGGCTCCCGTCGCGATGGCCGGGAGTTGGCCGGCCAGCAGGGTGCCACCAATCAACAGGGGGACGAGCCGGTTCGAGATGTTCCGCAAAACAGATCTCCTGATGCTGGTGAAGCCGATACGATCGTCGTAGTTTGGCACGATTCATTCAAGCATCCGGGGAGACATCCGTGTTCACGATTGCCGAGTCCTTTCGCCTGAAACCGGGTTGCTATGCCGAATACAAGCGGGCCCATGATGAACTCTGGCCGGATATCGGACAGAGCATGGCCGAGCACGAGGTGAGCATGGCTATTTACCTCCGGGGCGATCGCTTGTTCTTGCATGGCGTGGCACCAAGTCGTGCTCACTGGGACCGGATGCGCGAGTATCCCGGGTTGCCCAAGTGGCACGCCTACATGGCCACCCTGATGCTGGCCGACGACGACGGGCACACGATCGTCGAGGAACTGGAGGAAGCGTTCGTTTTCGGGATCTTTGCCGAATAGACAAACGTCGGTCGATGGCTAACGCCGGCGACGGATGTTCATTTCTGGGAGCCCTGCCAGTTTTTGGGCAGCGTGAGTGACCAGACCTCGCTGTTGAGCGGTTTGGCGTGACCGCCGGCGATCCAGAGCGTGTCGCGCATCACGTAGGCCGAAAGCTCGTGGCGTTCCTTCCACGTGGTCGTGGTCTTGTACTCGGTCCAGGTCTTCCCGTCCCGGGAGTACCAGGCGTCGCCCCAGTTTTTCGATGGATTGTTGGACCATCCTCCGAGCACCCACATGTGGTTGCGGTAGACGACCGACGAGAACCACAGCCGCGGATGCCACGGTGCCTTGTCGCTCACCCGCTTCCAGTGGATTCCATCGGTGGAACTCCAGACGTCATTGTGTGCCTCGTACTCGGGGACGTAATTGCCGCCGCCGAAAACAAACATGCGGTCGCCGAGTACCGCGGCCTGGTGGTAGGCCCGAGGCGCCCATCCGGCGTTGTCGGTGGCCCGGGTCCAGGTCTTTCCGTCGGCGGAGGACCAGACGTCGTTCTTGAGACTCCTGGTGTCGCCGAAGTAATAGTTCTCGGTACCGCCCAGGATCCACATGCGGCCCTTGAATTCGACCAGCGCCGCGGCCAGTCGTGGCGTCCATCCTGCAGACCGGGTGTCCTGGGTCCATGCCTTGCCGTCGGTCGAGGACCAGACCTGGTTGCTGGCCGAATGGCCGGGGAGGCGGCCGTTGTACCATCCCCCCATGAACCACATGCGATTCTTGAAGGTCAGGGACATCGACAGGTCGCTGTGGATCCACGGAGCCTTTTCGGTGGCGCGTGTCCAGTTTTTCCCATCGGCCGAGGACCAGACGTCACGTGGAGGAGCCTCGAAGGAGTTCATCCAGCCGCCGAACAGCCAGAGCCGGTTCTTGAACACCAGTTCGCCTTGCGAATCCCGGGCCGTCCAGCCGGCCTTTTGCGTCACGCGGACCCATGGCGGGTGGGCGGCGTCGGCCGCGAACATCGGGGATACGAGTGCCAGGTACGCGATCGACGTGCGAATGGTGTGTTGCATGAGAGGAGTCGCTATTTCGAGACCTGTTTGACGAGCTTGTGGACAGATGTGGCGATGCGTTTCTCGACATCACCGGCCCAGCGGTAAGCCGGGCGGCCATACTCGTAGAGGCGGGCACCGCCCTCGTAACCACCCTCTTCCCAGACACGACGCGAGGGGATGTAGGAGATCATATCGTCGGCGTAGCCGCAGACCCATGTTCGCGGACCGAACTCGTTCTTGAACCGCAACGCAAAGTCGACAACTGTCTCGGCACCCATTCCGATCATCAGCGTGTCCTTGCCCAGTCGCCAGGCGTGAATCGGATAGGGATAGGTTGGCGAGAATTTTACACCGTTGTCCAGCTTGCCCAGCAGCCGAGTTGCCCAGCGACGTTCGATCCTGTTGGTGCTCTTCTGGGCCTTGGTCAGCGTTTCACGGGTCACGAGCTTCTGGTACGCCAGCGGGACGTATTCAAAGGCGGTCTTCAAGCCGGGGGCAACTGGTCGCAAGGGCTTTTTCTTGAGAGCCTCTTCGACGCCGACTGCCAGCATGTGGCCGTATTTCTGACAGAGTTCGAGCTTTCGGCGAGGCAGGGGGTTCTGGTCGCCTCCGCACGTGTTGACAAACATCGCCAGCGTGCCGGGGTGGTTTTTCTCGATTTCCACCTGCGCGTAACCGGGATAATCGCCGCACCACTTGGTGAAACTCAGCGTCGTCGGATGACAGGCGTATCCGAACAGGATGGCCCGCAGGCTGTCATCTTTGCCGGTGATCGTCATCACGGGTACGGTGTGATCAACCGGGCCCACCAGTGCTTTTCCGGCAGCCAACAGGGCTGGCACATCGGCCTCACGGTTGTTTCTCCGGTTCACCGCGAAGGTCGATCGGCCCTGGCCGGTGTGGATCGTTGCCGGTTTCAGGTCGGCCAGGGCGCGGCCAATCAGGTCGACGCTGACAATGACCATCCGGTCGGTGTATTTCCGGACGAGTTCTTCCTGAGCTTCCTCGACCTGGTAATAGTCAATCAGGTCTTCACCCAGCCTGGGGCCACAGTGATTGTGTGAGAAGGTGAACATGATCTGGTGTCGCTGCAGGCCGTGTTTCTTTTTCACCTGTTCAAAGACCCTGTCGCTCATTCCCTTGGGGACACCCTGGAAGTCACTGGTGATCAACACGACCTGGTGTCCGGCCCCGTCGTCCAGGGCCAGTGCCTTCATCCACAACGGGTGCAGTGTCTCGGTGGCGACCCGCTTGCTGCCGTAGCCGGCCAGCCAGACATCGGTCCTGGGGGTCAGTTCCGCCTTGGACAACCCGGCTTTCCAGCCAGCCTGCAGCGATGCCGTCTGGGTGAGCAACAAGACTCCAGCGATTGCCATCACCGCGATGAGACGGGAGAGCGTTCGTGGTAGGGAAAAGAACGATCCAGAAACGGCCTGGCAACAACTGGTGGAACTCATCGGTACGCTCCCGCTTCCGTCGGAGTGAGGATAGTCTGGGTTTCACCGAAAGCGTGGTGGTTCTCCTTGCGGATGTTCCACGGGATAGCAATCGGCCAGCAAAGATAATACGAGGAAATGGTCGAGATGGCACATTCGACGCCACACGGATTCAGTCGCCGACAAGTATTGACCGGAGCGGCCGGGCTCGCGGCGGCCGCGGCAGGCGGGGGCACGGACCCGGAAACTCGGGCCGATGACACCGAAACTGCCAGGCCGGAGCCGGACCAACTTCACTTTGCAAACCTCAATCAACCGCAACGGTATCAGTACACCCGGGCCACTGACCTGGCGGGACGACGCCGATTCGCGTTCCTGGACACCCGGCAAATCCGTGATATCCAGGGAGCCGATCTCCGGTTTCATCCGGCCGAGAAGCACGGCGATCCGGTTCTCGAATGCGATTCCTCGCTGGAGACCGGGGTGCTGCTCTATGGGAGTGTGCTGCATGACGGACAGCGGTTCCGCATGTGGTACCAGCCGATCGCCAAAAAAAACGGGCCAGGAAATCCCTACGACGTTGCCTATGCCGAGAGCAGCGATGGGATTCATTGGCGGCGCCCGAAACTGGGTGTGGTGGCACGGAATGGGTCGACAAAGAACAACCTGGTCAACATGCGAGGGCACGGGCCGAGCGTGATGGACCTGGGACCGGCCGCTCCTCCTGAAAGGCGTTACCTGGGCATTGCTGTCGGGTTTGCTCCGATCCTGGGTGTCCCCGAGGCGCTGGATCATCCCCAGACCCGAAGGCATCACGGGTACTGGATGTACTACTCGGCCGACGGCTTCCGTTGGCATCTCTACGAACGCCCCGGTTGTGGCATCTTTCACCACATGTCCGACACGGCCTGTTTTGTTCACGATCCGCATCGTGGACGGATCCTGGGCAGCGTGAAGTTGGAGCCCCGTGTGCGGCTCTTTGACCGTCGCAGCGTGACCATTGCCACGGCCCCGACCGACGCTCTGACCAACTGGTCCGCGCCACGACTGGCTCTGTATCCCGACGAACTGGACGACCGGATGGCCGTGGAACGGGGCGCACGGTTTTTGGAGTTCTACGGCATGGGCATGTTGCCCACCCGGGACCTGTTGATCGGATTTCCCGAGACCTACTGGGTGGAAGGGGGGCTGCATCCGTCTCAGGTGGCGGGCGTGAGATTGGGGTGGGAGGGCAAGTGCGAAATCCAGATGGCCTACAGTTATGACGGCCACGCCTGGCACCGGTCACTCGGTCGTAAGCCACTGATCGCGTTGGGCAAGACCGGGGACTGGGACGCCGGTTTCCTGACAATGCAGGGGTCGGCTGTCGAGGTCGATGGAATGACCCATCTCTACTACAGCGCGTGTCCGGGCGGACACGACTTTCCACCGGGACAGAACACTCGCAAAATTGGACTGGCCAGGGTCCGGCAGGACCGGTTTGCGTCGATCGGAACAGGTGGCCGCGGGATGGTCGAGGTGTTTCACGGTCGCCGGTCGGGTGTGGGATTGGCAGTCAATTCTCAGAGCCGGAACGGTGGCGAGTTGAGAGTGGAGGTCCGACGCCCGAAAGGAAAACAGAGCGAGCCGATTGTCGGTTTTGAGGCGGCCGACTGTCGGCCGATTCGCGGCGACGGGATCCGTCAGCCGGTTGCGTGGAAGAATCGGACGTGGCAAGATTTGCCGGCTGGCGAGAACCTGTTGCTGAGGTTCCAGTTGCTCAATTCGGACGTGTTTGCGTACGAAGTGAAGTCCTAGCCGACGGTTCGGACCTGGGCGACATCAGCAATCGGTCGGCAATGGCGTCGGCCAGCATCCGGTTGCCCTGTTGGTTGTAGTGGCAACAGTCGTCGATATAGATCGGTTGAGGTGTGTTTGCGAAGAGCATCGTCAGGTCGAGGAAATCGACTCCCGTGGTCACCAGTTCACGACCCGTTGATTTCAGCCGGGGGTAACCATCGATGACTCCCGGGCGATACTTGTGTTCAGCCGTGATGGCGATCTTTCGCTCGGCGTCACTCATCGGCTTGGATCCCTCGAGGTACTGGTTGGGTTGCAGGACGTGCAGGTATCGCATGTCGTTGGCCTGGCAGAGTCGGTCGAGTTGCCTGGAACTGCGTTCCCACAGGGAAACCATCTCGTCGTACATCTGGTCGGAACCCTTGTAGGTATTGGCCGGACCCGTGTGCATGTAAACGCTGGCCTGGTTGAGCCACTGCGAGGTGATGACCGACAGGTCGTGGTCCAGTTGCTTGCGGTACCAGTTGTCGCGGGTTCTCCAGATGAATCCCAGCAGCGGTGAGTATTGCAGGGGGCTGTCGACAAACCGGCTGGCCCAGTGTCGCCGGTTCAGCCGCAGTGACGCATGGTGATAGAGCGTGTGGACGATCTCGGATCGGGGCAGTTCCCGGACACGTTCATGCCAACCACGTGGATAGGCCACGTGAACCTGCTTGGGATGATTCTCGGCGGGGTGCAACACGACCTCGTTGAAGCCGTCGATGTTGATGACGATGTCGAACTCGGCACCCAGCGAGAGGATCCAGGCCATGGTCATCAATTGCTGCGGTTGCTTGTAACCGGAGATGGCCAGCGACACGATCTCGATCTCCCGACCCTGGAACCGGGGGGCCTGGGCGAGGCGAGATGCGAGTTGGTCTCGGCCGTGTATCGAGAAGTACCAGGCGACCGAACCACCAACGATGGCCACCCGGAGACGGTCCGGCGAACGGGTGGACAGTGGTTGGCCGTGGTCGAGGAATCCCAGTTGATTGACCGGGAAGCGGGTCTTGGCGAGCGAGACACCGCCGTCGGTGTCGGGGTTGAGGACCCAGCCAAGATGGGGGTGCAGCACCTCGTCGAGGGGTGGTGGGGCATTGCGAGCGAATCCGGCGGCACGTTCACGCTGGTCGGTGTGCAGCGTGTCGAAGTCGAGCCGTCCGTCGACCACGGCCAGCCCGAGCAGTCCGATCAATTCACAGGCGACCAGCACAAGGAATCCGGTGGCCAATGTCAGCACGATCCGTTTGTTTCGCGAACGCCTGCGGCGAGGTGCGGTTGGGGGGGCGGTTGAGGTTTCGGTTTCCATTGTGTGGCTGCTTCAGCACTTGGCCGTCTTGCGTTTTTTTCCCAGCCGACCGGCAGTCTCGGCCTTGTCAATGTACTCGGTCGCCAGCGGCACCTTGCAGGAGGTGTCACCAACTTGGACGGTAACTTTGCCAATCTTCTTGGCCGCGGTCCTGGCCGCTTTCAGGCAGGGTTCGACATAGAGTCCCACGGACATCACAAAACCATTCATCGAATAACGCACCCGATTCTGGGCGTCGTCGATCTCGGCGACGACGCGTTTGAGCAGGGACCGGATTTCCGGGAGTTCCAGGTCGCTGTCGTCACGGACCGATACGATTGATGAGTAGGTGCTCCAGCCACTGGAGGCAATCGATTCTCTTTTGGATGTGATCCACTTCATCGCCAGGTCGCGGGCGTGGCGACTCTCGCTGGTGACCCACGGGACCGTGTACTCGCTGATCATCTGCCAGTCGGAATTCCGACACCAGGATTCGAGTTGTTTTCTGGTCATCAGTGAACCGTCGGCCACCAGGCCGGCCAGGTACCGAGCGTCCGCGTTGCCTGTTTCGTAGAGTTCCAGGGCGAGTTCCTGTTGGCCCCTGATCTGTTTGACGATCGTCTTCAAGTCGGCCACCTTGACGCCGAACATGTTGTCGGGGGCATCGTGCCGCAGGAACGTGCGGCGGGTCTGTTCGCTGCCGAGTGTCTTGAGTCGGGCCATCACCTGCTTGAGCGTGTTCATGGTTGGGAATCCATCGGTGGCACGCTGTCGAGGCTCTTGCCCGGACCGGGGAGACGTACGACACGGCGGAGCCATTGCCGCAGAGCCTTGCGAGCTACCGAGGGTCTCAGTGGCCAACTGTCATTGTGGTTTCGGAAACCAGTTGACTGGAACGTGAACTTCCCGTCGACACCGGCATTGCCGAGATATTGTCGTGTCGCGTCCAGGCTCGTGGCCGGATTCTTCGAGACCTCCTGGCAGATGAACTGTGGCCGATGTCCGAGACGTTTCAGCCGGACCAGGGCGGATTGACGGTCGGCTCCGGGGTACCCCCATCTCTCGAAGACACCGTCATAGTGGCTGTAGGGAATCATGGCCGTCCACAGCTTGGCGATGTCCTTGTCGTAGAGTCCGATGTAGTTGCAGGCGATGGCTCCGCGGGAAAAACCGACGAGTATGACCCGGTCGGGATCGCCGCCGTGGCGTCGACACAGCTCGGGAACGGCCTGCTTGATGTAGCGAAGGGTCGGTTGTGGGTCGTACCCGGGTCGCTTGCCCCACCAGCTGGTTGCGATCCCGGTGTCGGTGTCGTTGACAAATGGCAGGCAGATCCAGATGAACTGCTTACCACCCGAGATTCCGTAGCCCAGCTTGCTCCCCTCGGGATATCCGGTGCTGACATCGCCAAACCCGTTGCGGTAGGGGCCGTTGCCGGCCAGTTCGATGATCACCGGGTGTTGCCCGTCGCGTTTCCAGTCGGTTGGTAGCCACGTGACGTGGTAGAGATCGGTTTTCTCATATCCGGATAGCACTTCCTTGATTCGCTTACCGGGACCGGCGGGGCCGGCCGACAGTTGGGGAAGCGTGAGATCCGGAGGGACAGACGAAATGTCTGGTGGTGCCCCGGCGACAGTGGAGTGGGAGAGCGTGGACATGGTCACCAGGGCGATCAAGAATCTGAGGGGATGCGAGAGCGATCGTGATTGCGGAGTTGTTGAGACCATCGTTGTATCAGGCAAAGAGAAGCGGCCAGCGATGATGAGCATTGGGCCGGAATGTTCTCTATCATCCGTCTGTTCAAGAGGCTGTCCAGTGGTCGTGTCGACGTGAGAGGGGGGGGATTGATGCGTGGGCCTTGTTCTTCCAGGAATTGGTGCCTGTTTTTGATGGCCGCGCTGCTGGGTGTCGGTGGGGCAACTCCGTGGCGTGTGGCCACCCTTCGCGCAGCCGAAAAGACCGGTGTCGAGAGGCCCTCGTTGGTCGTCGCCACTTTTGTCGCCGATGTTTCTCCGCCACTGGATCAACCGGTGGGACTGGGATTCATTCCCGCAGCCCGCACCAGGGAACATCCGCTACTGGCCAAGGGCATCGTGCTTCGTGGCTCGGGAAAGCCGGTGGTTCTGTGCGCGATTGACTGGATGGAATTCCATAACGATGCGTTTTCCCTGCTGCAGGCCCGGATCGCCGAGGCGGCGGGGACAGTACCGTCTCGAGTCAGCCTGCATTGCCTGCACCAGCACACCGCTCCGGCGCTGGATCCCAATGCCCAGGTGCTGATGCTGCCGGTCGACAGTCCGAGACGGATTGCCACGGCGACCTATCTCAAGTCGGTGGCCGATGGCATCGCCAACGTGGTTCGTTCAGCCCTGCCAGGGTCTCGACCGGTCACGCATGTCGGGACCAGCCAGGCCAGGATTGAACGGATGGCCTCCAGCCGACGGTTGCTGCAGAAGGACGGGTCGATCAAGGGCCGGATGAGTAGTACCAAGGATCCGAAATTGCGGGCGCTGCCGGAAGGTCGGATCGACCCGTGGCTCAAGACGGTCACGTTGTCCGCTGGAGAGCAGGCCGTCGTGCAATTGCATTACTACGCGACTCATCCACAGAGCTTTTATGGGGATCGGCGTCTGACCTACGACGTTCCGGGAATCGTCCGTGAGCGGTTGCAGAAAGAAACAGGCGTGTTCCAGGTCTATTTCACCGGGTGTGGGGGTGACGTGGCATTCGGCAAGTACAACGACGGGACAGCGTCGGCGAGGGACCGGTTGGTCGAACGGCTCGATCGAGGAATGCGTCAATCAGTAAAAGCGGTCAAACGGTACAAGGTGGACGGTTTCGCCTGGAAGAGCGTGCCGGTACGTTTCGGCAGACGCCGTGAACCGACGTTTTCCAGTGCGCACTGCCGACAGGTGTTGGCCAATCCCAAGTCGAGCGATTCGCAGAGGCTCAAGGCGGCGATCACCCTGGCGTGGAATCAACGAGTGGACGATGGAGACAGCGTGTTGCTGTACCGACTGGCAATCGGGCCAGTTCAGATCG
>CAWVUS010000126.1:0-14281 GCA_963933195.1 uncultured Planctomycetaceae bacterium
TGTCACCAGCCCCATCCGCTGGCAACAACTGCGTGGTATGCACCAGGTGAGCATTGTCGACCCGGACCGAAACCGGCCGACCTTTCTGCTTGTCACCCGGATCTCTACGGATCAAGAACCGGGAAGCGGGTTCGGGGCGAGACAGTTCCAGCAGGGCCTGTGCCGAGCGGAACCGGACGTCGGGGTGCGGATCGTCCAGTAGGTTCACCAGGACCGGAACGGCTTCAACCATCCTGGCCTCGCCGGCGAATACGGCGGCGTAGGTGCGGATATCCGGACGATCTGATTCCAGGTTCTGAATCAACGATCGACGTCCTGCACCGTCACCCAACAGGGCCAACGCATGATCAAAATAACAGCGGCTCAATGGATCCCGGACTGGTCCGGCGGTTCGTTGCAGCCTGGCCACGTCCGTCCGATCGCCAACCCTGGCGACAATCCACGCGGCAATCCTCGCGATCTTGTGGTCCGGATTCGCGAGTTGTTGACGAACGAAACCCAGCGCATCACCACGCCCCGATCTCGCCAGCGCGGCCGCAGCCATCAGCCGCAAGATCATGTTGTCGCTCGTCTTCCATGCTTGCTCCAATGCGAGACCGTCCCCGCACCCGTGCACCTTGTAGAGACTTTCGGCAGCGTGGACATGGCCGTAAGAATCCTTGTGCTCAAGAATCCGGATCATCTCGGCGACGTGCTTCCGATCCCCCGCCCGGACCAGTTCCCGTGCCAGGCCGCAGCGTTTTTGCAAATCGGATTCCTGGTCGAGTTTTGGTGACAAGAAATCGATCACCGATTTCTGCTGTTGCCCCAGGGTCAGCCCCTCGGCTGCGTGGATCGCAGGCCAGAAATCTTCTCCGTGCAATCCTGCTCTCAAGATCTTCAGGCATCGCTCTTCCAGATCCCCGGAGATCCGGGATGTTGACGAATCCGCAGCCGAGAATTTCAACGCGTACAGGTCCGCCTCCCGGAGTACGAACCGAAGACGAATTGGCTTCCCCGACAACCGGCTCACACTGGACGTCGATTTCCACTCGACCGGGTGCTCCAGCGCGTCGCCAAAAATCTCGTGCGATTCGGCGAGCGTGTATCCCGGGATGGGCTTTCCCGAGGCGTCCTGGATTTCAACACGCACGGATCCCGCTGCCGATGTCGCCACATTGACGGCCAGCCGATCACCACGAAAGCGGAACGCCCGTGTGACCAATTCGCCGCCATCCCGGGGTGCGAACAGCGAGGCAAATCCGTCGATTCTCAACGTGTACCGACGCAACCTCGACGTCTTCCCCGTGAAATAACTCTCCGTGGCGTACAGCGACAGTTCCCGGGGGCTGTCGTCCTCGAGAGAATCAGTCTCCACCATCTGCCAGGCCATGTAGTTGTCGCCATAGGCCCAGTTGTGGCGAGTCCTCAAACCTGGACGCAGGAAGGCCTGGTTCCATCGATGAAAATTGCGACCATCACGGCTCGTCATCAGGATGGTGTCGGTCACCGCCGATCCGTACCGCTTGTTCGTCCGCGACCGCTGCTCTCGCAACTTCAATGATGGCAACCGGCGGGTGCTGGGCACCCAGCCACGGTCGACGTAGCGGGCCGGAAACCCGATCAACAGGTGGGGTGCCCGGTAATAGGGGCTCACCTGGTTGGTGTAGAGTTGTTCGACCGGAGCACCCGGATATTGCAGCCAGTCCCGCTGGCTCCAGTGCACCAGGTCGTCGGAGGTGGCCGTCCGGATACCGCGAATCTTTCCATCGAAATCCCGGACAAAACTGCGGTATTTCCCGACACGAGGATCCCAGAACGCGAGGTTCTGAGTGTCGAAGGCATGACCGGTCATGACCGGTTTCGAACCGTTCATCGGCGTCCAGTGGATGCCATCAGGCGACTTGAAGGCATACAGCCCCCGCGGATTCCGCCCGAATCCAACCGCCTTGTATTCCTCGCCCGGTTTCACCCTGGGGTTCGGGTCCTTGAAAACCGAGAAGTCATGCGGTTCCTTGCCGTTGATCTCGGCCAACACGATGTTGTTCTGTTTCGAACCGTCGTGCTCGAACAATCCCAGCTTGGGTTTCACCCAATGAATCCCATCCTTGCTCTCGGCATAGGCAATTCTCAACGGATGAGACTGGTCGCCATCCGAGGGGATGTGCCAGGCGTGATAGTACATCCGGTATCGACCGGTCTCGCGGTAGCCCTCGTCATAAAACACCGTGTAGTAGTTGCACGCGTTCCCTTCCCACGGCGCATCGTGGGCCACCGCGATCTCGCGACGGACTGGGTTGTGTAGCCGCAACCGGGCCTGGCCTTCCAGGCGATCGACCAGGAAACCGTCGATCATCAATTCGCGTCGCGAACCGATATCTGGAATTTCGTCGTCCGGCCCAGCGGCCTGAACGTCTCCCGCGGCGCCTTCCTGCACCGCGATCACCAACAACGCTACCAGGAGAGTCCAGCACGCACGTTGTCGGATCTGGAGCCACACCGCACCCAGGGAACTTGTCGCCATTTCAGAGTCCTCTTCATTTTGCGCACGGTCGCCGCGCGAACGAGGATTCCGATGACAGTTCCACGAATGGCCGCCGCCAATCCACGATCAATTCGCGCGACTCTATGGAGCTTTGCTGACCTGGACCTTTGTCGGCAACACGCCACATTTGCCCAACGCCAGCAGCGGGTAGCAACTGCCACTGAAGGTGATGTAGTGGTAGGTGTCTTTGTTCAGCGACCGGGTCCACCAGCGACCGGATTGCCGCTGGTTCTTCAACAGCCAGTTCACACCGCGCTGGATCCGCTTGTCCTTGGCTGCCATCCCGGCTTCCCGAAGAACCAGCAACACCAGGCCAGTCTGATGCCCATCACTGGGAGGATTCTTGAACTCCTTTTCGGACTTCAGCTTCTCCGCCCGGCTACCGTCTCCCCAGGTCTCGGGTGTCGCGAACGTCCGGATCGACCAGCCTCCGTCAGCTTGCTGATGCTTCAGCACCAATTCGATCAGTTCCTGTTTCTGCTTGGCGTCGACGAGTCCGGGCACCCGGGCCGAGGTCCACAACAGCAGCAACTTGCCGTAATCGTGAGGTGGCTTGGTGGTCTTGAGATAGTTGTGTGTCTTGGCAACCCGCGCCATCAAATCGCTGTCCTTCAGCCCACCCAGCCATCCGGGAGCCGATTCCAGCGCCTTGGCGGCCACCGTGGTGCCGTGGTAGGCACTGGACTCAAAGGGAGGCCAACACCCGATGTTGTTGAATGAGCCGTCGTCGGACTGCAGCGACAGCAGCAACCGCAGGGCTTCGTCGGTTTCGGGTGACAGCTTGCCAGTGACGTGCTTGTCCCATTCGGCCAACGCTCCGGCCAGGTAAGCAATCTGGGTCGGCCGGACTCCGGTGCGAAGCTTCTCGATCTTTTGCTGCTTCATCTTGGCCAGGTCAGCGACCAGGAATTTGCGGAGAGCCGGACCGGGCTTGCCGAGATACGACGACAGCGACGGCCGCATCACACCGAAAACCCCCGTGGTGTGACAGGCCACACACTTCCGCTTCTTCCACCACAGCTTGTTACCGGCCTCGATGTAAGCGGCGGCCTTGGAGAGGGAAAACTCCTTGAGCACGGGCTCGTCGACCGTCGCACCAGGAATGGATTCTTTCTCGAAGTCGTACTGGGGCTTGGGAGCCTTGGGCTTGTCCTGTGCTGTACCGGTCTCGAGACCGAGTCCACACACCACGAGGATCGCCGCCATCACGAGACCCACAACCGTCAAACCGTTCCGCAATTTCATCTGCCCTGCTCCTTCGAGAATCTTCCGGCCGGGACTTGCCCTCTGCCATCACGATCCTGATGCTACCCGGTACGCACGGGCGATTCCAATCCGTGTCGGCAACAGCAAAACACTCTCGAACAAAAAGAAGGCGTGACCCCATGGCATTGGCAACTTTCGGAGCGGGCTGTTTCTGGGGCGTTGAAGTGGCGTTCCGAAAAGTCCCCGGTGTGAACGATGCAGCGGTGGGGTATTGCGGTGGCGAACTCGAGAACCCCACCTACCAGGACGTCTGCACCGGAACGACCGGTCACGCCGAAGTGGTGGAAGTAGAATTCGACCCCGAACAGGTGGCCTACGAAACGCTGGTGGACCTGTTCTGGCAATGCCACGACCCCACCACCCTCAACCGCCAGGGGCCGGACGTCGGCACACAGTACCGATCGGCAATCTTCTTCCATTCACCCGAACAGCAACAGGCGGCCGAGTCCTCCAGAACGGCGGCCCAGGAACGGATCAACCGCCCGATCGCCACCGAGATCACCGGGGCCTCGACCTTTTACCGCGCCGAGGAGTACCACCAGCAGTACCTCGAAAAACGTGGATTGGGCAGTTGCCACCTGTAGCGGCGCCGTCTCCGAAACCGACCTAGCCGCCGGTTTCGATGACCAGGGCCTTCTCTGCCTTCAGCACGCGATAGGTTGCCCGCGTGTGCTTGAGCCCCTGCCTGGCCTGGGCCACATTGAGCGGTTCTCCTCCGGCGGTGACCGGATCAACGACCCGGAGCGGACGCGGAGCCAGCAACGACATCAACTGGGGCAGGTCCCCGATTGTCTTCAGGCTCCCGGGAATCAACGTCCCGATTGGACCATCCTCGTAGGGTTCGTCGGTGATCACTGACACGGGAGCACCGTGGGTGTGCACCTGGTCGATGCCTGGTTCCAGTGCGCCAGCCACCACGGCCAGCGGCCCGGCCTCGCCTCGTCCCACCAGGCGAACCTTGGGCAACCGCCCCTTGTAAACCAGTTTACCGAGGCCCTCCAGGACTCGTCGGATGTCGGTGACCCACTGGGTGACCAGTGGGCGACCAATCCACATGGCCCACTGGCTGGTATTGTGATCCAGGGCACGACGGACCCGATTTCCCTTCGGAGCCAACGAACCGGTCGCCCGCAATTCGACCACGGCCACATCCCAGCCGGACTCCAGCGCCTCGGCGTACTCGGCCGACTTGGCGGCCGACGACGCACCGGCAAGATCCAGCACCAGGGCCAATCGCGACCGCGACTTCCCACCAGGATGCCATCGCGTCGTCACGACAATCCCCGGCTCGGACTCGATTTGCAGTTCCAGGGACTTCCCGGACTTGGTCACCTTGACCGTGCCCATTTCGGACTTCTTGCCCCCCGGCACCTGGCACAAGCGCCGCAGGTGCGCCACCCTCCATTCGGCCTCCGACTCCCAGTGCTCGGCGTGAATCGGCTCGACCTGCTTCTTCATCGCTGCCGCCGCCAGGTGCCTGGAATATTGCGGCAGGCTGATGTGAGTCTCGGGCCGCGAATCCTTCGGCCAAACCCGCACCGCTTCGCGGTCCTCGGGCTGCAACTTCGGTTCAGAGATCGGTGAACCATCACCGATCCCTTTCAGGTGTTTGGTCATCCAGCCATACATCGCCTCACGCATGGGCTGGTTGTAGTCGTGCCCCGACTCGATCGGCACGTGCCGTATGGCGGCCGATCGGTCATACAGGTCAAAGACCTTGCTGGCACCAGCCACCGATTTCCTGGCTTCCCCGACCGAGAACTGCACGGCATCACGCGTGGCGTTGATCACCATCAACGCCCGCGGCGCCACGAGTCCCAGGACCTGCCACTCGTCGGTGAAGGTCAAGGCACCGGGCACCAGTTCGCACATGCAACAGGCCGCCCCGAGGTACGCCTGGTAGTTTCCGACCGAGCAGACCGGAACCACACACTGGAATCGTTCGTCCAGGGCACCGGCGTAAATGGTCTGATTGCCACCCCCGGATGTACCCGTGACTCCCAGTCGCTGCGGATCCACCTCGGGCCGCGTCTGCAGGTAATCGACCGCCCGCATGTTCTCCCAGACCTGGATCCCGCACAGCAGTGTGCCCGTCGGCCACAGCGTCGCCGCAACCATCTCGCCGTGGTATTCCCCCAGCGGGGTCTTCAGTCCCCGTTCTCCAGCACCGAAGGCGTCGACCGAAAGCACGAAAAAGCCAAGCTTGGCCAGGCCAATGCAGCGAGACTGGACAACCGGATCCTGCTTCGCGCCGCTCCAGTGACCGTGGACACACAATACGGCCGGCATCGGCTTGGCGTTCTTCGATGGGGCGTCGGGAACATAGGCATTGGCCGGCATCTCGATCCAACCGTCCCCGGTGCGGATCGTCCGCAGCACCAGGTGTTCGATCCGGTATCCGTCTTTTTTCTGTTCACCGACCTTACGGACAGGAACCGGCCCCGGCGCGTCGGTCGACAGCCCGATCGCCGCAACCAGGTTCTTGCGAACTGCGGTACGCAGTTCCTTCCACTGGTCAAGTGACTTGGGAATCGCCTCCCCGTGGCGCAATTCACGGGCCGACCGGCGGATGAACTCCAGGAACTCACCCGATCTCGCTGCAGCAGTCTCTGCCATGACAACAGCATCCTGTGGAAAGAAACTCGTCGATTGTGACCGGTCGCCGATCAGGCTTCCGATCGCGTGAAAACGTATTCGACATCCGAGGACCGCCCGGAGTCAAACCGGTAGCCTTCCAGATTGAACATTTTCATGTCACACGGCGACGTCAGCCGGTTGCGTATCACATAGGAAGCCATCAGGCCGCGAGCCTTCTTGGCGAAGGCCGAAACTGGCCGAACACGCCCTCCGCGGTCCTCCAGGAACGAGGCCGTGATCACTCCAGTCCCCAGTGCCTCCGTGTCGACGGCTCGCGAATACTCGCCCGACGCCAGGTTGACCAGCACACCGCCCGGCTTGCGTTTCAGGTCCTTGGCCAACAAACCGGAGATGCTCTCGGTCCAGAAATCGTAAAGCGTCTTCCCGCGTGATGTTTCGAGTTTCATCGCCATTTCCAGCCGGTAGGGCTGAATCAGGTCCAGCGGTCTCAGGATGCCGTAGAGACCCGAGAGAATTCTCAGGGAATCCTGAGCGAACAGGAACTCGTCATCGGAGAACGTCGACGGGTCCAGGCCGACAAACGCATTGCCCCGGTACGCCAGGACGGCCGGGCGGGCATTTTTCACCGTCGGTCGCTGCTGCCAGTCCGAGTATTGCTGGTGGGTTGTCTCGGCCAATTCCGGCTTCAACTTCATTCTCCCGGCAAGTTCTTTCCGGGACAATTTCAACAGCGAATCGATCACCTCCGACGCCTGCTTGCTGCAGACAGGAGTCGAACGACGACGGGTTGGCAACGGCGACTCGAAATCGAGTGTCTTGGCTGGCGAGAGAATCATCAGCATCGATCGAATCCTTTCGAACCAGGGGGCAAGCTGCCTGCCCCGGAGGACTTCACTGGTTGGAGGGGGCGAGGACTTCGAGGATTCCACGACAGAAGTCGGGCAGGTCGTCGGGCTTGCGACTGGAGACGAAGTGCCTGTCCACGACCACGGCAGCGTCTTCCCAGACGGCACCCGCGTTGACCAGATCGTCCTTGATCCCGGGCGATCCGGTCACCCGCACACCGTCGTACACGCCGGCCGAGATCGGAATCCAGCCACCGTGACAAACCGCCGCGACAAGTTTCCCTGCCGCATCGAAATCCCGGACGATCCCCAGCACGGCCGGATCACGACGCAACTTGTCCGGCATGAATCCCCCCGGCACAACCAGGCCATCGAATTCGTCGGCCGAGACGTCGCCAATGGCGGCATCGGCCACGCAGGGATACCCGTTCTTCCCGGCGTAGGTGGCGCCGGCAACCGGCCCGGCCACCACGACCTCGGCTCCCGCCTCAATCAATCTCAACCGTGGGTACCACAGTTCGAGATCTTCATAGATGTCGCCCACGAACACGAGAATTCGTTGACCGGAAAGTGGTTGATTCATCTGCTGTTCTCATCCAAGTTGTCAGGCCAGGACAGGCTGGCTGCCAGTACCGATCCCGCCACCGGCAAACCACGTGCTGTTGCAACGTGGATGATGGCCGTGTCCATGCTCGGATTCAACCGGCGTTGCCCAACGACGGACGGACAGTCCCAACCCGAGGCTCCGGATTACCGGCGTGGTCGGTCGACACGAACTTCAGGCGAACAACCCGTCAATGACCTGCCCTTCGGCGATCTTGGTCGGCCGCGGTAGCCGCGGGAAGTAGGTCGTTTCGGCATCAATGCCCAGAGCGTGATAAATCGACGCACCAAAGTCGACGGGCGTCCAGGGACGCGTCGCCGGTGCGGCTCCATTGGAATCGGTCGCACCGATCACCACGCCTCCCTTCACACCGGCTCCGGCCAACAGCACGTTGCCGGCCCGTGGATAGTGGTCGCGGCCGGCCGTCTTGTTGATTTTCGGGGTGCGGCCAAACTCGCCCATCGCGACAACCAGCGTCGTGTCCAGGAGTCCCCGCTCCTCGAGATCGGTCAACAACGACGTCAGCGACATGTCCAACTGTGGCAGGTTGCCCGGCCCCTTGTACTCGTGCCACGTCTTGTCCTTGCCAACAGCAGCCGGACGTTTTCCGAACGACATCATCGAATCGAACAACCAGCCGTGGTTGTCCCAGGTGCCGTTGGTCAATCCCTTGCCGAACAATCCTCCCTGCACCGCGTGATTGACTGTCACGAAGCGAGCACCCGCTTCGACCATCCGGCGGGCCAGCAGCACACGCTGGCCGTAGATGTTCATGCCATACCGCTGTCGCACCGCCAGGGATTCCTCGTCCAGCTTGGCCGCCTTCTGAATCGCACCACTGGTCAGGGTGGTCACGGCCTCCTCGAACAGGTTGTCGTGAACCGAGAGCGTGTTGTTGCCCGCGGCGGCCAGGCGACCGAGGTTGTCGACCTGGTCCAGCAGGCTCCGTCGTGTCTCGAACCGTCCTCGCGGCAACCGCAGGCCCTCGATCGCGAAATTCTTGGCACTGGGGTCACCATCGACATCGAAGGCCGAGTAGGCCGGTCCCAGGTACCCCGAGGGGGTCGTGTAGCGTGCCGCGACGGGGACGCCGACATAGGAGGGAATGCCCGGCTGCCGGGTTCCCAACAAGGTGCTGGCGATGCAGCCAAAATTCGGAAAAAACTGCTGGTTGCGAGACCGGGGCAACACGCCGCTCATGGCATGTTTCGACGCATCGCCATGGCTGCCACTGGCACCCTTCCACGATCGGATGACAGCCACCTTGTCCATCATCCGGGCCAGCAACGGCATCTTCTCGGTGATGAATGTGCCAGGAACGTTGGTCGACTGGGGACTCCACAGACCACGAATGCCAACCGGAGCATTCGGCTTGGGATCCCACGACTCGAAGTGGCTGATGCCACCGGCCAGGAACAGGAAGATGCACGAGTAGTCCCGTCGGGCCGGATCCACCTGGCCCGCTCGGGCGGCGGCCAGGTAACCGGGCAGCGACAGGCCAAACAGGCCGGTGCCCAGTTGCAACGCCGCACGTCTTGTCAGTTGGTCAACCGCCTGCTGGTTCATGCCACGCTCCGCCCAATTGCAATCGGTTCGACGAATTCGACCACGATCCGTGTGATCAGGATAACCTCTCAGCACGATCAACGACAACTGGAATCAGATCCGACCGGTTCGTCGACGACCCGGGTTGTTGGTAGGATGGCTCGTCTACCACGTTTTATCGACAATGACCGGTTGACCACGCCTGACCAAACCACGTTTTTTCTCCCGAGGCTTCACATGCCGTCCGCAACGATCCATCGCTGCCCGTCCGTCTTGTTGGCAATGGCCCTGGCGATCTGTGCCACATCCACAGTCCGTGCCGACGGCCCGTACCCGGCTCACAAGGTCGTCGACAACATCTACTACGTCGGCTCCAACGACCTGGCCATCTACCTGGTCACCACCCCCAAGGGGCACATGCTGATCAACACTGGTTTCGACGAGACGGTGCCGTTGATCCAGGCCTCGGTCCGCTCGCTGGGCTTCAAGATGACGGACATCAAGATCATCCTGGCCAGCCACGCTCACGCCGATCACGTTGCCGGCCACGCCCGCGCCCGCGAGGCCAGTGGTGCGAAGGTCTTCGTGATGACCGGCGACGAGAAGGTGATCGCCGGCGGTGGCAAGGGACAATACCTTTACACCGACAGCCGCTGGCGCCCCTGCCCGGTCGACAAGGTGCTCAAGGACGGTGCAAAAGTGACTCTCGGTGGCACCACGCTGATCGCCCGCCACACACCGGGCCATACACCCGGTTGCACCACATGGACGGCCACAGCCGGCAAAGGCAAGAACAAGAAACTGGTCGTCGTCGTCGGCAGCCCCAACGTCAACCCGGGCTATCAACTCGTCAACAACAAGTCCTATCCGAAAATCGCCAAGGACTTCGCCCGCACCTTCAAGGTGCTCAACTCGCTCAAGTGCGACTATTTTCTCGGGGCACACGGCAATTACTACGGGATGCATGCCAAGTTCCCGAAGTTGAAGGGAGCCAAGACCAGTCCCTTTATCGATCCGGCCGGGTACCGTGACTACATCCAGTTGAAGGAAAAGGCCTACCGAGACACACTGACCGCCCAGAAAAAGTCTGGCACCTGATCGCATCAACAACCAAGAATGCGATTTCGAGTGACCAGCAATTCCCGTATACTGCCGATAACAGTGACAGGGATGTGTCTTCCAACGTGAAGAGAAGCGATCCATGAACGTTCGTCGCGAAACCTCTGCGACTTGCCCCGGCCCGGTGGGTCGTCGTGAGTTCATGCAGGTCGGAGCCATGGCACTGGGTGGGGTGACCTTGTCCGAGGTTCTGGCCGCGCGTGCCGCATCGGGCAACCGGTCAAAACGAACCTCCGTCATCATGCTCTATCAGCATGGCGGCGCCTCGCAGTTGGAAACCTACGATCTCAAGCCCGACGCACCCACAGCAACCCGCAGCCAGTTTGCTCCCATCGCCACAAACGTTCCGGGCATGGACATCTGCGAACACTTCCCCCTGCAGGCCAAGATCGCCGACAAGTTCTCGATCGTCCGCTCGCTGCACCACAACATGAGCAGCCACAGCGATGGCGGCATCACGGTGTTGACCGGAAAAGCTCCCCTGGTGGCCGACCCAACATCCCAATCCAAGAGCAATCATCCCGACCTGGGTTCGGTGGCCAGCAAGACACTGGGCCCCGGCCCCAACGTGATGCCCCCCTACGTGGCGATTCCACAAAAGCCCTACATGACCCGGCCGGCCTACCTGGGCCTGCACCATGGCGCATTCGAAGTCGGTGACCCCAACAGCAAGGGGTTCCGTGCTCCACACGCCGGAATCGCCACCGGGAAGGACGGCCGACGACTTGGCGACCGCAAGGCGCTGATCGATCAACTGGACCGAATCCGACTCAACGTGGACCTGCGTGGCAACCTGGCCGGTACCGACCAGTTCCGCGAACTGGCCTACGAGATGTTGACCAGTCCCGAGTCGGCCAAGGCCTTCAACCTGGCCGAGGAATCCGACACGCTCCGTGACCGTTACGGCCGTAACCTCTGGGGCCAGGCTTGCCTGCTGGCACGTCGACTGGCCCAGGCCGGAACCTCGGTGATCAACATCTACTTCAACACTCCCAAGACAGGCCCCGAATTCACCAACTGGGACGATCACGCCGGGAACGCCGGGCGAGAGGGACACTTCGCCAAGTTCATGAAAATTCGCCTGCCCTACATGGACCAGGCCCTGGCGACCCTGATCGAGGACATCCATGCCCAGGACCTGCAACAACAGATCCTGGTTGTCGTTGTTGGCGAATTCGGACGGACCCCGATAATGCGATACGGAGTCCCCAACCGGTCCTACGGCCGCGACCACTGGCCCCAGGCCTACTCGGCATTGGTCGCCGGCGGTGACCTCAAAATGGGCCAGGTCGTCGGGGCGACCAACAGCAAGTCCGAGTACCCGACCGAGAGTCCCTACACGCCGCAGGACCTGCTGGCAACGATCTACCACCACCTCGGCATCGATCACAAGCAGACGTTCGACGATTTCGGGGGCCGCCCTGTCCATATCCTCAGCGACGCGAAACCGATCGCCGAGTTGATTTGATTCTTCCACGGGCCGAGACCGTGAACGGCATTTCAGGCGCTCGACTCGGCATCCTCGGCATCCTGGTCACCTGGCCAACCCTCTGGGCCACGGCTGCTACTCCGACGGCACCTTTTGTCGCCGGTTTCGAGCGATTCGCCCGCCATGGAGAACTGGCCCCGGCCGAAGCCGGCCGACTGCTGCTGGGTGAACTCGGCTGCACATCCTGCCACGCTCCCGGAACGACCGGTCCTCCGCCCAAACCCGGACCACGACTGGACGGGGCCGGCCGTCGCCTCCAGCCAAAATGGCTGTCACGTTTTTTGGCCGATCCAACCGGTACACAACCGGGCACCACGATGCCCGACGTGTTGCACGGCATCCCGGTCGAAAAGAAAACCCGCACGGTCCTGGCACTGACGGCTTTCCTGGCGACGCTGCGTGAACCATTCCCCAACCTGGCTTCGACCGCCACCCGCCCGGTGGCACCCCGGTTCTACGAGAAAGGAAATCGTGACCGCGGCAGGACGCTGTTCCACCAGGTGGGCTGCGTGGCTTGCCATCAACCCGATGCCACGTACAAGGCCCGCCCCCAGCCGACCTCCGAACTCGAAAAACTGCTGGCTCAACTCGACCCCGACGAAATCAGGGAACTGGGGCTGGGTGCGGCTGCTCGCCCCTTCCCCTCGGTTCCCCACGGTGACTTGTCCGGCAAATACACCAGCCAGGCACTCGCTCACTTCCTGATCAACCCCGAGACCGTTCGCCCGGGCGGTCGCATGCCGTCGCTGAAGCTGGTTCCCGACGAAGCGGCCGATCTGGTCGCATTTCTGCACAAGAACAATTCGGCCCGGTCGTTGTCGGCTCCGGGAAACAACCCGGAACTTGTGGCCAGGGGGCGCCAACTGTTCGTCCAGTTCCGTTGTCACTCTTGTCATTCGGCCGGGACTGGCCTGGACCGCAAGGGCACTCAAAAGGCACCACCCGTCCTGGCCCGGCTTGCCCCTACGTCGGCCGAATCGTGCCTGATCAACACCAACACTCGCCAGCCTCGCTACCGTCTCGACAAGCAACAACTCCAGTCCATCACGGCTGCGCTGGCAGTGAAACCGGACAAGGCCTTACCCGCGTTGTCGCTGAAACGAACAACACTGAGATTGAACTGCCTGGCGTGTCATTCCCGAAACAAGTCCGGTGGGCTGGGCCCCAAGCGACGGGGTTACTTCGAAACCGCTGGCCATGTCGACCTGGGCGACGAGGGGCGACTGCCCCCGTCGTTGGACGGTGTCGGAGCCAAGTTGCGTACAGCGTGGCTGGGCAAGGTACTCGAGGGCACCGGGGACGTTCGTGCGCACCTGCAGATCCGCATGCCGGTGTTTCCGGTCCGCGAAGTGCTCGGGCTTCCCGGCCAACTGGCAGTCGTCGATGACGGTTCCGACACACCGGCGGGCACGGTCTTCGCTGCCCCCGGTGTCACCACCAAGACCCTGGCCTCGGCCGGCCGAACACTCATTGACCGCGGATGCGTCCAGTGTCATCCGGTACGTGGCGAACGTCTGCCCGGGGTGGTGGGAATCGACCTCGAGGGCACCACGAGCCGGATCCGCCCGGAATGGTTGAAGCGTTTCCTGCTGGACCCCGCATCGCGGAAAGCCCGCACGCGGATGCCCACCTTCTTCCCCAAGGGGAAGACCAACAGTCCGGATGTCCTCGGTGGACACGTCGACAACCAGTTGGCCGCGTTGCAGACGTACCTCGCCGATTTGGGCCGTCAGCCTCTCCCCGAAAAGATCACCCGGAACAAGGTCGACAACTACGAACTCGTGCCCCGAAAACGACCATTGATCCTGAGAACCTTCATGCAGCGGGTCGGTCGTCACGCGATCGCCGTCGGTTTCCCCGACAGCCCCCACTTCGCTTTCGATGCCCGGCGGGGACGGGTGGTCGAAGCCTGGCGAGGCCGGTTCCTGGACGCCCACGCCACGTGGTTCAACCGCTTCATCCCTCCCGCAGCACCACTGGGCCAGGACCTGGTCACCCTGTCGGCCGGCCTGACCGTCAGCCGCCTGGCCAACGCCGATGCGGCCTGGCCGGACGCTCTCGCTCCCACCACCGGCTACCGGTTCCGAGGATATCGTCTCGACAAGTCGCGTGTGCCCACGCTGCTGTACACCGTCGGCAAGTTGCAGGTCGAGGATCGGCTCGAAACCGTCTTTTCAGTCGAGGAATCATCGTCCTCGTCCATCCTATTAAACGACGAGCAGCGAGGGAGTTTGTCACCGTGGTCGAGAAGGCAGCGTCGGACGGTCCGGTGCGCCTGCTGATCGACCGTT
>CAWVUS010000127.1:0-14243 GCA_963933195.1 uncultured Planctomycetaceae bacterium
GAGCAGCGGAATCATAATCCGCGTGTCGGGGGTTCGAGTCCCTCCTCCGCTACTTGTGCCTGGTGTCGCATCAGGCCGCACCACACCGCTCAAGTCCGCAACTGGCAGGGACTTGGGCGGTTTCGTTTGCGCCCGGGCGGGGTCTGGTTCGTCGCAACGGCTCGCACGGTTTTGCAGGGTTTCGCATCCTGCGCGCTGCGCTTTGAGATGACCTGACCGCAACATCGTCTGCTGTTCCCGTCGCAAGCAGGGATGCCGACGGTCCAACCATCGTCGCATGCAACTTGTTGACGGCAGCAGCGGATGGGTCACTGCCGAGTTGAACACCAGGGCTGGTGACACCTGCCGCCGAGGCTCCGGTGCGTCGAGATTCCACCAGGCGTACGGGCGAGTTCCAACGCGAGCTGATCCAGGCAGGTGTGACCAGTGAATACGAGGCGGAGATCCGTCACTGGATCGAGGAAGTCGAGGCGGAATTCGAACTCCGCGCCTCCTCCGACGAAGTCACCGGTGATTTCCTTCCGCCAACCCGTGTCTTCGAGCCACCGGGCAACGGGTGATCACCTGGAGGGCGTGTTGGTGGCCGTCTCGTCTCCGGCCGGTGCGGCCAGCTTCAATTGGCGTTCCAGGATCGGGAGGCCCTTGCCGTAACTGGATGACCACTGGAGTGCATCCTGGTAGAGCTTGTCGGCCCGTGCGGTGTCGCCGGTCCGACGGTGAAAACGGGCTGCCACCAGCCAATCGAATGCGGTTGCTGGCTCGCTGTCATTGAAAGCACGCTCAATCCAGGGCTTGGCCTCCTTGAACTTGTTCTCGTTCATGAGACGGGTGGCCCAGATGCTCCAGTAGGACACCGATTGTGGGGCCTTGTCGTCCCAGCAGCGTTGGACCTTCAGTCCGGTCGTGGAGGAGGTCACACTGACTCGGAATCGGCCGAGGGTATGCCAGCCAAATTCTGGATGGTTGCACCCGATGGTCACTTTCAGTTGGTCTTCGTCCGCCGGAACGACCGATTGGCCGAGCCGGGCGACCACCGCGTGCGATCGTCCGACCTTGGGCCAGACGTTGAAGAACGAGGTGTTGTCGTCATCAAACATCTTGCCAGCCGGGTGATCGCCGGATTCCCAGGTCGCACCGCAGAATGCGGCGGTGGCGCTGGCGACGTCAAAGGGCTGACCCTTGGTGGTGCCATCGGTACTGAGGGAGAAGCCCAGATTCTCGATCGCGATATTGCCGCTCCCGGCCGAGTGTCCCGGACCGAACCACGCGAGACGGCGATCACGAATGAACTCGATCCGAAGTCCCGTGATCGAATCCACGTCCATCTCGTAGAGGGCCGTGTAGTCATTCGTCTTGGGCATCCTCTTTCCGTGTGGAATGACAATCGAATGATCCGGCTCGATGACGTGTGCCACGTTGTTGGTGGATTCAAAGGCGAGGGGCTTCAGAGGAGTCCATTGGGCCGGGGCGATCTCCAGGGAGTTGGGTGGAAAAAGCGTCTCCAATGCGGCCGTGACGATCTCGTGGGGCAATTGGAATTCGGCGTCGGCGTTCAACTGGTCCCACACCAAGCACATGGCTCGTTGCCGATCGGTCTCATTGTTCTCGTCCTTTACCAACGCGATCATCTGGTCGAGCACCTTCCGCGTGGCGTCCAGGAACTTGGAGTGCTGCTGGGCAAACTCGTGACGTCGCGCGATCCCCAGTAGAGCCTGGATCAGCAATCGACGTTCGGTGAGCGTGAGTTCCTGCTTGTCCTGGAGTGCGGTGACGATCTCCTGGCCTGCTTCGGCAATCATGAGCATGACGGCCATCTGGTCAATCCAGGAATTCTGCAACTGGTCCTTGTGGGACTTCGGCCCGTTGAGGCTGAAGACCCGGTTGACGTTCTGGTAGTTGAGCAGGGCCTGGTCCAGGTTGCCCTGACGAAATGCAATGCGGGCCTGGAAGGTCCGGGCCATCGAGTGAAAGACCCAGTTCCAGCCGGGCGCGAATCCACGGGCCTTGACCAATGTGTCGTGGGCTGCTGACAGGTCTCCTTTTCGAAACAGCACCACCGCGTGGATGAAGTGAGTGAATCCGTTGTTGGGTTGTCCTTCGACAAACATCTTCGTCATGCGGTCCAGGACCTCCGGATCGACCTTGACCATGTCGGAGTACACACCGCGATTGGCTGTCCGTCGCACGATGGTTGGGTTGGAGTCGTCACGGAACCGTTCGAACATCCTGTCCACCTGGGATTGCATTTCGGCCTGGTTTCCCAACAGCCACTCCAGCCCGATGCTTTCGTACCAGCTCCAGTGATCCTGGGCGACCGAGTCGATCCCCTTGCGGTAGGCGTCGCTCGCCTCGGACCAGCGCTGGTTGAGGATCAGCTGTTTGCCCCGAAGGATGTTGATCGCGTGGTCGTCAGGGGCGGCAGTCTGAGCGCGTTCGAGCAAGCCGACCATGGCCTGTGGATCGGGATTGTCCACGTACAGGGCGACATCAATCAGACCTGCGAACACAAGGTTTTGACACATCACCGCGAGGACGTTTTTCCCCTTCCGGAGCGGTGACGCCTTGTCGATGGCCAGCCGCAGGTCCTGGCGTTTGTTGCCGATCCAGCGTCCCTGGGCCACCCGGACGCCGTTGATGTAAAATTCGGCCCCGTCGTCGATGAATGCGTTGATCCGGAGTTGTCCCGTCGGAACGGTGTCGACCTGGAATTCATGACGCAGCCAGATGTTCTCCTGTTCTGTCGGCCAGTCAGTTTTGGAGTTATTGCCGCTGCCAAACGGTGAGAGGCCTCTCTCCCAGCCGGCGTCGTCAAACTCGATTGTCGTCCAGGAGTTGTCCGGTGAGTCGAAGGTGTACCGCCATGGCACGGATGCCTTGTTGCGTCCTGACTTGACGAGTTCGATTTGCCCGATGGCTGCCGCGGCCCGGTTGAGCATGCGGCTTCCCGAAATCCGGGATCCCTTCAGGACGACCGTCTTGTTGGTCGCGATCGATCTTACAACGTCCGCCGCTGCGTCGTCGTAGTTGCCGATCAGTCTGTGGAGTTCCCCACGTCGAATCAGTTGTTCCGGGCTCCCGCCGGAACGCGTGATGACGTTGGACAGGGCGCTGATGGCGTCCTGGAGTCGTCCCTGAGTTGCAGCGACCTCGGATCGCCTGCTCTGGAGTTCGTTGTTCTCGGGGACAAGGTTCCCGAGAAACTCGATATCGACCGTCGCTCGTTCGGGCAGGACGCCAAGCAACGCAGCCTGCAAACGAGCGACTCTGAACGAGATGTTCTCCGGATGGTCAGCGACAAGCTTGTCCCAGGCATCGACCGCTTCCTTGTACTGGCCATTGCGATTGAGCGCCCAGGCGATCTGCAACGGCTCGTCAGTTATCCGGAAGTAGAAACCATGATCACCGAAACCGTTGTGCACCTTGAACAGAATCGTGTTCCAACCGGACTTGAGCTCGGCGAGGAGCACGTCTTGATCTGGTAGAGGCGGTCGGTTGCCGAAGAATTCATCAACCATTTCTCCGTTCAACCAGATCCGATGACTGTCATCGGTGCCCATCAGGAATGCCACCTGTTGGTCTGATGTCGAGTAGATGCGTGAGATGGCGAAGCAACTGCAGGTCTCGGCTCCATCGGTATACGCTGCCATGTCCAGGAACCCGTCGGGCTTCAGGTGGATGCTCTGCCAGTTCTCAAGCGAATTGGCCAGGGTCCCTGGATCTGTCTCAAACGGGTCGTATTCCTTCGCCAGGTCGATGGGTGAACGTTGGTTCATGCCGCCGTTGTAGGGGCCCTGGATCCGCCATGGCATGATGAACCACTTGCTCGGTTGGTCCAGCGGTTGGTTGTAGGCCACAAGATCTGCAGCTGCGGCGTCCCAGTCGTTTCGCTGCGTATGAAGCTCGGCCCGCGCCAGCAGTTCAATGGCACCGAGTCCGGATTTGGTTTCTTTCTCGTTGAGACTCAGCAGCAGCGACGGCGAACGTTCTTCCAGGAAACTGCTGTAGGCATTGAAGATCCCCAACTCGGCTCCGACGGCAGCGATCTGGGTGTCATCCCATGACCAGGCGGCCGAGAAGACGGCCGATGTCGAGTTCGCGATGGTCAACACCTCAGCACCACTATTCCGGTCCCAGACCTTGACGCTCCGATCTTTGCCAGCCGTGAGCAGCCGAGTGCCGTCCCGATTCAGGGCAACGGAATACACCCCATCGTGGCCCTCAAGCGTCCGTTGGACTGAACCATCCTCGACCTTCAGGAACTTGACAAATCCCTGCCCAAGGCTGTTGCGAGTTCCGATGACGAGGGTCTTGTCCGCATCTGTCCAGTCCAGGTCAAAGACGACCTCCAGCGGCAACGTCAGTTTTCCCGATTCGGCGCCAGTTTCGGCGTCCCAGATGCGGATCCGTTCTTCGTCACGTCGGTGACTGATGCCGGCGGTGGCCAGCCGGTCGGATGTGCTGTTCCAAGCCAGCGTCAGCACAGACAGGTGAGCGGTCATCGTGTGCTCAACCTGTGGCTTGCCGGGGTCCGTCATGTCGAGGATGACAATGCTGTTGGGCAGGACGGCGACGTTGCCAAAGGCCCACGTGTTGGGCTTGCCCAGGCCCACCGCCAGTCGTTTGCCGTCGGGACTCCATGCCAGTGATTGGACGTTCGCGTCAAGATCATCAAATGTGCTGACTGCTTTCAGGCGGGCCGTGTCCCAGATTCTCAGGGAATTGTCACCTCCACCTGAGGCGATCCACTTGCCGACTGGGCTGAAGCACACGGCGTTGATCTTGCCGGTGTGGCCGGGCAACTTGCCTGGTGAGTTGGTGTTGTCCATCGAGACGACATGCAACAACCGGTCGTCCCCTCCATAGGCGAGGAGGTTCTGCGACGGGTGCCAGGCGACGCTGGCGGCGATACCTGTATGGGGAGACTTCGAATCATCGTTCGATTCTACTTCGGGCCGCTTGATCCTCAGTCGCCCGGAAACCCCATTGATCAGGGCGGAGCGCCCATCGGAAGACCATGCCACATCGGAGATTCCGAAGACCTGGCCATCGAAGGACTCTGTGAGCGATCCGGAGGTGGTGTCCCAGATCCGCACGATGCCGTCGTTTCCACCGCTGATGAGCCCCTTGTCATCGGGGGTCCATCGGATCGACAGCACACGGGCGTTGTGACCAGAGAGCCGCGAGACGCTTTTCCCCATGGTGACGTCGATGATCTCGACGTCACCACTCTCTGTTCCACAGGCAAGGAGCTTGGAGTCGCTGGACCAGTCCAGGGCGGTGACCACGGGAGAATTGCATCTGAGGGACTTGATTGTCTCGAGAGTCCGGGAGTTTCGAATTCGGATCTCATGGTCACCAATGCCAGTGGCGATCCATTCACCCGAAGGACTCCAACGGCTGACAGCCGGCGAGTTGGCCAGGCACTCCAGCGTGTTGACCAACTTGCCGGTACTGATCTCCCAAATCCTCGATGTGCGATCGAACGAGGAGGAGACGATACGCTTGTTGTCCGTGGAGAAGTCCACGGTATGAACCGGTCCGCTGTGCCCTGAGAAATTCTGGCGTTCAATGCCCAATCGAACATCCCAGACGCGGACCGTGTTGTCACGACTTCCACTCACAAGGAGCATTCCGTCACGACTGAATCGTAGGCCGTTCAGCCTTCCGGCGTGTCCAACCATTCGACGGATCTCTTCATCCTTGACCACGTCGTAGAGGACAATGGAACCGTCGCCGGCTCCGTAGGCCACCAGATGATCACTCACCGGGGACCAGTCCGCCGCGGTGTGCCAATTGGAGGTTGTCGAGATGAATTGTCCGTCGGTTTCACGAAGAGAGTTGAGGTAGTGCCATTCCCAGCCTCGGATATCGTCTTCTCCGGATCGGGGACGCCATTCGTCCAGGAGGCGGGCGGCCTGTTCGAAGCTCTCTCCCTGAGTGATGCTCTGGTGTGCGATCAGCATCTGTGACCGGTAGAGCCCATTGCGAGCCTCGGCTCGGGCTTGTTCTGCGAGTTGAGCCTGCGTCTTGGCCTCGTCGGCATTCTTCAGTGCGATTGTCTCCTGCCGCCTGGCTTCCCCGGCATTCTTCTCGGCCTCGGTCGCGTTCTTCTTGGCCAGTTCTTCATTCTTGGTGGCGGTTTTCGCGTTCGCGACAGCCTGCTTGCGATTGGTTTCGGCGAGCTCTCTTTGGCCCTCGGCATAGATGTACATCCCGACGGCGACCATCAGCGCGGCCGAGATGCCGGCCAGGAGCACGTAGAGCCGTTTCTTGGCCCGTGCCTGGACCTCGGCCCGCTTGCGTTCCGAATCCGCCAGTTTCTTGGCCTGTTCCAGTTCCCGTTGTCGTGCCGCTTCGCGCGCCTCTTCCTCGGCATGTGCTGTTTCCCAGCTTTGATCCAGGAAGGTCATCGCGGTGTCGAAACCAGTGTGATACCGCTGGGCCCACGCTTCGGTTGGTTCCGAACTGTCTCGCCAGCTTGTGGAGATCTGAAGGTCCGGGTCGCGATAGACCCCGGCCTCGCCCTCGGCGTGCAACGCGGCCGTTTCGGCCAGGCGGCGGTAGATCCGCACGGCTTGGGATTCCTCGGCCACCCAGCCCTTCAGCCTCTGCCAGACCCGCATCAGGCTTTCATGTGAGATGTCGATCACCGTCTCCGGCTGCAACGCCACCTCCTGGCCGGGCATCACGAAGGTTCGCCCCGCCCGTCGGTAGGAGTCGAGCACCACGGCGACGTCGTCCTGACTGCCATTGACGATGTTGCAGAGTTCTCCGAGTCGCGTCGGACGCCGTGTGCCCCGCTCGTCGTCATCTCGTTCGGTGATGGCCTGGAAGATCCGCATGGCCAGGTGACGACTGCTGTCGTCGGGGAGTTCGTCGTGAACCTCGTCGGCGTGCAACGAGAGGGCGTTGTCCATGCCACCGACCGAGTCGTAATGACGCAGGTCGATGGCTTCGGAGTTGTCGTGGTCGGTCTCCCACCGGTCCCAGATCCTCATCAACACGTGCTGGAGGATGGGAAGCTGGTCGGAATCGTCGCCGACATCATTGAGGAGCTGCTGGACGAGGGCGGGGGAGATCTGGCCGCCTCCCACCGAGACCGGTTTTTCGATCGCGTCCCGTTTCTGGTCGCGGGTCAGCTTGGGGATCAGGTACTCCCCGTCATTGACCGCCTCGGCCAGGCCTGGCAGCTGCGCGCAATCGCCGAGATAGTCGGACCGCATGGTGATGGCGACATAGACCGGCAGCTCGGGATCGGCAACGGCATTCAACAGCAGCTTGACGAACGCGGTGGCGCGGCCCTGGTGTTCCGGCGATGTGTCACGGAACCGGAAGAGTTCTTCGAACTGGTCAACCACGATCAGCAAGTTGGTGCCTTCCGGCAGATCCGACTGCTTGACCGACTGGACGAGCCCGAGGCGGCTGCGGCTGAGCGTGGCACGGATCCTCAGCGGGGCCTCCTCGTCGTCCGTGTCGTACAGGTCCGCCTCGATCATCGCCTCGGCCAGGTTCAACAGCGGATCGCCGCCCGGCCGGAAGACGACCGTCGACCAGTCCGACCCGACGCCGACCATCGTGCCGCCGTACAGAGCGGGAAGCAGGCCGGCGCGGACCAGCGAGGACTTGCCGCTGCCGGAGGTGCCAACGACCGAGAGGAAGCGATGCGTCCGCAACAATTGCAGGAGTTCGCGGGTCTGCTCTTCACGACCAAAAAACAGGTAGTCCTCCTCGGCACCGAACGGTCGGAGGCCGGGGAACGGGTTGAAGATCTTGCGGTCAGTCATGGCTGCTAAAGCGTCTTTCAGGACGTGATGGAGTCGAACGGTCTCAGGCGACCGCATCTCCTGGCGTGGAAGAAGAGAGGTCCTTGAGTTCCTGGCAGAAGCCAGCAAGGACCGTTGGGTCGATCGCGTCCCCGGTGGGTGCGAAGACATCGGCCGACAGGCTGCGGAACCGTTCCTTGCGTCGGTCGAGTGGTGGTGCGATGACCACCGCCGCCTTCTCGATGGGGCGGCCGTTGCGGTACCCGAGTGCTTTGGTCAACTCGCGCACCTTGATGTCGACCCAGGCCTTGCTGCTGCTGCCGTAGATGACGATGACGCCATCGCAATCGGTGAGATGTTGCAGGTGCAACGAATGGATCTCGTGTTCGTCCCCCTGGAATTCGGGGAGCATCACCTCGACCCCCTGCTCGTACAGGAAGTCCTCGACCGGTTCGGCCAATGCTTCGTCACGTTCCTCGAAGATCAGGTAGACGCTGGTGGTTTCACCGGCCGGTCCGGCCTCACCGCCGCCGGCCGCCTGTTGCTGTTGTTGCGACAACTCGGCCTGCCAACGTTGTTCGAGCAGTTCCTTGAAGTTCTCGATCGACTCACGGACCACCTCGACCCCACGGCTGGTGGCCGGTTCCTGTCGCAGGGACTCGATGAACTGCTGCTGCCGTTCGTCCTCGGCCTGGCTCTCGGGCGAGAGCCAGAGGAACCGTGGGGTCTGTCGTGATTCGGCCGTGGCGCGGGCCAGGCGGTTCTGGATCACGATCACCGATTCGTCCGCACCCTCGGGTGTGAAGCCGTACCGACCGCCGATCAACTGGACGATCACGTCACAGTCGTCGAGGTACCCCTGCACGGCCGATTCGAGTTCTCCCAGTTCAATGGGGAGCGATCGGTCCGGGTAGACGAGGTGTCCCTGTTCGAGAAATTCGCGACGGAGGTTCTCCCGTTCGTCTCTCAGGTCAGAGGTAGCCTCGGCCAGGTAGATCGACTTCCTCAGTTGGCTGATGGATCCGGTGGTGTCAGATTGCCGGGACTTCTTGACCGCGTCGGCGATCTCGTAGGCCAGGTCGTAGATCATCTCGTAATAACGTTGTGCGGCCGCCTCGCCGTAGGCCTCGTCGAATTCCCTGACCCGATTGGTCTCGGGGTCCTGGTCAAAGAAGTCATAGGAGAGGAGTTGCTGGAAGATCCGTGCAACCTGCGGTTGCAGGTCCTCGTCCTCCACCGGTGTTTTGACAACCTTGAAGAGCGACTTGGCGACGGCGCCGGTCGAGGAGCCGTCGAGCATCTCGGACCAGTACCGGGTGGTGCCGTCGATACATGCGGTCGACTTGGCGAACGGCGGCGACACCACGGCCACCATGGTCGGTGCGTCGGGGATGGCGTTGAGAACGGTCTCGTCGATCTGATCGCTTCCCGGAGGCATCTCGCAGAACGCGACGTTCATCCGCTCGCCGGTCAGTTGTTCCAGGCGGATCTTCAGGTTGCGATGGAACCGGGAGATCCAGCCCTCGTCTTTCCCGGCGACCGGCTGGTTGTCGAGTTGTGAGCAGCTGATCAGGATGTCGCTCTGGCGGATATCGTCGGCCGAGAGCATGGTGCTGTCGGGGTCCCATTGGACGATCTGTGTCATCGCCTGGGCCACGGCCGCGGAGACAGGTTCAGCGGCGTCATCACTGAGGACCGCGGCGACAGTCTTAAGATCGGCGACGAGTTCGCCGGCGTTCTGGTATCGGTGCGTGGGATCCTTTTGCAGGCACTTGAGCGTGATGCGTTCGAGTCCCTGGGGGACCTGGTCATTGTGCTTGGCCATGCTCTCGGGCGTGTCCTGGCAGATCTTCTGCAAGGTTTCGCCGAGTGCCCGTCCGGTGAACGGCTGTCGACCGGTAATCATCTCGTACATCACCACGCCGAGACTGAAGATGTCGGATCGCCCGTCGACCGGCTGCCCCATGACCTGTTCGGGACTCATGTAGCTGGGAGTGCCCAGCACCTGTCCCTCGTGTGTTTCGACCAGTCGCTTCTGGGCGGCCTCGGGGGAGTCGTCGAGCCGCTTGGCGAGGCCGAAATCGAGCACCTTGGCCTGCCCACGTGCGTTGATGATGACGTTGGAGGGTTTGATGTCGCGGTGAACAACACCCGCCTCGTGTGCGACCTGCAGCGCATCGGCGATCTGGATGGTGAACTCGGTTGTGAGTTCAGTGGCGAGCGGGCCGGTCGAGTTGAGTTTATCGAGCGTGTTGCCCTCGACGTACTCCATCGCGATGAATGGCTGGCCCTCGTCGGTCTCACCGATGTCGTAGATCACGCAGACATTCGGGTGGGTGATCGCGGAGGCCGAACGGGCTTCCTCGAGAAAGCGTTGCCGCCGTTGTTCGTTGTCGTCTGGCTTCTCGGGCAGGACCTTGATCGCGGCTTGACGATCGAGACGGTCGTCACGACCGAGCAGGACCTCGCCCATGCCACCCTGGCCGATGGGCTTGATGATCTCGTAGGGGCCGATACGTTCCGGAGGCACAGTTCTTCCCTCGCCTTGGCAGCAAGAGGGGTAGACAACATGGGAGAGCGAGCCGGTCTCGGTGCCGGGTTTCCAGACCGTCCTCTCCGTTCCGCGGCGGTGGTCACCGTTGACACAAAGTGCCGGAGACCTTGCCTCCACGACGGGACGGGCAGCGAGCCATGCAGTGAATCAACAGATCATGAAGCGATCGTGTGACAGTCTCCCCAAACTTCACGGACGGACATCCGCCGAGCACCCCACCCGACGGATCATGCTTGTCCAACTTCCACCAGACAAGCTTCTTGGTTGGGCAAGGCAATGTCAAATGACCTGGAGATCATCCAAGACTGCCGGACTGTTCGGGTGGACCGACCGCAGTTGGACGTCTCGTGGGAAACTATGGGGGTGCGACTTGGGTGCCTCGCGCGTACGAGCAGACGCACACACATGGGGAGGCAGCCGTGATGTGGTCGGGTTATCCGACTCACAAATTAAACAGCCTGAACACCGCTATGATTACCAAGAGCACCCAGAGCCAACCGTGGTCAGAAGTTCTCACACGGTACATCTTTAACGAATCGCGAGCTTTTTGAAGTTCCAACATCCTCTGGTTTGGAGGTGGCGGAGGATTTCCGATCGACGTCGTAGCAACCACTTCCGAAACATCGACCTTCTCGGCTGCAACCGGAACCGCCACCGGTTTTTCGGCTGTCGGGTCAGCCACCAGAACGTTGGCCCACCATTCACCACCTTCAGCGCTCCTGGTGTAGACCATTTCGTCGCACTTGAGGCACCGCACCTCGGCCGCAGTGCCGGTCGGTGACACGGAGACGACGCCGTCGCAGCCAGGGCAGGTGACCATCATGCGTTCGGCCATGGGTGGATTTTGCCACAACGTGTTGACCAGGTCGGTGAAGGTCTCAGTCGTCGTCGACCCAGTCCACCCAGAAGGTGAACGACTCGTCGATCTCCGAGGGCGAGTCCTTGATGTAGTCATCCCCACTGTTACCGGCGACAGTATCGCTTCCGCGACTGTCCGGTTCTTGATCACGATGCACAACTGTGATGCAATCAGGGCCCGCGGGACTCTCGGAACTGCAAATCAACGCAGGTTCTGAGTTCAACTGCATGATCCCATCCGCGGGTCACTCCTACCGAAGGAAAGTGGACGATGTCCTATCGAACAGCGATGCTCGTGGCGTTTGTGGCCTTGATGTGCGGTCGTGGTTTCTGCGGCGACAAGAAGGGCGATGACGGCTTCGTGCCACTCTTCAACGGCAAGAACTTCGATGGCTGGACGATCATGGGCAAGCCGGAGGGCTGGGCGATCAAGGACGGTGTCATCCATTCCGATGGCGGCCAAGGTGGCCAGTGGTTGCGCACGAAGAAGAAATACGCGAACTTCATTCTGAAAGTCGAGTGGAAGGTCTCCAAGGGCGGCAACAGCGGAGTGTTCATTCGCTCGGGCACCGACCTGGCTCTCAGTCCCGTTGCCCAGCGATTGGTGACTGGCTACGAAGTGCAAATCTCCAACGCCCGCCGCGACGACAGCCATTGCACGGGATCGTTGTATGGTTTCGTCGCCGTCAAACCGCGACCGGATGAGTCGGCCGACAAGTGGCACACATTCGAAATCCGCTGCCAGGGCCCCCGGGTCACCGTGAAATCCGACGGCATCAAGTGCATCGACTTCGATCAGTCGACCAATGCAATCACGAAAAAGAAACCGCTGAAAGGCTACATCGGCCTGCAGGATTCGCATTCGCCCAAGGGACACTACATCGAGTACCGCAACGTCCGAATCAAGCCGCTGAAATCGAAACGATCATCCAATGTGGACAAGAAGCGGGGGCTTTCCTCCCAATCAACTCTCGAAGCACCGATCGACAACGACCGATTCGTTTCACTGTTTCCAGTCCGCAATCCCGTCGCCGCGTTGTCGGAGAAACCGTCTGAGAACCGGGTGGCAACGAGTTTTCGCGGTTTGGCTGATTCCACGCCCCCGAAGCTTGCCTGGAACGCCACCACGGTCAAAGAGCACAAGGCATGGCGGACCGGCTTCCGAAAAAAAATGCTCGAGGTCCTGGGGCGGATGCCCGAACGCGTGCCGCTGGAAGTGAAGTGGATCGAGAAGAAGCGGTTCGACAAGTTCACCCGGCACAAGATTTACATTCAAACCGAAAAGACTTTCTGGTGCCCGGTTTATTACTTCGTGCCACACGAGATCAAGAAGCGGACGCCCGCGATCGTCTGTCTTCACGGGCACGACGGCGTCGTGCCTTACCTGGGAGAAGGTAGAAAACCCGGCGAGGCACGATCGGTGCTCTCCCGCGATTTCGCCCGTTTCTTTGCCGAGCACGGTTACGTGACGGCGTTGCCAATCGTCCGCGGATGGAACGAGACGGCTGGATACCAGGACCCATACGGCGGGTCTCCAAAACGCAGTTGCCAGAACGTGACCATGAACAGCCTGCTGCTGGGCATGTCTCCGGCGGGTCTACGGTGTTGGGATGCGATGCGGGTGATCGACTTTCTGGAAACGCAGAAAAAGGTCGACACGAAGCGAATCGGCATCGCCGGGCTGTCCGGCGGCGGCACGCTGTCTCTCTACCTGCCAATTCTTGACGACCGCGTCAAGCTGGTGATGATGGCGGGCGTTTTCTCGTCCTACCGCAACTCGTTTTTCGCAATGAACCACTGCATCTGCAATTGCTTGCCGGGCGTAATGCAGTACGGCGAGATGTCCGACGTGGTGGCGCTGCACGCCCCCCGGCCCGTTCTGCTCATCAACGGCCAGCGAGACAAAAGTGCACCCATTGCCGACGCGCGACAAGGACTCGGAAAACTCAAACGCGTCTACACCCTGCTGGGCGTCCCCAAGAGAATCGAAGCGGACTTCTTCGATGGCCCCCACGAGTGGTCAAACGGCAAGACGCTGGAATTCCTTTCGAAGCACTTCGGGAAGTAAATCACTCATTGAACAGAAAACCACCCGATCGACTATGGTTGAAGAAGGAACATGTTTTTCGCCGACGGAAGGCATGGTTCGGATCCAGCGGGTTGAACAATGACTGAAGGACTCATGTTGACGAGTATTCACTGCATGCATCGAGTGAGTGTCATCTCGTGCCTGGCCGTAGCAGCCTGTACGTCTGTGTCGCGAGGTGATGACGCGTGGCGACGACCGTTTGAGCCAGACAAACACACCGTCGTGCTCTATCACTTTGATGAGGGCACGGGCAACCGGACTCACGACGCGACCGGTGACAAGAAACTGACCCTGCGAGCGTTCAAGCGGTCGCTTTGGGGACGCCGCCCGGGCTTCGGGACAACAGCACGCTTCGATCGGCAAAACGACCACCTGCTGGTCGGGCCGACCAATAACGACAAGCTTCATCTACGAACCTGCACCAGGGAATGGACCATCGAAGCCTGGGTGCGCTACACCGGTCCAGGGGGAAAGGACCGTCCCAATTCGACTGCCAGGACCAACGGTTACACGTTCGCCAACATCTGCGGAACCGACGAGGAGGGGGCCGCCCTGGCAGATGGATACCGACACGGTTGGCTCTTTTACCTGCGAACCGAAAGATCCAATTCCAACGCAACACTCCTTGATGGTCTATTGCCCGGAGCCCGTTTCATCGGTTCCCACAAGGGCAAAGACCCGAACAACGACGTGGGCGGCGCATTCTGGCCCGGCTACCGTCACGGCTGGATCGGAAAAGACTGGGGACGGATTCGGGATACCGGATGGCATCACTTCGCCTGGCAGTTTCGCTATCGGGATCAGACTGGCTACATGTTCGTTGACGGAAAGATGACCCGAAAGGTGCCATTACCCGCGCCTGGCCGCGCGGCAACGCGGATCATCGAAAACAATGCCAAGAGATGCGATATCCCGTTTCAGGTTGGTGGCTTCCTGAGACCGACCAATCTGCCCGGTTGGAAGCCGGGAGCTTTCGGGA
>CAWVUS010000128.1:0-14118 GCA_963933195.1 uncultured Planctomycetaceae bacterium
CCTGTCCTCGGGATGTAGCTCAGCCTGGCAGAGCGCTGCGTTCGGGACGCAGAGGTCGCAGGTTCAAATCCTGTCATCCCGACTCGAGACCAAAACAGCTCGTCGCACCCGGTTGCGGCGGGCTGTTCGCCATTGGCCGACAGCGGTTTCGCCGCTGGCCATCCGTCCCAGGTCCCGTTGGTTCTACGTGGACAACTCACGCAACGCGTCATCGTCGACCGTCTCAAGCGGCGTGAAGTCGCGATTGTTCTGAAACCACGGCCGGTCGCCGTTGGTGCACGCATTGCTGACAGCGTTGTAGATCAGGTACATGATGGCTCGCCGCCACGGCGACACGTTGTTGGCCGATCCGTGAACCACGATGCTGTGGCAGAAGCAGACCGAACCGGCCGGGCCGACGAGAGCTTCGATGCCGTTTTCCTCGGCGAGCCGCTCGAACGTGTCGCGGTCGACGTGGTACAGGGAATAGCCGTCGGCGTCTTGATGCAGTTGGATCGAATCCAGGAACCCATCCCGGTGGGAGCCCGGAATCACCAGCAGCGGCGATTTCGCCGCCGTACAATCGTCAACAAAAACGGCCGTCATCACGCACCGCGGTTCGGCCATGCCGTCGACCACGTGCCACGCGCTGTAATCCTGGTGCCACTCCCAGGACTCGCCGCTGCCAAAGCCCTGCTTGGGATTCATCCGGCTTTGATGGAGATAAACATCATCCCCTAGCAACTGACGAACCGGTTCAACCAGCCGTGGAAGCAGTGACAACCGCCTGAAGGGCTCCGAATACATGTGCGCCCCGAAAGCGAGCCGCGCTGCAGTGGAATCGTCCTTCTCGCGGATCACCTCCGGACCCGGGCGGTCGAGAATCTCGGGCATGGCCTGCTGCAGCGCCGCAACCTCGGCACGATCCAGCAGGCCGGGGAAGAACAGGTAGCCCTGTTCTTCGTACTCCGCTAGTTGACGATCATCCAGGTGCATGAAGCACGTTCCTCCTGATCATTCCTGATTATTCCTGATCATCACTTACCCGGCCACTCATGATTTCGGAACCTCAACGGGCACTCCACGCTCTGCCGAGTCGAGCACTGCAACGGCTGCCGCAAGCGATCGTAGCCCATCGCGGGCATCAACCAGTGGCTCCTCCTGGTTTCTCACAACACGACAGAAGTGCTCCAGTTGATTCTGTAGCGGATCGGCCTCTTCAACGTGGTGCCGCGAGTTTTCCAACGGATGCTGCCAACCGGTCACCCCATCGGGGTACCTCCAGACCTCCATCCTTGGGAACGACAGCGAGCCGGCCGTGCCGAGAAAATGATAGCTGTTCTCATCGGCACGAAAATAATGCGGATTCTCTCCGGTCGTCGCCTCGTAAGACCAGGGGGAGGGAGTGGCATCGGAAGCCAGGATCGATCCCAACGTTCCATTCTCGAACGACAGCGTGATGCTCAACGAATCCTCAACCTCCAGTTGCCGCACGGCCGAGCTTGCCACCGAGTAAACCTGTCGGATTTCTCCACAGATGAATCGCAGGCTGTCGAGTTCGTGGATGAGATTGATCAAGGTCGGCCCACCACCGGGACGTTGACCACGCCAGTCCTGGTCGAAGTAATCATCCGGCTTGGCCAGGGCCCACAACATGGAAACCCCCACCAGTTGCCCCAGGGTGCCGCTGGCAACTATCGACCGTGCCTCGCGAATGAACGGGCTGTGTCGACGATGGTGCCCGACGAGCACACGGGTCCCAGCCTGGTCACAGACGCGAACCACCCGGCGAGCGTCTTCCAGCGTTTCTGCAACTGGCTTCTCGATCAGGGCATGCACCGAATGGCGGGCACACGCCTCGGCCATCACTCCATGCACCCGGTTGGGAGTGGCGATGACCACCCCCTCGACCGCTTCATTCTCCAGCAGTTGTTCGATGTCCGTGTGGAACGGAACCCCGAACTCACGGGCGACGGGCGCGTGGCGGTCGTCGGCATCACACAGGCCGACCAGCAAACAGTCATCGTGTTCCGCGATGAGCTGCGCGTGTTTTCTGCCAATCCACCCGAGCCCCGCAACGGCCAATCGCACCGGTTTCATTTTGTCCAACCGAATTGTGTCCGACTCTTGACCCGATTGCAGGAATCCGCCCCGGCAACAACGCCCCGGGCTGTGACCGGCCGGAGGGAAACACCCGGCGACGCAGGCTCACTTCCAATCACCCTCACCAGGAATGGTCTTCGTCCTGGATTTCAGCAGTCGGTTGCTCGTTCGCCGACGGCCACCCCACGTCCATGATGGTCGGTTGCCCTGTCATCCGCAGGTACGCCACCGCCATGATCAAGTTCGAGAACGGGATCGTGAAGATGTACCCCACGCAGCACGCCAGCATCCCAGCGATATTGATGCCCATAATGGCAACACCAATGACAAGAAGTTGTAACTTGTGACCATTGGTGACCTGCTTGGCCTGGGACAAAGCGTCCAGGAGACCGGATGGGTCACGATCGACGAGCACCCATTGGTACACTCCGTACGTCAGCATCAAAATGACTCCGGGGAGCACACAGGCCACGAATCCCAAACCCACCACGATTCCAAAACAGATCGTGCACAGCAGCATTCTCCCGAAATACCGGCCACCACGAAAAATGTCCGCGATCTCCGCCCCCTCGCCGCGAGCCAGCTTCAACAGGAACAGCATGAGGCCGCCGTTCATATACGCGCCAAGAAGCAGCGACAGGATGTTTCCACCGATTACGACTGCCACGAGCACTCCAACCAAATCAGGCGGCGGGTTTTCCTGTAACATGCTCTGAGCAATACTCGTGGGGGTACTGAAAATCCCCAGTACGATCGCGTGGATCCACACGCCACCTACCACGATCCCCATGCGGTCCTTGAACATCGCCCAGGCGGTCGAAAACACGTCGTCGATCTCGAGCCGGCCAGGCGAGACGGACTGTGCCGACGGCTCAGGTGCATTGTCCTGGCCAGAGAGATCATCGCCCACACCAATGCCCGGTGGCAGAGCACTCGCGTCGGATGGAGACTCGACAGCGTTTCCACAAACCGGACACTGGGTCGCCTCCGCGATCTCCTGGTCATCGGTCTTCAGGTAATAGCCACAGTGAACACAGTTGAACTCGAACGCCATGACAATGTCCCATCGAGGTTTTCGACCAACCACCAGATGCACGCGGCGACGAGCCTACGGCAACCGATGACACCAATGCAACAACGGACCGTCTCCAGGGAAACCCGTGGCCAAGCAAACTACCCAGGGACCGCTCCGAGGTCGGAACTGGCATTGCCCGCCCACACCCTCGGCATAAACTGAACCTTTCTTAGCCATGCCGATTCAAAAAACCTGCCTCCCCCGGTGAAACTCTCGTCGCCTTTGCGGTTAGAACGGTGTTATGTCAACCAGCGCACTTCGATCCGAAACCGTCCAGTTTGAGTTCGAGGGCCGCCAGTTCCTGGCCAGACCCGGCCAGAGCGTTGCGGCAGCATTGTGGTCGGCGGGAGAGGCTGTACTGCGTACCACCGCCCAGGAGAGTGCTCCCAGGGGATTCTTCTGCGGAATGGGGGTCTGCTTCGACTGCCTGGTCACGATCGATGGCCGCCCCAATCGCCAGGGCTGCCTGGTGCCGGTCACCGACGGCATGGTGATCACCCGCCAACACGGAACTGGAGACCCGGCGAGGGAGGACGAGCCATGAGCACCGACGTGTCCGATCCTGCCGTCGGAAATAGCCCGCAGATTGTGGTCGTCGGAGCCGGCCCCGCCGGCATGGCGGCGGCCATCTCGTTGGCCGAGCGTGGCCTGTCGGTCACGATCGTCGACCAGGCTCCCCGGCCGGGTGGACAGATCTACCGCTTCCCGGCCGTTCCCTCAACCAAACCACAGGAACCCGACCGCGGAGCAAAACTCAGGCACCACCTGGCCGAACATACCGGAAGAATCGCCCACCTTCCGGAGCACCACGTGGTGGGCATCTACCCCGAACGCCGGCTGGGCGTCTGCGGTCCTGACGGATTCCGGATTCTCGAATCCGACCACCTGGTCCTGGCCCCGGGTGCCTACGAGTACGTGCCTCCGTTCCCCGGATGGACCCTGCCGGGCGTGATGACACCCGGTGCCGCCCAACAACTGGTCAAGTCCCAGGGTGTGGCACCTGGCCGCCGGGTGCTGCTGGCCGGCACCGGCCCCTTCCTGCTGGTCGTCGCCCTGGCCTTGCATGAGATGGGTGTGCAAGTGGTCGGCATCGCCGACACGCTGCGGCGGCGCGACGCCTTCTGGAAACTTCCCTCCCTGCTGGCCGATGGCAAGTTGCTCAAGCAGGGGCTCGACTACGTCGGCGGTGTCCGCAAGGCGGGCATTCCGCTGTTGACCGGACACATTGTCACCCGGGCCGAAGGGCATGGACGACTCAAGCAGGTCGTCGTGGCCCCGTGCGATGCCGACTGGGTCCCCGACCACGGGCGTTCACGACCAATCGTCGCCGACACGCTCTGCATCGGTTACGGTTTTGTTCCGCGACTGGGACTGGCCCAGTTGGCCGGATGCGAATTGACCACCACCAACCTGCCGGGCGGCTGGATCCCGGTGACCGACGCCTGGGGGCAAACCAGCGTCCCGGGTGTCTGGACCGCCGGCGATGGTGCCGGTGTGGCCGGTTCCATCGTCGCCGAATTGGCTGGACAGTTGGTCGGACTGGGAGTCGCCTCGAGTTGCGGGGCCATCACGGGCACCGAGGCCGAGACCTCGGCCCAACCGATCCGCGAGCGACTGCACCAGTTGAGCCGGTTCCGACAGGGACTGGACGCACTGGGATCCCCACGACCGGGCCTCTCGCAACTCGCCGAAGAATCGACAGTCGTCTGCCGGTGTGAAGAGATCCGGCGGAGCGAGGTCGACGCGGCGATCGCCGCGGGCAGCACAACCTTGCGAAGCCTCAAGGTGTCCACCCGGCTGGGAATGGGTCCCTGCCAGGGCCGGATGTGTCAACCGGCCTGCGCACGCCGCTTGGTTGACCTGGGCTACAACACGGTCCAGGAGGTTGGCCCTCCCGCTTTCCGAACTCCATTGGTCCCGGTGACACTGGGAGAACTGTCCGGTCCCACCGAATCCAACAATTCCAGCACCCCGGAACCGGCTGGGGCATCATGACCTCTTCAACGGTCGACGTGGTGATTGCCGGCGGTGGCGTGGCGGGACATGCCACCGCCTGGGAACTGTCGCGTCGCGACCTGGAGGTGCTGGTCATCGACCGCCATCGTCCCGGCCGAGCCACCTCGGCGTCGGCTGGCGGACTCTGGCCGATCGGTGAAGCGGTCGGCCTGGGCTGTGGGGTGATCTACCAGGCCGCCCGAACTGGTGGCGAGGCGTTGGACCAGGCCCCCGAGAGCCTGCCGGACACCTTTCGTGATTTCCTGGTCGAGAGCAACTCGCGGTTCCCCGACCTGGCCACCGAACTCCAGGACCTCACCGGCATCGACATCGAGCTCGATTCCGGCCCCGGACTGCTGTTCCTGATGCAGACCATTGGCCAACAGGCGGTCGTCGACAACATCGCCCGCGGGCTGCCCGATGGCTTCATCCTCGAACTGCTCTCTCCCGCCGATGTCGCCGAACTCGAACCGGCCGTCACCACCGATATTCTCGGCGGAGCATTGCTGCCCGGCGAGAACCAGGTCAACCCGATGCTGCTGGCCGAAGCGTACAAGCGGGCCGCGCTGGCCAGTGGAACGAAACTGCAACACGATCGGCTGGTCGACGAGATTCTCCGCGAGGGTGATCGGGTGGTGGGGGTCCGGATGGGCGACGAGACGATTCACTGCGGTCACGTGGTCAATGCCGCTGGAGCCTGGGCCGGCCAGTTGGCCGCCACGGCCGACATCCCGTTGCCGGTGGAACCGATTCGCGGGCAGGTGGTGCTGACCGAAGCTCTCCCTCCGACCCTCTCATCATGTCTCTCAACCTCCGCCTGCTATCTCGCACAAAAACGCCACGGCGAGATCCTGATCGGCAGCACGACAGAACACGTCGGGTTCGACACGTCGATCACAGAGGAAGGCATCCGTGGCCTCTGCCGGGGTGCGGTGACAGCCATCCCCTCGCTGGCCGACATCGGCGTCAAGAGAACCTGGGCCGGACTCCGTCCGGGAACACCCGATGAACTTCCGGTGCTGGGACCAGTGGCCGGGATCACCGGGTACTCGAACGTCGCCGGTGGATTCCGCACGGGAATCGTGGCGGCCCCGCTGATGGCACGCGTCGCGGCCCAGGACATTCTGGGCGAGACACACGACGTCCCGATCGCCCCGTACCTCAACAGCCGGTTTGACACCCCCTAGGCCCGGTTCGACCACCTGGCGATCCGAAATTGTGAGACACCCGCGGGGTCCGAGTGGAACGCCGTTTCACTCTGGAGTGGTCACCCGGTACAATGTCCGCCGATAGCCTTCTATAGGTATTGTCGAGAACCGGCAGACTGCCAGGGGAAGTCTCATGCTGAAGATCCAGGGACAGGTTGACCGTTTTTGCGATGGAGTGCCCCGCCGGCACTTTCTGCAGATCGGGGGACTCGCGCTGGGCGGCCTGTCGATGCCGGCCATCCTGCGAGCCGAGGCACAGGCCAAGGCCGAGGGACGAGCGGTCAAGGCCGGGGGACTGGGTCACAAGGCCGTGATCATGATCTACCTCTCCGGAGGTCCCTCGCACCAGGACATGTACGACCTGAAGATGGAAGCTCCCAAGGAGATCCGTGGGTCATTCAAACCGATCGAGACAAGCGTCCCGGGAATCCAGATCTGTGAGCACATGCCGTTGCTGGCCCGCTCGATGGAAAAATTCGCGATCATCCGCTCACTGCACGGGTCACCCAATCAGCACAATTCCGACATCTCACTCTCGGGTTACCCGAGTGGCCCTCGCGGTCGCCAGAACGGGCACCCCTCGCTGGGATCCGCCGTGGCCCGGCTCAAGGGGCCCGTCGATGCGTCGGTGCCACCGTTTGTCGGACTGACCACTCCCACCCGCCACACGCCGTACTCGAACCCGGGATTGCCGGGGTTCCTGGGGCAGGGCTATGCGGCCTTCCAGCCCTCCGGCGAAGCCATGGCCAACATGAAACTCAATGGTGTCTCGCTCGATCGGCTCGGCGACCGCCGACGCCTCCTCTCGGGCATCGACCGTTTCCGTCGCCACATCGATCGCACCGCTGTCTACGAGTCGGCCGACACGTTCACCCGCCAGGCCTTCGACGTGCTGGGTTCCAGCCGGTTGATCGAGGCGATGAACCTCGACAAGGAAGACAAGGCCCTGCGAGACCGTTACGGACGGGGCAGTTCGGCACCGGCCTTTGGAGAAGACGCCGGACCACACTGGATGGACCAGTTCCTGATGGCCCGGCGACTGGTCGAAGCCGGTGTCCGATGTGTCACGCTGTCGTTTGGCAGTTGGGACCGACATGGTGCCAACTTCACGAGACTGCCCATCCAGTTGCCCAAGCTCGACCAGGGAGTGACCGCGTTGGTCGAGGACCTGCACAACCGGGGCCTGGACCAGGATGTCAGCGTGATCGCCTGGGGAGAATTCGGGCGAACCCCGAGAATCAACAAGGGAGGCGGCCGCGATCACTGGCCCCAGGCTTCGTGTGCATTGTTGGCCGGAGGCGGCATGAAGGTCGGCCAGGTCATCGGATCGACCAACCGCCTGGGCGAGGTGCCCCAGGACCGGCCGGTGCACTACCAGGACGTGTTCGCCACGCTCTACCGGAACCTCGGCATCGACCCGATGACCGCCACGATCGACGACCAGGCTGGCCGACCGCAGTACCTGCTGGACCATCGCGAACCCGTATCAGAATTGCTCTGAGTCCCGCCTGGCCGATGTGCACGGTCGGGTCGTCAACGAGATCCTGTCCTGAATGCGACCTGGAACATGAACACCACCGAAGACACCCCATCACTGTACGAACGACTCGGCGGCGTCTTTGCCATCGCTGCAGTGGTCGATGATTTCATCGACCGCGTGATGTCCGACCCCAGGCTCAATGCCAACCCCAAGGTCGACGAGGCGCATCACAAGGTGCACCCGGCCGGCTTCAAGTACCTGGTCACCGAGCAGGTCTGCTGGGCAACCGGGGGGCCACAGACTTACACCGGCCGGTCGATGGCCGAATCACACGAGCACCTGGACATCAACGAGGTGGAGTGGCAGGCATTCCTCGATGACTTCCGGACCACCCTGGACAAGTTCGAGGTCCCGGCCGCCGAACAGGCCGAACTGTTCGCGATTGTCGAGAGCACCAAGTCAGACATCGTCATCGCATGAGGCACTGATGCTTTCCATCCTGGGCCAACAGCTTGCCACCTCGCCACGGCACCCACGCCGTGAATTCCTGCGGGTTGGGGCGTTGGGATCGCTGGGACTGGGACTGCCGGAAATGCTCGCCCTGCAGAACGGGGCTGACGCGGCGGGTCCAACGACCACCTTCGGACGCGCCAAACGGTGCATCCTGATGCATCTCTGGGGCGCCGCGCCCCACCAGGACACGTTTGACCTGAAGCCTGATGCCCCGGCAGAGATCCGCGGCCCATTTTTGCCGATCCCAACCAATGTGCCGGGCGTGGAGATCTGTGACCACCTGCCACTGCTGTCCCGGCATGCCGAGAAGTTCACGATCGCCAGGTCGGTGAATCACAGCGAGGGGGATCACCAGGCAGCCTTCCACGACATGATGACCGGCAACCGCTACCAGTGGCTCGACAAGCGGAACGCGGCCAAGCCAACTGACAACCCGAATATCGGAGCGGTACTGGCCCATCTGAAACCCCGTCGCAACGGGCTGCCCGAGTACGTCCAACTGCCCAGCCTGTTGCAAACCAACTCGGGGAAAATCGTCCCGGGCCAGAACGCGGGGTTCCTGGGCAAGAGTTTCGACCCGTTCCTGGTCAAGGCGGTCGACAACTACAAGCCGGCTCACGACCCCACCTTCGGCGAGTTCAATCCTCCCGCCTTCCGCAACCCGAGTGGTTCGCTGTCGAACATCCGCATCGACCGCCGCCGCAAGCTGCTGGCGTCGGTCGAAAAGGGTTTCGACAAGGCCGAGCGAGGCAAGCAACTGGTCGGATTTGACGACTATTACCAGCAGGCCTTTTCGCTGGTCGCTTCGAGCAAGGCTCGTCAGGCTTTCAACCTGGCCGACGAGCCACACGAGGTCCGTTCGCGTTACGGATTCACCCCCTTTGGCCAGAGTTGCCTGTTGGCCCGGCGACTGGTCGAGGTCGGTGTGCCGCTGGTGAATGTCTACTGGCGCAACGGACGGCGACGCACCGACATCGGCTGGGACAACCACATCAACAACTTCGCCAACCTCAAGAACTGGCAGCTACCGCCCACCGACATGGCCGTCGCCGCCCTGCTCGACGAACTGGCCCAGCGGGGCCTGCTCGAAGACACCCTGGTGGTGCTGATGGGCGAGTTCGGCCGGACACCGGGTATCAGTGCCGAGGGGGGACGCCAGCACTGGCCGTTCTGCTACTCGGTCGTGATGGCCGGCGCCGGTATTCGTGGCGGAGAGATCTTTGGAGCATCCGACAGCAAGGCGGGCTACCCCGCCCGGGACGCCGTGTCTCCATTCGATATCGGCGCGTCAATTTTCCACCTGCTGGGAATCGACGTCACCCGGGTCTTCCACGACTTCCTCGGCCGACCACACCGCGTCTGCAAGGGCACTCCCATCACAACCCTGGTGGGAACCTGATCATGCCAGCCGCAGCCAACACCGCCGCGACCGCCGCGCACAAGTTGCCCGGACACACCAGCTGGATTTACTCGCTGGCCTTTTCGCCCGACGGCCACACGCTGGCTTCCGGCGGGTGGGACGAGTGGATCCGGCTGTGGGACCTCGAAACCGGAACCCAGCGGGCGGTGCTCGAAGGACACAAGTCGGAGGTCTATTGCCTGGCGTTTTCCCCCGACGGCAAGACACTGGCCTCCGGCAGTGCCAACAACACCAGCGTCGTCAAGCTCTGGAACGTCGCCACCGGAGACGAGCAGACCGAACTCCTCGGCCACAAAAATGTGGTGCACACGCTGGGCTGGTCACCCGATGGCCGCTGGCTGGCCAGTGGTGGTTACGACCGCACGGTCCGGATCTGGGACGTCAACGGCAACCCCTCCGCCGCGGCCCTGCAGGCCACACTGGGTGGGTTCAACCACAAGCTCTACTCGGTCCTGTTTGCTCCCGACGGCCAGACACTCCACACCGTCCAGGCCGACAAGGTCACCCGCAGTTGGAACCGGGTGGCCTGGGAAACCACCGGGATTCCCAAGCCAACTGTCATCTCGGCCGACCCCGCCTGGGTGCATGCCACGGCGTTTTCACCCGATGGCCGCCTGCTGGCCTGCGGTTACGGCCAACATCAGTCCGACCGCAGCGTTGTGGGCCACGTCGAGATTCGCGAGGTCTCCGATGGCCGCGTGGTCACCAACCTGTTGGGTCACCGAAACTTCGTCCACTCACTGGCCTTCAACAGTGACGGCTCACAACTTCTGACCGGAGGCTGGGACGGCGAACTGAGGACATGGGACGTCGCCACTGGCCAGCAACTCACGCAAACCACGGCTCACGACACACCGATCCTGGCCGTCGCGTTTTCGCCCGACGGACAAAAACTGGCTTCCGCCGGGTACGACCAGTTGGTTCGCACCTTCACCCTGTGATCATCAAACCGAAACAAGAGTGCCCCAAGACAACCCTTCGTGTTGTCTTGGACCGAATTCTTCCGATAATACTTGTGGCGACTTTCAATCGACCCCGCATTGCGATCACACCGCCATGCTGAACATCCTCGGACCACAGTCCCGATTCTGCGACGGCCTGTCCCGCCGCAGTTTCCTGTCCATCGGCAGCCTGGCGATGGGAGGGATGGGACTGCGCGAGGTCCTGGCGGCCGAGGCGGTCCAGGGCAACTCGAGGTCGCACAAGGCCACGATCATGATCCTGTTGCCCGGTGGCCCACCTCACCAGGACATGGTCGATCTGAAACCGACAGCGCCCTCGGAGATCCGCGGCCCGTTCCAGCCGATCCGGACCAACGTGCCGGGGATTGACCTGGGCGAAACGATGCCGCGGACGGCGGCGATCATGGACAAGATGGCCATCGTTCGCTCGCTCCATGGCGGACTCAACGACCACAACGTGCACATCAACCTCACCGGCTGGGAAACGCATCCCCAGATGGGCGACAGCCCGCACCGGCCGGGGTTCCCCCTGGGTGGCTGGCCCTCGCTGGGTGCGGTGGCCTCGAAGATCCATGGCCCCATCGACCCGTCCCTGCCAGCCTTCATCAGCCTCTCGCCACCCAACGCCGAATCGACGACGCGGGCCAGCCTGAACCAGTCGGGCTTCCTGGGCATCGGCCACGCCGGGTTCGAAACCAACCGCAGGAAGCGGGACGACATTGTCTACAAGTCGGGAGTCTCCAAGGAACAGGTGAACGCCGACGCCGAGAGTGGCGCCGACATCACGCTCAAGGGCATCTCGCTCGATCGGCTCGGCAACCGCAAGCAGTTGCTGAAATCGTTCGACCGGTTCCGCCGCGATGCCGACTCGCGAGGCGTGATGGACGGCATGGACACGATCACCCGGCAGGCCTTCGGCATCCTGACCTCCAGCCGACTGGCCAACGCGTTGAACTTCCGAGACGAACCCGCCGAGTTGGTCCGTCGGTACGGGATCTCCGACGCCGCCACCCCGGTCCACGGTGGTCCCGAGTTGCTCAAGCAGTTCCTGGTGGCCACCCGGCTGGTCGAGGCCGGATGCCGCTGTGTGACACTGGCCTTCAGCCAGTGGCCCCTGGAGAGAATGACCCGCGGCGGGTTCAACTGGGACTGGCACAAGGAGAACTTCTCGAATGTCAGGGCCACCGTCCCCATGCTCGACATCGGGCTCTCGGCCATGGTCGAGGACCTGCACGCCCGCGGCCTGGCCGACGACGTGTCGGTGGTGGTCTGGGGCGAGTTCGGCCGGACACCGCGGATCAACGCCAATGCCGGACGCGACCACTGGCCCAACGCCAACATGTGCATCATGGCCGGTGGTGGCATGCAAACCGGACAGGTGGTCGGATCGACCAACCGGCTGGGCGAGGTGCCCCAGGATCGCCCGGTGCATTACCGCGAGGTCTTCGCGACGCTCTACCACAACATGGGAATCGAACCCGAAACGCTGACCCTGGAAGACCTGCGGGGCCGCCCGCATTACGTCGTCGACCAGCGGAAGCCAATCGGCGAGTTGATCTAGCCAACCCGGTAGTCCCTAAAACCGTCAGATTCCGTGTAATCAGCGTTTGAATCGGCAAGCTGAGGGGTTTACGGTAGTTGATTGGAGGGAGCCGTCGCTGCCTGTTCCACCGCGGCTCTACGGAGGGTGACCCGCTCGGAACAATTTCCGAGGATACCCTCTGATGCTGATCACTTCCTGGCTTGATTCCCTCCGTTCCTCCGCATCACTCCATCGTCGTTCCCGTGGTCAATCAGACCGCCGGGCACCACGAATGGCCAGCGCGGCGGAATATCTTGAAGACCGCTTGATGCTGTCCTCGTCGACGCCGGACACGGCGCGGATCGTCGACACAGCCGAAACCGCTTCGCCCGACGATTACGCGAGCGGCGAGATGCTGGTCAGATTCAATCCGGGTTTCACCGACGCCGAAAAGTCCATGGCCGTCGACAACCTTGGTGGCAGGATCTTGCGTCACTTTGACAGCATCGACGTGGCCCACGTGAAACTCGATGAGCCCGCCGGGACCATCACCAGCGACATGCAACGGTTCACCGCGGACCCAATCGTCTCGTACGCCGAACCCAATTATCGCGTCGTTCCGCTATCGACCCCCAACGACCCTGGTTTCACTGCCTTGTGGGGCCTGGACAATACGGGCCAGACCGGAGGCACGGCCGACGCGGATATCGATGCCGTGGAGGCCTGGAATGACTTTACCGGGACCGACAAGGCAGTCGTGACAGTGATCGACTCGGGAATCTATGACACCCATCCCGATCTCGCCGACAACATGTGGATCAACCCGGGCGAGATCGCCGGAAACGGAATCGATGACGACAACAACGGCCGCGTCGACGACGTCCACGGATACGACTTCTCGGATGACGATGCAGACATCTTCGACGACGCATGGGTGGGACACGGCAGCCATGTCTCGGGAACAATCGGAGCGACCGGGAACAACTCGGCCGGCCTGGTGGGAGTGAACTGGGACGTGTCGCTGATGGGGGCAAAGATCGCGCCCAATGCGTTTAATAGCGTGATTATCGACGCAACAAACTACGTCACAACCATGCGGCAGACCTTCGGCGTCAACATTACCGCGATCAATGCCAGTTACGGCAGTTTCAGTTTTTCGCAGTCGACCAAGGACAGTATCGCGGCAGTCAACGCTGCCGGCGTGGTCTTTGTCGCGGCTGCGGGCAACGGTTGTGACCCCACCACTTGCGATTGGATTGGCGACGACAATGATGTTCTGCCGGCATACCCGGCCTCGTACGACCTCGACGGAATCATCTCCGTCGCAAACACCGACCACAACGACAACCGAGCCACGTCCTCCAACTATGGCCTGATATCCGTCGACCTGGGCGCCCCCGGCAGCGGCATACTCAGCACCGTGCCAACGTGGGTGGACGGCAGCGGCTACGACTACAAGAGCGGCACATCGATGGCCGCTCCCCAGGTCACCGGCGCCGTGGCACTGCTCCGGGGACTGAGACCATCCCTGACTGTCCAGCAAACCAAGGACGCGATCCTGGGCACCGTCGACCCGATAGCCGGCCTCAACGGCATTACCGTGACCGGGGGCCGCATGAACCTGGCCGCTGCGGTCACCGAGGTGGCTGGCAATGTGGTTGTTTCCGCCCGGGAGAGCCTGACGGCAAACCTCAACGATGATGGAACCGGTGACGAGTTTATTGTGAAGCGTGACGGAGCCGACCTGGTCCTCACGATCGACGCGGTCGAATCCGACCGCGTCACGTACTCGAGCGTCACCGGTGTCGCCATCCTGGGATCGGCCGACGACGACACCCTGACAATCGACCACACCGGCGGC
>CAWVUS010000129.1:0-13948 GCA_963933195.1 uncultured Planctomycetaceae bacterium
ATCGCCATTTTCCTTGCTGATCTGCAAAATGACGGTTCGCCTCAGTCATTCAGTTATCGTTGCATTCACTCGACAGAAGGATGTCTCAGAGATGAAGTCCCTGCAACTCGTCGCGACGTTGCTGCTGATTCTGACCGGAGCGAACGAGAATCTGGCCCAGGATCTCACGGCATCCAGTGCGGTGCAGAACGAGGTGCTGGTTCTGCACGGAAAACAGCTCTTTATTGACGACTATGTGATTGCCGACTTGAAGGGCGTACGAAAGGTCCTCAACCAGCCGGTCAAGCATCCACGCAACCCAATCATGCGCAAAAACAAGCGCGAGTACGCCATTTCATACGGCTCGGTTGTTTGGGATCGGAGAGAGTCGTTGTACAAGTTGTGGTACCAGATTTGGAGTGATCCACAGGACTCGATCGGCACAGCGGGCTACGCGGTTTCAAAAGACGGAATCGATTGGAAAAGGCCCGTCACTGATGAAGTCGCCGGCACCAACCTCGCCATCTTCGAGCCCAAGGAACCATGGGCCTCCGCGCCCGGCGTGATCATTGACTCGCTCGAAACCGATCCGCAGCGGCGTTACAAGATGATGTACCTCGCCAAGCCGACGCTCAAGGGGGAGTCGCTGCGCAGTTGTGTGGCCTTCTCAGCGGACGGCATTCACTGGAAACAGGAGCCAACGAATCCCGTGGCCCCTTACAGCGACACGCAAATTGCGCCGTATTGGGACGCACGGCTTGGTCGCTACGTTGCTTATTGCCGCACTGGGCCGCCAAATGTTCGCAACATCGCGCGGATCGAAAGCGAGGACTTCGTGAACTGGTCGCCCAAAGTGCGGGTGCTGAAGAGAACCAATCTCGACAAGCCGTACTCGACCAGCCTCTACACCATGACCGCGATGCCGTATGCCAGCGTTTATATCGGCCTGGTCAACACCTATCACGGCGAGACGATCTCTCCGATTCCCGAAGACAAACCTTGGATGGATCGCATCAATGCCCAACTGGTGTTCAGTCGAAACGGCATGACGTGGCAGCGAGTGCTGCACGACGGAGCCATTACGGCCGCTCAGCTTCGCGAAGCACGCGACTGGAAAAAGGAGGCCGATGACGCCGTGTTCCTTCCCTACGGCAAATTCAAGAAGGAATGGGACTGGGGCCACATCTACCCGCATCATCCACCACTGGTGATCGGCGACCAGATTCGCTTCTACTACACCGGCATCAGTGGACGACATTGGGACACCTATCACAAAGACACACCGGACCATGCGGTCGGTGTGGCGACACTGCGGCTCGACGGTTTTGTCTCGGTCGAGACGGATGACCAGGGGACTCTCACAACGAAGTCGCTGATATTTCTGGGCGATACGCTTGTGGTCAACGCCAACGCCAGCGGCGGAGCAATCACGGTTGAGGCCCTTGATGCGGACGGCAAAGTCATCGATCGGTTTAGTCGCACCAACTGTCAACCAATTACGTCCGACAGCGTCCGGCATGTTGTGTCGTGGAATGGCAACTCGGACAGTCGTCTTCTGCAAGGCCGACCGATCAAGTTGCGGTTTCACTTGAGACGCGCGAAATTGTACGCCTTCGAACCAGCAACTCGACAACGCCAATAACAGAAACAAAAAAGGCGACGCTCAGTTATGTGTTCTTCACGTGCCCGATTCTGTCTGGCGTTGATCAGTGTTCTATTTGGCCTCCACTCAACCACTCAGGCCAAGGTGATGCTTCATGCACACTTCGATGGCACGACCGCGAATGCCGATTACGCATTAGGCGACAAGAAGGCACGATCAGCACTGCCCAATAGCAACAAAGTTGCAGGCATCTTGGACGGCGGACGTTGGGGACGGGCGCTGGACGCGACGAAAGCCACGGCAAATTGCACGTTCGACGCAGCCAGGAACTTCAACCCAAAACGTGGAACGGCTGAGATGTGGTTTCGGATCCAGGAACACGAAGAGGGAATGTATCACCCATTGTTCGGATGGTTTCGGCCGCCGCACTTGCCTGGTGCCAAGAAACAACAGTCGGCAATTTATGTTTACTTACACAATTCGATGATGGTTCTTGGCCGATATACGCCGAAACACAAATCCACACTAAAAGTCACACCGGTCAAAGTTGGGCGCTGGCATCATCTGGAGGTCAACTGGAACTGCGAACGAGGCCACGGGCAGAGCGTCTACAATGTCTTTCTTGACGGCAAGAGTCTGATCCGAATCGTCGATGGCGGGGCGTTCGAAGACGGCGACGGCGCCCAATTACACGTGGGTATCTGGGACTATGCGTTTGCCCATCGACTTCGCGGCCGGATCGACGAACTCCGAATCACCGACCAGGTCGAGCATTTGAAGGACTTCGATCCGCCAACCAGCCCACATGCCACCCCAGGAACGATCAACTATGCCAAAGTGACTCACAGCACCGCCATCAAACGTCTGAAGCAATTCAACACCGAGATCGAGTTGTTGATGGCATATTCCGGAGCAATCGGCGGCAGCGATGCCGCCCGCGAGATTCGCGAGAGCCAGGCGATTGCGAAAGAAGTCGCCCGCACCCTGGAGTCGTTGAATTCGTCACTCGGCGCGGACAATCCCAACGTGCCGGAGCTTTGCACCGCCGTCGACGCGATTGCTGACAGGCTGAGCACGGCGCGGTTGCCAGTTCACCAGATCACGGCCAAAGCCGCCGCGCTCGCCGCCACTGAAGATCGCCGCTCGCTACTGTTCAAAGACCTCAACAACGAACTGGTTGGCGACGCAGTGATTCTCAACGGCCGACAGTTATTTGTTGACGACTACGTCATTGAGAATACCAGGGGCTTGAAACGCGAGACCCATTCTCAACTCGTCGAAAAGCAACTCGGTAAGTTGGAAGCCCAATCCACTCGCGGCTCGTTACTGTACGACAGCAAGGACAGGCAGTTCAAACTCTGGTTCGTGGGGGACTCCAATCGCAAGAATCCGATCTTGTGCTTTGTAGCTTCACGCAACGGCCTTGATTGGCAAAAACCCAAGAACAGTCCACCGCTGAAGCTTGGACGAAAAGTCAGCTTTTATGAGCAGGGAATCAAAGCTCCGCGATTCGATTACGACGAGTTGCTGAAAAACGGTCTTGTCCTGACAACCACTCGTCGCGATGGTTTCGTGTCAATCAATGCGGAGAACGCAGGAGTGCTGACCACGCGGCGCTTCGTCGCAATCGGCGACACACTGGTGCTCAATGCTCAGGCCACCAACGGTAATATTCGTGTTGAAGCCATCGATGCTCTTGGTCGAGTGATCAAAGGATTTTCGAAGGATGACTGTCGGCCGATCACGGGAGACAACACCAAGCACGTTGTTTCCTGGGCGGATTCAACGAATTGTCATTCGCTACAAGCCCGTCCAATCAAACTCCGGATTTACATGAACCGGGCGAAGCTGTTTTCCTTCGAGTTTCGAATCCGGAACAACCATTATGTGCCGAATAATTATCGGCAATAACGATTCGTCTAACCTGTTCGACTCTCGCCAGCCGTCGACCAGCATCCCACGGCCTCCAAGCAAACAGGCCGCATCTCGTTTCGAGACGCGGCCTGGCAAGCACGCCCGGCAGGATTCGAACCTGCGACCTGCGGATTAGAAGTCCGCTGCTCTATCCAACTGAGCTACGGGCGCTCAAGAAGAGGGCGATTGTACACGATGAGCCTTCGCCTGTGATGTCGTTTGCCTCGCGTCGGTTCCGTCTCCACCGGTAGGATGACGACGATCCCCGGGGAACAAGCTCCCCGATTCGTTTTCGGAGCAACGACACAATGAACCGACTGACCCTTCTCGTGGCATGTGGAATTCTCCTGTTGGTTGGTGGCACCTCCCGTGCCGGCAACTGGCCAGCCTGGCGCGGAGCCGACGGACGCGGGATCAGTTCCGACACCAACCTGCCAGTGACATTTGGACCGACAACCAATCTCACCTGGAAGACCCCGCTGGCCGGCGAGGGCAACTCGACACCGATCATCTGGAACAAGCGGGTCTTTGTCACCGGTCCTCGCGAGGGTGGCAAGATCCGCAGCCTGATCTGCATCGACCGCAAGACCGGCCGAGAACTCTGGCACCACGACGTCCCGTTTCCCGACAAGGAAACCGCTCACAACGACAACCCATTCTGTTCCGGGTCACCGACCACCGACGGCCACCTGGTCTATGCCAGCTTTGGTTCGGCCGGCATCGTCGCCTGTGACTTTTCCGGCAAGGTCATCTGGCACCGCCAACTCGGTCCACTGGCGCATGTCTTTGGTCCGGCCACCACGCCGGTGCTCTACAAGAACCTGCTGATCACTCATCGTGGACCCGGAGAACCCACCCACATCGTGGCACTCGACAAGCGGACCGGTCGAACCGTCTGGGACACCGTCGAGACGGGCAAGAATCACCAGTTGTACGGGTCGTGGTCGACCCCGATCGTCTACCGGGTCGGTGACCGGGATGAATTCGCGTTGTCGATGCCCGGCGAGTTGAAGGGGTACGACGCGTTGACCGGAAAACCGCTCTGGAAATGCCAGGGCCTGGGACCCAGCAATTATCCTGACACGGCCGTCGGTGACGGAGTGCTGCTGGGTGTCAGCGGGTTCCGCAAGTCGATGATGGCGGTCCGGATGGGCGGCCGTGGTGACATCACCAACACTCACCGACTGTGGCACGTCGAACAAACACCCCAGCGGGTCGGGTCGGGTGTTGTTCACGACGGCCATCTCTACATCGCCAACGATCCGGGGCTCGCCGAGTGCATCAATGTCAAAACCGGCAAGACCGTCTGGAAGCACCGCCTGGGCGGTCGGCTCTGGGGATCAATGCTGAAGGCCGGCGACCGACTCTACGTCGCCAATACCCAGGGCCAGGTCTTCGTGCTGGCCGCCTCGACCACCTACCGCCAGGTTGCCCGCAATGACATGGGCGAACACATCAAGGCCGCCCCGGCCGCCTCCGACGGACAATTGTTCCTGAGAACCTACAAGACCCTGTATTGCCTGGGCGAGCGAAAACAGACGAAGCGGGACTGACTGGCCGGGCCGGTGGAGCACTAGAACCCGTAATCCGCTTTCAGCTTCGACTCGTCCCGCCACCTGGGCGCGGTCTTCTCGATCTGCTTCGTGTGACGTGCCAGCCCCGAGCAGTTGGTCGCCAGCACCTCGAACATCCGATGTGCGACAATCCGATGACCCAGGTCGCTCTGGTGAATCCCGTCATAGTGAACGATCCAGTCGGCGTGTCCACTGGCATCCAGCAGGTCCACGAACAAGCAGTCCTGATCCCGGGCCACCTGGGCAATGCCACGCCCGTACCGGTGAAAGATCTCGAGGTTCGCCTTGGTCCATGGCTGGCCGCCCCCGCCAAAGTCGGTCATGTAGTAGGGCGTCGGAAGAACGATGACTGGTTGAATTGTCTTTCGGATGGTGGCGATCACTCGTGTCATCTCGGCCTGGAACACGTCCAGAGGTGTTCCGCCACGAGCGTCGTTGAGACCGTAGGAGATGACCAGCAGGTCGGGACGGTGGTCCAGCACGTGCTTCTGCAACCGCTCGTTGGCAGCCGGTTTGCCACTGTGCTTGTAACACGGGCTCCGGGTCGAAATGACATTGGAACCGATGCCATTGTTGGTGACCTGCATCGACTTGGACTGGAAATCATTGATCAGGCGTCCGAGTACCGAGACCCAGCATCGCGAGGCGTTGGTGCTCCAGCCTCCGGCCGTGGTGCTTTCTCCCAGCGCGACCATCCGGCGAAATTCCGTCGCGTGCCAGTCCCGTTTCCCGGCCGGTGTCGGCTTCGATTTCGCGAGGGCCAGGTTGGACGTGGTGACGGCCAGCGAGTTGGCGAGCAACTGGCGGCGTGTGAGTGGCGGCATGACAATCATCCCCGGCGAAGACAAAAAAAACGGGCCGGCGCCCCGCAGGGGCACCGGCCCGTGATGTTATCACGAAACCGTTCTGAGTCCGGACCAGATGAAGATCAGACGAGTTCCTTGATCGGGTCCATTTGCGAGAGGTACTGCGGCCGACCGGCGGGATCCTTGACCGTTGCCGTGCGGACATCAACACCCAGGTTCTTGTAGACCGTGGAGAAGATCTCCTGCACGTGCACCGGCCGGGAATGGGCCCGTTCGCCCAATCGGTTGGTGCTGCCAATGGCCTGTCCACCCTGGATACCACCACCGGCAATGTAGGCACAGCTGACCTGTGGCCAGTGGTCGCGACCGGCGCCCTTGTTGATCCGCGGGGTTCGTCCGAACTCTCCCCAGACCAGCACGGTCACGTCGTCGATCATGCCCCGCTCTTCCAGGTCGCTGAGCAAGGCCCCGACGGCCTGGTCGATCCGGGTTCCGTGGTGACGAACCAGGCCCTCGTTGTTGCCGTGGCTGTCCCAGCGACCAAACGTGAGAGTCACGCAACGAACACCCACCTCGACCAACCGCCGTGCCCGCAGGATCAGCGTGTTGTCGGTGGCCGCCCCGTCGTACTTGTAGGTGTACGGCTTGCCGTCACCATACTTCTCCCGAATCTCGGGAGCTTCTTTCTCGATGTCCAACGCATCGACCAACTTGCTGGAGGTCAACACGTCAAAGGCCTGCTGTTCGTAGGAATCGATCGCCGTCAACTGGCCACTGGCGTCCACGTCGCGACGCAACCGATCGATGCTCTTGAGCAGGGACTTGCGATCACCCAGCCGGTCGGTGGTCACACCGTTGAGCTTCATGTTGGCCAGTCCCTCGCCATCCGGAATGAACGGCGCGAAGGTCGCACCCAGGAACCCGGGCGTGCCAGGATTCCGCCACACACCGTCGGTCTTCATCCCAACGTAGGGGGGAACACTGCGGTCGGCCGGCCCCTGGAGCCTGTGCAGCACGCTGCCCATCGCAGGGTGGCCACCAACCGAACGCATCTCGGCATAACGGAACCCGGTCATGCACTGGAACGAATCGTGACGTCCCTCGCAGCCGACCACGGCTCGCAACACGGCCGCCTTGTCCATCGACTCGGCGATTCTCGGAAAGCACTCGCCAATCTGGATCCCGGGCACATTGGTCGCGATCGGCTTGAATGGGCCGCGGATGTTCTTGGGTGCCTCGGTCTTGATCTCCCACATGTCCTGGTGCGGAGGTCCACCCCCCAGGAAAATGTTGATCACCGACTTGTGATTCGGTCGTGTTTTGTCGGCCGCGTCGGCCCGCAACAAGTCGGCCTGGTTCAGGCCAAAAGCACCGACACCCAGGGCACCGATCTTGAGCATTCCGCGACGAGACACCCCGTCGCAGTATCCAGAACGAACATTGCTGTTTCGAGAGCCAAAGATTGTCAGCATTGACCAACTCCGCTGTTTTTCAGGTTCACAACAGTACCTTTTTATGCGATCGGCATTCCCCGAGTCAACTTGAAGCCGAATTCTCCAGTTGATCCTTCAATCTTCGTAATGCCCGCAAATGCCGCATTCCGGCCGCTGGTGGCGAGAGTCCCAGGGCCTCGGCGGCTTCACTGTTGGTAAGTTGCTCGAAATGCCTCATCAACAGGATTTCCCGGTCGTCTTCGGCCAATTCCTCGATCGCCTCGTGGTACCGCAACTGCAGTTCCCGACGAATCGACGCGGCAACGGGAGTCAGCTCGGCATCGGCCAACCGTGCCGCGAGGTCCAGGGAACTCTGGCCCGAATGCGCCCGGGCGGCCAGTGATCGTTCGCGATCCACACTCCGACGTTGCGCCTGCCTGTGGCGGCGGTGCATATCGATCATGCGATCACGGGCCAGTTGCCTGAGCCAGAGATGAAAAGGCAGAGCGGGCTGGTCAAGGTAATTGGCGAGCCGGTTGGAGGCTTCCAGCAGCACGTCCTGGACGACATCACTGGCATCAACACGGCGAGCGATCGCCCGGTCCATGCGGTGCCCGACCAGCTTCCGCAACGCGTCCCGGTGCCGGTCCATCAGCCCCTCGACAGCCTGCTGGTCCCCGTCTCGCGCAGCGGCGAGCAGTTCCCGGGTGCGTTCCGAATCAGGCCAGATGCGTTGCGAGTTGTTCGTCATGGGACCGGGAACCGTCTTTACGACCGCAGGCACCCCTGTTCGGCCACGTCCGGTGGCAACCCGGTATCGGAATCGGGTGCCACGTCCTCCAGGCGGTAATCCTCGATTGCCAGCCCCTCGACAGCCACCTCCTGCAATCTCTGCCACCCCCGGGTCACGAGATCCTCGCGGCGGGCCACGTCGGCGGAATCCAGTTGCCGCTTGTCGAACGGCCCCTCGACCGCCACCGGCGCGAACCTGTCATCAACAATGAACTGCGCCTGGACAACGTTGCATCGCACGTGCCGTTCGGGCTCGATCGTCAACGCCGTCGCGGGCATTTCACCGATCACGAACGACAGGTACAGATCACTCTCACAGATCTCCTCGACCGGAGATCCACAGACGTCGCAGACGTAACCTTTGTCACAGTGGGCCATGGAAGCATTGTAGTCCAGAGCGGTGAAATAGGTGGGAAGAAAGGGAAAAAGGAGGTCGATTGACGGGTGGTCAGTGCCGGGGACGTGTGCCACACTGGGAGGGCACCCATCCTCTCCGGATTTCTCCGGAATTCCCTGTCGTCTGTTTTCCAGTCCCCGGCACCTCCACGATGTCGCTCGCACGCTTCAGCGTCAACAACCGCGTCCTGGTCAACATGCTGATGCTGGTGATCCTGCTGGCCGGCGGGATCTTCGCGTTCACGCTGGTCCGCGAATTCTTCCCCGAATCGCGACCCAACAAGATAATGATCGCGGCGGTCTATCCGGGTCAGCAACCCGAGGAAGTCGAGAAGTCCGTCACGATCAAGGTCGAAGAGGCGGTGCACGACATCGAGGGAATCGAGAAGGTCGATTCAACGGTCTCGGAAGGAATGAGCCTGACGTCGCTGACACTCTACAACGACGTCAAGGACATCAACGTGCTGCTGCAGGAGGTCAAGAGCGAAGTTGACGCGCTGACCGATCTCCCCGACGACGTCGAACGGGTGACCGTTGAAAAAATGGAACCCCGGCTCCCGGTCATCAGCGTGGCACTCTATGGACAGGGCACCGAAGCCGAGTTGAAGCGTTCGGTCAAGGCGTTGCGAGACGACCTGTTGCTGCTGCCCGGCGTCAGCGATGTCCAACTCTCGGGAATCCGCGACGACGAGATCAGTATCGAGTTGAAGCCGTTGAAGTTGCTCGAATACGACGTGACCTTCGACGAGGTGGCCACGGCTGTCCGTGGGGTCAACCTCGACGTGTCCAGCGGGCAACTCAAGGGAGATCGCCTGACAGTTTCGGTCCGCATGCTGGGAGAAGAACGTCGCGGAGTGGATCTCCAGGACATCGTCATCCGCAGCGACCCGGACGGTCGCGAGGTGCGATTGAGGGACCTGGCCACGGTCAGCGACGGGTTCATCGAGAGCGATCTCGAGAGCTACTTCAACGGCGAACCGGCGGCCCACTGTGTCGTGTACAAGACACCCAGCCAGGACGCGATCCAGATCTCACGGCTGGTCAAGGCCTACGTCAACGGGAAGCTCGGCGCGGACTTTGACCCCTTCGGGTTCCAGCAAATTGCCAACGACCCCTGGTACATCAAGCCGGTCTCGACAGTCGGCAGTGGCCTCAGCTGGCTGATGACCGTCATCAGTGGCCGGGGTGATCCCCGGACCATCTACGAACAAAGTGCTGCCCAGCCGTTCGAACACCAGTTCCAGGTCGCCCTGCACACCGACCTGGCTCGGTTCATCGAGGGACGGCTGGACCTGATGACTCGCAACGGCCGAGCCGGATTGCTGCTGGTGCTGATCAGCCTGGTGCTGTTCCTCAACTGGCGAGTCGCCATCTGGGTCGCCACGGGCCTGCTGGTCTCTTTCCTGGGCACCTTCACCGTGCTCTGGGCCCTGGGTGAAACGATCAACCTGTTGAGCATGTTTGGATTGATCATCGTGCTGGGGATCATCGTCGACGACGCGATCATCATCGGCGAGAACATCTTTCGACACGTCGAGGAGGGATTGCCGCCAAAAGAGGCGGCGATCCGGGGAACCGACGAAGTGACCTGGCCGGTCTGCGTGACCGTGATGACCACGATCGCCGCGTTTGCACCACTGCTGTTCATCAAGGGGCAGATCGGGGACTTCATGAGAGTCCTGCCGATCGTGGTGCTGGCCGCGCTGACCGTCTCGCTGATGGAGGCACTGGTCATCCTGCCAGCCCATCTCGCGCACATCAAGACAGGCCCCAAGGTCACCAACCTGACCGGCTGGCGGCGCGTTCTCCGCAGGTTGGCCGAGGCCCCCGACCGGCTGATGCAGGGCAAGCTGGTCGACTTCTACGAACGACTGTTGCGGGTCGCGCTGAAGTGGCGCTACATCACACTGTCACTCGCCTTCTCGACCGTGGTGCTCAGCTTCGGGCTGATCGCCGGTGGAATCGTTGACCTGGTATTCATCCAGAAGATGGACAGCGAGACGATTATGGGCGGGATCGAGATGCCGGTGGGAACCGTGGTCAGCCAGACCCGTCGGCAGGTCAAGCGACTCAATGACTTTGCCCTGACCCTGCCGGAAGTGAAGAACGTCCAGATGTTCGTCGCCATGCAGGTTGACCTGCAGGGAGGTGGCGGTGCCGAAATGCAATCGCACCTCGGGCAACTCGTCCTGGAACTCCGCGCCGCCGACAAGCGGGATGCCGACGGACAACGCTCCAGCGACGACCTGTTGTCCGAACTCCGAGAATTCTCCCGCACGCTCCACGGCGTCAACTCGGTCAGCTGGGACTCGATGAATGGCGGGCCCGGAGGACGGGACATTCACATCAAGGTCTCCGGACCCGACTTCGAGGAACTGACCGAGGTTGCCAAGCAACTGCAGCAGACCCTCGACTCCTACACCGGCGTCTTCGATCTCGATGACGACCACGACGAGGGGAAACGGGAGATGACCCTGCGGCTCAAGGAAACCGCCCGGCCGACGGGAATCGACGAAGCGCGACTGGGAACCCATATTCGCAGTGCACTCTACGGACGCGAATCGCATCGGATCAGTCGCAACCGCGAGGACATCCGGGTGATGGTGCGGTATCCCGAAGCCTACCGGGCCAGCCTGTATCACCTGGAATCGATGTGGATTCCCACGGCGCTGGTGGCCGGGGTCCGCAGTTGGGTGCCGCTCAACGAGGTGGCTCGGATCGAGCCAGGCGAGGGATTCACCGCCGTGCACCGCAGCCAACGACAACGCGCCGTGTCGGTGTTCGGAGCCGTCGACTCCGCGGTCGCCGACTCCTCGATCGTGGTCAACCGGGTTCGAGAAGATTTTGATAGCGAGATCGCACCAAACTACCCGGATGTCCGCATCGAGTTCCTGGGGAATTTCGAGGAACGCAGCAAGGCGTTCGGCAGCCTCTGGGTCGCCTTCCCGGTGGTCCTGGTTCTGATCTACATGATGCTCGCCGGACTGTTCCGCAGTTACACGCAACCGGTCGTCGTGATGGCAGCCATCCCGTTTGGCCTTTTGGGAGCGATCGTCGGGCACTGGATCACCGGCAACCCGATCACCATCCTCAGCGAAATCGGGTTCGTCGCCCTGGCCGGCATCCTGGTCAACGACAGCCTGATCCTGGTCGACTTCATCAATCGCCGAATCCGTCGCGGCGAAGACTCGTTCGAAGCCAGCGTCGCAGGAGCCCGCTCGCGGCTCCGTGCCATCCTGCTGACAACTCTCACGACCGCGTCAGGACTGACACCGCTGATGTTCGAAACCAGCTTCCAGGCAAAGTTCCTCGTCCCGATGGCCGTCACACTGACCTTCGGGTTGATCTTCGCCACCGCGCTGACGCTGGTGATCGTCCCGTCGCTGAACCTGGTCTTCCTGGACATCAAGAAGCTGGCCGGTTTCGAAAACGACCTGGGCGATTAGTAGGTCCAGTTGAGCGAGAAGCTGAAGTTCTGAGTCCAGAAACTCGAACGGTTCACATCGATGGTCGGGAACAGGCCCTCGGAGGGATTGCCCGCCCAGTTGATGCTCCCGTACGGTCGTGCCACGTGGCCGACGAACAACATCGTGTAACCAAACCGGAAGTTCGCCTCGCTGAGAAGCGTCGACCGTCTCAGGTACGGAAGCTTCGCGAAAATCGGTGCCTCGGCAAAAAACGATTGCTCAATGACTTCCGACACGTGAGTGTGTCGGTCGCGATCGCTGAAGCGGTTGGGCTGGGGATCACCCGGCGTGGACGCCAGGAAGTCGGGCTGACGTGTCACCATCCCGATGTTGTTGCCCTTGAGATTCAGCCGCTCGTTGTTGGCCGCCAAGGCGAACTTGGTCTGGCCCCAGAGCTTGAACTTCTCACCGCCCAGGTCGTACCTCAGCCCGATCTCCGGACCGATCAGGTCACTGCGTGAGACGTTGCTCAGCGTCGAAGTCATCGGGTACATCGTGGGATCGTTGTAGTGGATAAACCGATACTCTTCACCACCACCACCACCGCCACCGCCGCCGCCGCTGCCGCCCTCCTCGACCAATCCCGCGTTGTCGATGATCCCGTCCTGATCCTCGTCAAAGTTGTTCGGCGGCGAGTGCAACTTGATGTCGCCGTTGAACGGCTCATCCAGGTCTTCGAGATTGTCGTAGGTCAACCCGCTGTCCTGGCCGTAAAAGCCGAAGCTCTCCTGCAGCCGTAGGTAACGCACTCCAACGGTCGGACGGACCAGGAACTTCTTGCCGCGAAACGCGGGAGCCAGGATCCAGCTGATAGACATGCCGTATGTACGGCTCTTGGAGGTCAAACGGAACTCGAGGTCGTAAGGCGAGGTGACGCCAAAGGACGATCCGTCATCCAGGGGCAGGCCACGGAGGTTCAGCAGGTTGTTCTGCAGGATGAAATCCTGGCCCGTGGTTTCGTCGTCATTGTCGCCACCGGTCTGGCCGAATTCACTGCCGGCATTTCCGATATCGTTGAGCAGAAAATCGGGAGGTGACAGCAACATCAACAACGTGCTCTTCTGGCCACCTCGACCACGTCCCAGGGTGTCTCGAGCATCGAAATTCTCATCAGTGCTCTGGCCAAAACCCTCGACGATCAATCCGCTGTCATCCGGATCGAAGTACCCCCATTGCATCCGCAGCCCCATCCCGGTGGGACTTTCGATCGCGTTTTGGATCTGTACCGCGTCGTAGTAGTTGAACCCGGGAATCCCAGCTGCCGGAACACCCCGGAACTGGTCGATCACGCTTTGCTCCTGGTTTCCGCCACCACCACCACCACTGTCACCCAGGTCGTACGGATCCTGTTCGAGAACCGGCAGGACCATGTCCTTGTAGGACATGGCACTCTTGTGACCGATGAAGCCAGTCGGCTTGCGTGTCCTGGCCGTCAGCAGATCAATGTTAAACACTGTCCGCCGGCCACGATTCGACGCAGTCCGGTTCCACATTCCATCTCGGATATAGTGCTTGTCGTACTCGAAGTCGTACATCGAGTTGCCTGGGAACGGCGCCATCGACGCCGGTGCCATGCCCTGCGGTGGAGGCCCTTGAGCCGTCACCTTGTCGCCCGTTAAGGCCAGGGCCAACAGGCAGATTGCCAGCGTCAGTCGCCGTGACATCCGCATCAGATCATCCTTGACTTACAACCGAACCAGGCAATTCGCCCACACAACATCCGCGCCTGAGCGTGGACCTAACGGTTTTATCGGTCAGGAAATCTGGCAACCTATAACGATTATCGGGAACATGCCGGATTTGGTGGTTGTCCGGAAAATGAGGGTTCCGAGAGGGGTATTTGACCCTAAAGCAATATGCAGCAACGTGTTAAGTCCACGCGACTACAACATTGGCCCAATCGGCCAGGGGCAGAATTCCTCTTCACCGATCCCCTGGACTTCACTCTTGGTCTGTTTTCCACTGGCCACAGCGATGATCTCGT
>CAWVUS010000130.1:0-13919 GCA_963933195.1 uncultured Planctomycetaceae bacterium
AGGACAACCGGTTACGGCTTGCGGACGGTGCCGGTCATTCTGATCTTCAACCGCCCGTTACTCTTGTGGCCGGCCGGAGCGTTGATCTTCAAGAACAACAGGCCGCTCTCACGAGGTGTGATTGTCCCGCCGGTCCCGACCAGGAACGGCTTGCCCGGCTTGGGCTTCTTGCCACCTTCAGGAGCCGGCACAATCACACCGACCAGGGCCCCGCAACGGATTCCCTCGGCCATGTCCCGGGACGTATCGGCAATGGGAAAACCAGCCGGCCCCACCGGAAGGCTGGTCACGAACCGGTAATCCCCAACGGCCTGGATCCGAAAGGGCTGGCCCTTGTACACCGCAGCCACCGGCTGACCCCAGCCCCGTGCCGTGTCGACGTCCACGGTCAACTCGTTGGCCGAAAGCATCTCCTCGTCGATCTGCTTGATCTTGGCTCGCACCCCCTTGACCTCGGGCGAGAGTTTCAAGATCAGTTCGAGCATCCGGCGGGTCTTGACCAGGTTCCCGGCCTCCTCGTACTGGTTGGCCAACCCGGCCGCCTCACGAACAAACGACTCCTGGAACCGCTGCACTTTCACGTCAATGGACTTGGTGCTGGCCGATTTCCGGGTTGTCTTCCCTCGGGACTTGCGTCCTTTGGCCACGCGTTTGCTGTTGGTCTTTTTTTCGGTCTGGGCCTCGAGCCCACTCCCGAGACCCAGTGCCACGGCCACCAGCACACAGCCACTGACCACGATCTTCACGTGTCGACTCATCGGATCGCTCCCGTATTTCCCGTTCTCGATTCCCGGTCTTCAGTTTATTGTCGACGATCACCCACACGGCTGCCAACCCCGTCGTGTGGATTGGCTGCTGGCAACTACCCTCCCAGCGGACCGATCACATCGCTGGCCAGCAGGACTCCGAACACCACGACCGCCGCCAACAGGAATCGAAGCACCCGGGTTCCCCCCACAAGACCAAACCAGCCGACCAGGCGACGCCCCTTGGAAGTCTGCTCGAGCAACCACCGCTGGTGGTACCAGCCCACGCAACCCAACACGGCCACGACCAATCCGATCAACTGCTGCTCATTCATGTGCCGTCGGCTTTCCGGCCCGGGTCCAAGGCAATCGAACGGATCGAAGGCGGTCGGACAGGTTGTTGGACACCGGCAACGGCCTGTACGATTGACGGAGCCAACTGGTTTCCTGCCAAGAAAGAGATTCGCGATGCCAGGCCTGGGAGTCAACATCGACCACGTGGCCACGATCCGCCAGGCACGGCAGACCGTCGAACCCGATCCGGTCTGGGCTGCCGCCCTGGCCGAACTGGGCGGTGCCGATGGGATCACGATCCACCTCCGTGAAGACCGGCGACACATAATTGATCGTGACGTCCGCCTGCTCAAAGAAACGGTCCAGGTGAAATTGAACCTCGAGATGGCAGCCGAGGAGGAGATCATCGGGATCGCGCTGGAAACCCTGCCCGACCAGTGCACGCTTGTTCCCGAGAAGCGGCAGGAGATCACCACCGAGGGAGGACTGGACGTCCTGGGACAGGAGGACCGGATCGCGCCAGCGTGCCGGAGGCTACAGGATGCGGGGATGGAGGTCAGCCTGTTTGTCGATCCGGTTGCCGAACAAATCGCCGCGGCGGCGGCCCTCGGTGCCGACGCGGTCGAGTTGCACACCGGTGCCTATGCCGATGCGGTCTCCGAGGAAGACACCGACCGCGAATTTGAGGCCCTGGTGGCGGCAGCCGAGTCGACCCGGGAAGCGGGACTGGTGCTCCACATGGGGCACGGCCTGACCTACCGCAACGTCTCCCGCATCGCCGCGATTCCGGGAATCTGCGAATTCAACATCGGGCATTCGATCATCGCCCGCGCCGTGCTGGTGGGACTCGAACGAGCCGTGCGTGAGATGAAGGCACTGGTCCGGTGATCCCGCCGGCCGGTCTCACCCCAGGTAGTCCTTGATCGCCGAGTGGATCTCGTCCCGCACACGGCGGAACACCACCCGTTTCTCGTCCTCGGTCCCCGTCGCATCGGCTGGATCAAAAAACGGCCAGTGCAGGCGTTGGACGACCGGGCCGGGAAACACGGGGCACTCTTGGGCCGCGTTGTCGCAGACACTGATCACCACGTCCGGCGGAACTCCAGTCGGTGGCTGGAAGTCATGGATCGACTTGCTGCGGTGAGTCGAGATGTCTATCTCCAGTTCCTGCATCACCTCGACTGCCAGGGGGTGCACATACCCGGACGGATGTGCACCGGCCGACAGGCTCTCGATGTCCGGCCCACACAACTCGCGCAACAATCCCTCGGCCATCTGGCTGCGGCACGAGTTGCCGGTACAAAGAAACAGCACGCGACGTGGGGCCTCGGTCATCCCGTCCATCATAGCCACCCGCCCGCTCCAATCCGACCCGAGTGCAGCCGCCTTGCCGGGTCGGAGTCCCTTGATATGATCGGGCATCACTCCGAGTCATTTTTTCGTCGCAGCACCGCCCCATGGGTCCACTCACCTACAAGGACGCAGGCGTCGACCTCGATCTGTATCGCGATGCGATGCAGCGACTGCCGACACTGCTGCGGCGAACCCATGGACCACGCGTGATGGACCTGCCCGGCGGCTTCGCCGGGCTGTTCCGGCTCAACCCGGGTAGCCGGTTGCTGGGTCGCGCCTACCGCGATCCGGTGCTGGTGGCTGGATCCGACGGCGTGGGCACCAAGGTCAAGGTGGCCTCCCTGGCCGGACGGTTCGACACCGTGGGTATCGACCTGGTCGCCATGTGCGTCAACGACTGCCTGTGCCTGGGAGCAGAGCCGCTGTTCTTTCTCGACTACATCGCACTGGGAGCCGACAACCCGCCGCTGATCGCCGACCTGGTCTCGGGCATCAGCGACGGCTGCCTGCAGGCCGATGCCGCACTCCTGGGAGGCGAAACGGCAATCATGCCCGACCTGTACTCCGGCGATGATTTTGACATGGCCGGTTTCTGTGTCGGCGTGGTTGAGAGAAAAAAACTGATTGACGGAACCGCGATCCGTCCCGGAGACGTCCTGCTGGGGCTGGCCTCTGGGGGCATTCACTCCAATGGCTACAGCCTGGTCCGCAAGGCGGTCTTTGAATCCGCCGGACTGAACATCGAGGACCAGGTTGAAACACTGGAAACCACCGTGGCCGATGTCCTGCTGGCCCCGACCCGCATCTACACCCGCAGCTTGCGAAAAGTGATGCAGCGATACCGTGTCAAGACGATCGTTCGCGGGATGGCGCACATCACCGGCGGTGGGCTCGAGGAGAATCTCGAAAGAATTTTGCCGGACGGGTGCCGGGCCGTGATCGAGTCGGGCTCCTGGCCCGTGCCACCGGTCTTCGACTGGATCGCCGAACTCGGACAGGTCCAGGACGATGAGATGTACCGCGTCTTCAACATGGGGATCGGCTTCGTGCTGGTGCTGGACCCCTACTACGTCGAGAGCGTCCAGAGGCGTCTCGACGAGACACGGACCCAGTCCTGGGTGATCGGCCAGATCGAGCCGGGGACAACCGGCGTCGAGATGACCGGGTCATGAGCGGCCCCGAGAACGAACGATCCGTTTACCGACGGGTCTGGCTGACCTTCGTCCGTAATGCGTTGATCCGCGAAATGACCTTTCGCGGCAACTTTGTGATCACCATTCTGACCCGGGCCCTGTGGTTCTGCAGCCAGGTACTGCTCTTCAAGATCATCTTCAGCAACGTGGCACAAATCACCGAGGGCTGGAACGAGTACCAGTACTTCGTGTTCATGGCGACAGGGATGCTGATCAACGCCCTGATCGAAACGTTGTTCATGCCCAACGCGGCCAACTTCAGCGAACTGATCCGTACCGGGAACCTCGACTTCGCCCTGCTGAAACCCATCGACACGCAGTTCCTGATCTCGTTCGAAAAAATGGACCTGGCCATGCTCAACCAGGTCGTGCTCGCCATCGGCCTGCTGATCTACGCGCTGTCACACCTGCCCTCGGGTGCCGAAGTCACACCCGCGAGGGTGGCGTTGTACCTGATGTACGTCCTTGCCGGTGTGACAATCTTCTACAGCCTGATGATCTCACTGGCCAGCACCGCAATCTGGTTCGGGCGCAACCAGGGCCTCTACGACTTCTGGTTCTACATCACCGTCTTCGCCCGTTATCCACGCAGCATCTACCAGACCGAGCCCGCGTCGTTGGCCGGTGGGGTGATCCTGTTCACCTTCACCTTCGTGCTGCCAATCCTCGTCGTGGTGACCGTGCCGGCACGCGTGCTGCTGGGGACACTGGGCAACCAGTCCTGGCTGGCCGGCATCGCACTGGCCGCCGCTGTGATCGGGCTGGCCGTCTCAAGAATGATCTTCACCTGGTCGCTACGGAGCTATCGCAGCGCCAGCAGTTGATCCGACCGACGACTCACTCGTCATCAAAGTCAAACACATCGTCGCCGTCGTCCTCGTCGAAGATATCCTCCTCGTTGAGTCCCTCAATGACGAGTTCCTCCTCGTCGTCGTCGTCGTCGGCAAACGGGTCGTCATCCTCGTCGTCCTCTGCGACAAACGGATCGTCACCCTCGTCATCGACCATCTCGCCAGCATCCAGATCAACAGCCACTGCGGTTCCGGCATCGCCGGCACCGGCGACCGCGACAGCCGGCTCGCCACCGAATATCAGTGCCAAGAACGGCATGAACGCGAGCAGAGCACACACGACCAACGTCAGGATCAGCAACCCCAGCACGGCCTTGTTCTTGAAGACCTCGACCTGGAACTCACCGTAGTTGCCTTCCCACATCGGCCCCCCAACCACGATCCAAATGAACCACAGTGCGGGAATCGCAGCCACCAGGGCAACAGCAAACAGGGGAAGTTTCTTCACGACGCCATCTCCAAGCCCGGCCGGAACACCCTGTCGGGAGATCCGACTTACTCTCAATACTAGTATGTCCCCGGAGAATCAGGAGGCAAGTTGTCGTTGAGCCAAAGCTCCACCACCGACATCCGTCTGGCACGAGTATGACGATTGTGACAAGCCGATCACCGTGGTGGATTTGACGACAGCCTCTCACCAGGATGACTGGACATCAATGAACCAGCTGACAAAACGCTTCGAGTCACTCAACTCCCAGATCGTTGCCTGCCAACGTTGCCCGCGATTGCGTGACCACTGCGCCGAGATCGCTCGGACCCGCCGCCGTGCCTATCTCGACTGGGACTACTGGGGCGGTCCAGTGCCGAACTTCGGTGATCCCCAGGCCCGCCTGCTGATCGTCGGGCTGGCTCCGGGTGCCCACGGGGCCAACCGCACCGGGCGTATGTTCACCGGGGACCGCAGCGGCGACTGGTTGTTCCGAGCTCTTCACCGAGCCGGTTTCGCCAACCAACCCACTGCGACCGACCGCAGTGACGGGCTGGCACTGAAGGACTGCCTGGTCACCAATGCCTGCCACTGTGCTCCCCCGGGGAATCGGCCGGTCCGAGACGAACTGCTGGCGTGCCGGGAGTGGTTCGAGCAAACCATCGACATCGCACCGGTCCAGGTTTTCCTGGCACTGGGAGGCATCGCCTGGCGAGCCGTGGTCGACCTGGCCCGCGACCAGGGCTGGTTCTCCGGTCCGATCCCCAAGTTCTCGCACGAAGCCGCGGTCCCACTTTCCGACAACCGCTGGCTCCTGGGCAGCTACCACCCCAGTCAACAAAACACCTTCACCGGACGACTGACCGAGGACATGTTTGACAGCGTGTTCTCCCTGGCCAATTCGAAGTTGCGCGAATCGACCACCGGTCCCAAATAGGTCATTGCCCCGGCAACCCCAGCTTGCAACCCCGCAGCAGGGTGGGGTACAAATGCACCTCTTGAAGAGCTGTGCACCGCGTTCCAAACAAAAGGGAATGGTCATGAGTGGTCCAAATCGTCGTCGCTTCCTCCAGGCTTCGCTGGCAGCCGGAGCCACATTTGCCATCAGCGGTACAAAGTCCTCGGGCAACATCCTGGGTGCCAACGACCGCGTGCGAGTGGCCGTCGCGGGTTTGCACGGCCGCGGTCGGTCGCACTATGGGGCCTACGCCAAGATGAAAGACGTCGAGGTGGCCTACGTGGTCGACCCGGACAGTCGGCAGTTCGCCCGCGCCATCAGTGAAATCAAGAACATCTCCGGCACCGCACCCAAACCGATCGGTGATGTCCGCGAGGTGCTCGACGACAAGGAACTCAACGTCGTCTCCATCGCCACGCCCAATCACTGGCATTCCCTGATGAGCATCTGGGCCTGCCAGGCCGGAAAGGATGTCTACGTCGAAAAGCCGCTTTCGCACAACATCCACGAGGGACGCAAGCTGGTTGAGGCAGCCAGGAAGTACAAGCGGATGGTCCAGCACGGCACCCAGGAACGTTCCAGTAGCGGCCGGGCCACAGAAATCGCCGCGCTGCAAAGTGGGAAGTACGGCAAGCTGACCGTTTCCAAGGGCTACTGCTGCAAGCCGAGATGGAGCATCGGCAAAAAGACCAACGAAAAGCCACCGGCCGAACTCGATTTCAACGTCTGGCTCGGACCCGCACCCGACCAGCCCTACCACGGCAACCTGGTGCACTACAACTGGCACTGGTTCTGGGACACCGGCAACGGCGACACCGGCAACCAGGGCGTGCACCAGATGGACGTGGCCCGCTGGGCCATCCCCGGGGCGACACTGCCCAAGCGAGTTCTCAGCATGGGCGGCCGCTTCGGATACGAAGACCAGGGCGAAACTCCCAATACCCAGGTCACCGTGATGGAATACGACGAGGCACTGCTGCTGTTCGAAACCCGCGGCCTGGTTGGCAAGCACAAGAGCATGGGACGGATGGTGTCCAACGAGTTCTACACCACCGAGGGCGTGATGCGGGACGCGGTGTTTTATCCCAAGGGTGGCGGCAAGCCCGTGAAGGTCCAGGGACCAACGGTCGAGGTGACTCCAGGGGGGCCCTTCGGGAGCTTCATTCACGCCGTCCGCAGCCGCAAGGCCAGCGACCTCAATGCGGATGTGCTTGAAGGACATTACTCCAGCGCCCTGTGTCACCTCTGCAACATCTCCTACCGGCTCGGTGCCAACGTTCCCTTCAGCAGTCGCAACAAGGTCCTGGGTGAGAATCCACAGGTGTTGCGGTCGATCGCCAAGGTGCGAGACAACCTCGAGGTCGTTGGAGAGAAGCTGTCCCAGAGCAGTTACTACCTGGGCCGGCCTCTGAACATGGATCCCAAGACGGAACGATTCCTGGACGACACGGACGCCAACGCGATGCTGACCCGCAATTACCGCAAGCCCTTTGTGGTTCCCGAAACGGTCTGAGCAATCCATCGGCGATGAACCAACCTCGCACGTGCCCGCTGTGCAGCGGCGGATTGACAGCAGGATCCGCCGACGACGTGTCGCGGTGGTTGTGTGAGGGCTGTGGCGCCGAGTGGGTCGAAACCGACGAACCTTCTCAATCGGACGAGACAACCGGGACAGGGCTGGCTGACTCGGTCGCCTCGGTGGGTCGCTACCTGTTCTACGGACTGTCCCTGCCCGAGCGAGCCGTCCGCAGCTCGATCGGGCTGGCTGCGGGAGCGGCTCGTGAAACGGCCGAGTTGCTTGTGCCCCGGGCCTTCCAGGATTCCAGGACCTACGGCATTGTTGTCCGCAACTCGCTGCGATTTCTTGCCACCGACGTCGGCGGAGTCACCTCCCCAACCTCCGACGACGAGGAGCCGGCGGTCGAGGGCTACCTGGCTCGTAAGGCGGTGGGCAATTTCGTCGACATGGCTGGTTGGGCCACGCTGTCCTGCTCGCCGGTCTGGTTGATGGCCGTGGTCAGCGACGTGGCCTACGGTGCGCGGAGCTACACCCGGGAACTGGCGAGCGAACTTCAGCAGAAGGGGCTGATCGCCGAGGACTCGACCATCAATTCCGTCGATGATCTCCTGGGAGCAATCCAGGGAGCCACCGGGGAGGCCGCCGGGCTCTTCGACACGCCACCACTGTCGGTTGCCGATCTCAAGGCCACGCTCGAAGCCACACGAGACGCACTCGATGACGCCGACATCACGACGATGATTCCCGAGAGTGAACTCGAAACTCTCTGGAAAGAAATGAAACAACTGGCCAGTGAAGAGGATGTCGGTCTCCTGGGGGTTTCGGGAGCCGTCACCATGCTCACGCTGCAAAAAGTCGGCACCGTCGGACACGGAGCACTGACCGGAATCCAGGTCGTCGGCGGACTACTCAACCGACAGGTCATCGGCCATTACGTGGAATCACTCTCGACCATCCGTGAACAGGGATTCTACAACACGCTCCGCGAGACGGCCGAACCGTACATCGACGCGGTTTGGTCCAATTTTTCACTCGACCGGGACACCTGGACCGAGTCCCTGCTCAGCGGGCGGGCGATCGGACAGGGATTCAACGCGGTGGCCGGATGGTTTGGGGGCGGCGAGAACAACCCGGGCGAGGCGACGACCGGGGATGCAGATGACAGCGGCGCGAACAAGGAAGGCAAGGACTCATGACAGACCCGGCACTCTGGGCCCCCTGGCGGCTCGATTACATCAAGTCCGTCGATAAGGACGAGGGCTGCTTCCTGTGTCGCTATCGTGACGCCGACCCATCGGAAGACGATGCCAACCTCGTGATCGGACGCACCCGGCAAACCATCAGCCTGCTCAATCGATTCCCGTACAACAACGGTCACCTGCTGATCGCTCCACGCGATCACGTTGGCGATCTGGAAGCTGTTGATATCGAGACACTGACCGAATGCGTGACCGAGATCCAAAGGTGGACCCGACGATTGCGTGAGACGATGTCACCGGACGGGTTCAACATCGGGCTCAATCTCGGACGAGTCGCTGGAGCCGGGCTGCCCGGCCACCTGCACTGGCACATCGTGCCCCGCTGGAACGGTGACACGAATTTCATGCCGGTCGTGGGAAACGCCAACGTGATTCCCCAATCACTGGAATCACTCCACGAGCTCCTGTCCCACGAGCCGCCGACCAATTGAAGCAACTGGTGGAATTCGACCGGTGTGCCGTTTATCATAGACTGACAGTCTTCTGGCGACTGTTTCCCACCGCTTCCTCAGCCAGCTCTCCGAAGTGTCACAACACAACGATCCACTTCTCCCTCGGATCGACCTCGTGTTTCACCTCAGGCTCTCCACCGACACACACACGTCACGGCGACTCCCACCATGCTTATTTTCATAGTCAGGGTCCTGTACTTCTTTGTCTGCGCGGGGGCGCTCTACAACTTCATCAACCAGCCCACGCTCGACCTGCCCTACTCCACCGCGATCCTGTTGTTTGTGCTCCTCCTGTTCGTCACGCAGATCTTCACGGTCATTGACGTGGTGATCCGGCAGAAACGGATCGAGGTCATCTCGTCAATCTACTTTGGCCTGCTGGTCGGGGCCCTGCTCAACTACCTGATGCTCCAAGCCCTGGAACCGTTCCGACAGCAGCTGATTTCGATCAAGATCACCGGTGACGAAGCCAGTTCGGCCCTGGACGTGATGTTCATCATCCAGCTGCTCTCGCCGCTGATTCTCAGCTACATCAGCATCTCGTTTCTGCTGCAAACCAAGGACGACTTCCGGTTCGTGATCCCCTACGTCGAGTTTTCTCGAGAACTCAAGGGGGGACGGCCACTGGTACTGGACAGCAGTGCCCTGATCGACGGTCGTATCGCCGATGTCTCCGAGACCCAGATCATTGAATCGCAACTGATCGTCCCCTCCTTCATTCTCAAGGAGGTCCAGGACATCGCCGACAGCGGCGACAAGAACCGACGGACCCGAGGACGGCGAGGCCTCGACGTGCTCGACAAGCTGCAAAAGAGTGCCACCACCGAGGTGACCGTCTACCGGGCGGCGGGCATCGAGCGGAAGGACCTGAGTAATGACCAGCGGCTGATCGAACTGGCCAGTGAACTCGGCGGTCGCATCGTCACCAACGATTTCAATCTCAACAAGGTCGCCTCCCTGCAAGGCGTCGCCGCGATCAACCTCAACGACGTCGCCAACGCCCTCAAGCCCCGGTTTGTGCCGGGTGATTTGCTGCGAACGAAAATCGCGAAGGAAGGCGAATCGCCAGGACAGGGAGTCGGATTCCTCGACGACGGCACCATGGTCGTCTGCGAACAGGCCGCGGTGCTGATCGGTAAGGAAATCGACGTGGTGGTGACCAGCGTGTTGCAGAACAGCGCCGGTCGCATGATCTTCGGGCGGCAGGCCGATTCGGACGAAAGCGACTAGGTCCGGCTCACATCTGCTCGCAGGTTTCGATACCCAGCAATCCCAGCCCCTGCTCAAAAATCCGGGCCGACAGGTCGCACAGGGCCAAACGGCTGGCACGCCGGGAAGCGTCCTCTTCCTTCAGCACCGAGCAACAGTTGTAGAACGTCGAGAAGACGTTGGCCGTTTCGAACAGGTAGCCGGTCAACACGTTTGGACGACGTTCGGCGGCGGTCATGTCGACCGCATCGGCAAAACGATTCAGAGCCATCGCCAGGTCCCGCTCGGCAGGATCCTCGAGAACTATCGTCGAGCTCTCGTTCCTCAAGCCCTCGCGGTCAACTCCACCCCGCCGAAAGATCCCCAGGATACGGGCACAGGCGTACTGCATGTAGGTGGCCGTGTCACCAGTGGTGGCCAGCATCTTGTCCCAGCTGAACTGGTAGTCACTCTCGCGGTTGTGGTGCAGGTCGGCGTACTTGATTCCCCCCAGGCCGACCGTTTCGGCCACCGCCGCACGGGTCTCCTCGTCCAACTCCGGCCCCTCCGGCTTGCCGTCGTCGTTCTCGTCGACGATCCGACGGGCACGGTCCACCGCCTCGTCCAACAAGCTTTCCAGGCCGACTGTATCTCCGGAACGCGTCTGGAAGGGGCGACGGTCCTCGCCGAGTACCGTGCCGAAACTGACATGAGCAAACTCGGTGTCGGCGTAACCCCACAGCCTGGCCGTGTCGAACAACAGACGAAAGTGTTCGCCTTGCCGGGCATCCACGACATACAGCATCGTATCGGCCTCGAGGTCGGCGACCCGATACCGGATCGTTGCCAGGTCTGTCGTGGCGTAGGTGAAGGCACCATCGGACTTCTGAACGATGAATGGCGCGTCGTTGCCCTCGATAAAAACACACATCGCGCCTTCGCTGTTGGAGGCGAGGCCCTGCTGACTGAGGCTCTCGACAACGTCGGCGAGCATCGGCTGGTAGTGGCTTTCTCCAAGGGTGAGATCAAACCGGATTCCCAGCCTCTGGTAGATGCTCTCCATCATTTCCAGGCACACCGGCAGGAATTCCTCCCACAACGCACGGTTCTCCAGATCACCGGAGTGCAATTTGGCTGTTTCGGCACGCGATGCGTCCGCGATGCCTGGATGCTCGGATGCAATGCCGGCCAAGCTGCCATCCGCTTCCACCGCCTCCACCTCGGCTTCGGAACCGGCAACCGTTTCTGAGAGTCCGGCCACCTCGGCCCGCAATTTCTTCGCCGCGGATTTTTTCGACTTGTCTCCCTCGGCGATGGCCGCCTCGAGGATCGCCAGTTCCCCGCGTCGTTCCGCCAGCCTGTCCCGTTGGCCGGGCAACGCGGCCCGGCGATCGTGGTAGCCGGCGATGCGATTGACCAGGCGATACAGTCGCGAGAGTTCCATGACCGGATCGGCAGCATACGCTTCCGGATCCAGGAAATTGCGATAACCCTGGATGATCATGCCGAACTGGGTGCCCCAGTCTCCCACGTGATTGTCGGCGGTCACCCGGTGACCCTGAAACCGAAACACGCGGGCCAGGGCGTCGCCAATCACGGTGCTGCGCAGGTGCCCGACGTGCATCGGCTTCGCGACGTTGGGGCTCGAATAGTCGATGACAACGTGGCGAGACGACTCGACGGCATGATGCCCCAGTCGCGGATCGGACAGCATCCGGGACGTCTCGGACGCCAGCCAATCGTCCCGGATCCTCAGGTTGATGAACCCCGGTCCAGCCACCTCGGGCGGGTCACACAAGTCATCAACCTCAAGAGCCTCGACCAATGCCGTGGCCACATCACGCGGATTCCGCCCGGTGGCCTTGCCCAGGGGCATCGCACAATTGGCCTGGTAGTCTCCGAATTTGCCATCCTGCGCGGGTCGCACCATCGAGGTGTACTCGGAAGGATCTTCGCAGAGCCCCTCGAGTGCCTGGTGAAAGCGACATCGAAGTTCGGCGAGCAGGTTCATGCCGGATCGGGGTCCAGATCGCCCGTTGAGGAATCGGTGGATGTGGAATCAGAAGGATCCGCGGCGACCGCTGCCACGGCCTGCCAGTCGACACGCACGGCGTCAGCCCAGAGATTCTCGAGGTCGTAGAGAGAACGGACCTCGGCGTCCTGGAGATGGATCACGATGTCTCCAAAATCGATCAACGTCCATTTCGAATTGTTGTCGTGGCCCTCGATCCCCAGTCGCTTGTCCCCGTCCGCCTTGAACACGCGGCTGATCTCGTCGGCCACAGCACGCATCTGGCGTCCGCTGGTGCCGCTGGCCACGACGAAGTAATCGACGATGGGGGTGATCGCCGTCAGGTCCAGCACGACGACGTCGCGGCTGCGGAATTCGTCGGCAATCCGGGCCGCCCGGCAGGCTCGTTCGAGCCCTGCCACCCGGTCCGCTCGGGTCGTGGCGTCCGTGCCTCCCGTGTTGGTACTGGTCACGTCGTCCGCCACGGCCTTTCCTAGAAAATGCCGAGAGCGTACTTGACGATCAGTCCGGCAAAGACAACCGACACCATGCTCATCAACTTGATCAGGATGTTCAGACTGGGCCCACTGGTGTCCTTGAACGGATCACCCACGGTGTCACCAACGACCCCGGCCTTGTGAGCATCAGAGCCCTTGCCGCCGAAGTGACCCGCCTCGATGTATTTCTTGGCGTTGTCCCAGGCGCCGCCAGCGTTGGCCATGAAAATGGCGACAGCAAATCCGGAGGTCAGTCCCCCGGCCAGCATCCCCATCACGCCACCAACTCCCAGCACCATTCCAACAACAATCGGCACGGCCAATCCCAGCACCGACGGCAACACCATCTCTTTCTGGGCCGCTATGGTGCTGATCGATACGCAGTTGGCGTAATCGGGCTTGGTCGTCCCCTCGAGAATCCCTGGATTTTCGGCAAATTGCCGCCGCACCTCCTGCACCATCCCGTCGGCAGCCCGACCGACGGCCTTCATCGTCATCGCGCAGAAGACAAACGCCAGCATCACGCCCATGAACATGCCGATCAACACGGCGGGGTTCATGACCGAGACGTCATAGAGCCTGACAAAGTCTGGGATCGTGGCCGTTTCGTTGTTGATCAGGAAACCCATCTCGACGGCCAGCGGCACGTCATCAATGGTCACCGATTTTCCGTTCTCGACCACGTTGATCGCCTTGACAAATTCCTTGCTTTGCTTCGACGCGCCGGCGGGCATCACCAGGTAGGTTTCGACATCCTCCCCGTGTTTCACGGCCAGGGCCCGCTTGTTGAGCTTGATCAACGTCCCGCCTTCGACCTCGACCACCTCGGCCTTGGCCCAACGCTCGTAACCCACGCGGACCTCTTCAACGTAAGCGGCCAACAACGCCAGTGCGGTCAGGGCAGCAGAGCCAATGGCAAACCCCTTGCCCGTGGCGGCGGTGGTGTTGCCCAGGCTGTCCAGGGCATCGGTCCGCTCGCGAACCACCGGGTCCAGTCCCGCCATCTCGGCGTTGCCGCCAGCATTGTCAGCAATCGGTCCGTAGGCATCCGTGGCCAGGGTCAGGCCCAGGGTACTGAGCATTCCGACGGCACCCAGGCCGACACCGTAGAGTCCCATGGCGAACTTGGTGGCGTCCCCGAAGGCGAAGTCGGTGCTGAAACCGAATGCCA
>CAWVUS010000131.1:0-13889 GCA_963933195.1 uncultured Planctomycetaceae bacterium
CCGGATGACTGGCCCGGCCCCGACCTTTCGGCCCGCCGCCACGCCGGGACCTGGCGAATCGGAACCGCCGCCGACCTCTCACGGCAACTCCCCGTCGACCTCCATCTCTGGCCCAACCGCAACAGTTACACCGGACAACCCTCGGCCGAAATTCACATGATCGGCTCACCACCGGTCCTCCAGAAACTGCTCGAAGAACTGCTGGCCCACGAGACTCCCGGCGTCCGGGTGGCTCGCCCCGGCGAGTTCACCTTACGGTCATTCCTGGCAGGGCGAATCGACCTGGTCCAGGCCGAGGCTGTCCTGGGTGTCATCGAAGCCGAGGACCATGTGGGGCTCGAGGTCGCGCTGCGACAACTCGCCGGAGGACTCTCGGGACCACTCGGCCAACTCCGAAGCCAACTCGTCGACCTGTTGTCCGATCTCGAGGCCGGGCTCGATTTCGCCGACGAGGACATCGAGTTCATTTCAGCCCGGCAACGAACCGACCGTCTCGAGGCTCTCGCCCAGACGCTCGCCACAATCCGCCAGCAGGCCGGCCAACGGATGACTTCCGGAGGACGACACCAGATCGTGCTCGCCGGACTGCCCAATGCCGGCAAGAGCACCCTGCTCAATGCGCTCTCCAACCACTCCACAGCAATCACGTCTCCACGTGCCGGCACGACCCGGGATGTCGTCACTGCCGACATCACCCTGGACGGACTCGACGTCCGACTGGTCGACACCGCCGGCTGGGAAGCCGAGACACAGCCCGGCCAGGCCTCGATCGATCAACTCGCCCGCCAGAAACGACTCGATCAACTCGCACCCGCCGCGCTGGCCGTGTGGTGTGTCTCGTCCCCCGAACCGGGTATCCAGGTCGCTGCGCACCTGGCCAACGACCGGCAGGCACGCCAGGAGATCCGGCAAGCCGGAACACCAATGCTGGTGCTGCACTCCCGCTGCGACCTCGCCGCTGACGACCAACGGGAATTGACCGTCGAGGCAGACTTGTCCGTCTCGACGGTCACCGGCCAGGGCATGGCGGCGTTGCGGGACACCCTGGTTGCCAGGCTCGGCAACGACACCCATGCTGGCCCGTCGGTGGTCGGTTCCACGGCAGCCCGAACCTCAGAGGCACTTCGACGGACCGAGGCCCGCCTGGCAGCCGCGGCAGCCGTGCCCGACGAATTGCTGGTGGCCGTGGAGATCCGTGAGGCACTCGACCAACTGGGAGCGGTGATGGGAACCGTTTACACCGACGAGATCCTTGACCAGGTCTTCTCGAAGTTCTGCATCGGCAAGTGAGGACCGCTGGCGAGTCGACCGACGACGGTGCTATCATGCCTCTCCTCAACACCAGACCCTTCATCCGCGGAGTGTTCTCATGAGCAAATGGCCCATTGGCGTCTTTACCTCGATCGATGCCGGACTCGGCGTCCACCTGGACGTCGCCGCCGAACTCGGAGTCCCCAGCGTCCAGATCCACGCGCCCCACCAGGACACCCGCAACCCCGAAGCGGCCGCCGAGTTTCTTGGCAAGTGCGCCGACTCGGGAATCACTGTGACTGCTGTCTTCGGCGGTTTCGAAGGAGAGAGCTACGCGGACATCGCAACAACTGCAGCAACCGTGGGACTGGTCCCCGAGGAGACACGGGCCGGCCGCGTGCAGGAGATGAAAGAGATCAGTGACTTCACCACGCACCTGGGCTGCGACACCGTCGCGTTGCACATCGGCTTTGTGCCCGAGGACCGCAGCAGCGGTAGCTACACCAGCCTGGTCGACTGCACCCGAGACCTGCTCGACCATGTCGCCGGCAATGGCCAACAGTTGAACCTCGAAACAGGACAGGAATCGGCCGAACACCTGCTCGAGTTCATCGCCGACGTGGAACGGGACAACCTGTTCATCAACTTCGACCCGGCCAACCTGATTCTCTACGGCACGGACCATCCGATCGATGCCCTGATCAAGGTTGGACACCTGGTCCGCAGTGTCCACTGCAAGGACGGCACCTACGCACCCGTTGCCGGCCGAGGCACCGACTGGGGGGCCGAGGTGCCCCTGGGCGAGGGTGATGTCGGCATGCTGACCTATCTCAAGGTGCTCGACAGCATCGGCTACACCGGCCCACTGACAATCGAACGAGAAATCGCGGAAGACCGCGAGCGACAAAAGGCAGACATCGGTGCCGCTGTCAGCCTGCTGGAGTCTCTCAGGGACCAGGTCGGCTAACCAACCGGCCGCAAGAACTCGCTGCACACGCGGTCACTTGACCCAGCGTCCCTGCGCGTCGATCTGCATTGTGCCGGTGTCACGGTACAACGCGTGGCGGCTGCTCTCGTAATCGACCCATGTCTCGACCATCTCGTTCTGGGCCTCGAGAATGTTGTTCAGTGCCCGGGAGATGTTCACTCCCTGCGAGGACTGGTCGGCAGCATCCTGGCCGGGCCGGGGCGGTCGCGCCGCAAATTCCACCGCCTGGTCCAACTCGCGAGCCGCCACACGCACCGCGCGACGGTTGATCTCAAAGACGCGCCGTTTCATCTCGACCCGTCGATGGGCATAGCGGACGTCGAGTTTCACCTGGTCCTCGGCCGCCATGTAGTTCCGACGGGCACGTTGGAATGACACCTGTGCCGCCCGGAAGTTGTTCCGCTGTGCTCGTCGGTCCAGTGGAGTCGTCACCCGCACTCCCAACCGGTAGTCGCTCTGGCTGCCACGAAAATCAAACGGCTTCCCGTTGTCCAGCAATGGTCGCGTGTTCGCTTCTCCCTCGGCCACCAGATCGACGGCCATCTGCAGCTGGTTGGCCGCCAGTTCCACTCTCCGACGAGCGTCCATCACGAATGCGCGACGATTCATCAGGTCCAAACGACTGTCCAGGGCCAGCTGGACCGATGTCGCCAGTCCCATGTCCACAGGGGTGATCTCGATCAACTCCAACCGAACCGTCACCAGCAAGCTCGAGAATTCACGTGTCATCCTCAACAATTCCTCTCGCAACATCACCAGTTCGCCAACCATCACCTCGGACTCTTCCACTGTCATGGGTTTGGACGACCGCTTGCGGAACGACTCGACTTGAGCCGGCAGCTTGCCGATGCGGGTGCGGAGATCCATAAACCGTGCCAGGTCCTCGGCCAGCAATCCGTCGATCTCGGATCGTTCAGGATCGGTCATCTGACGTTTCCGCCGCGGCAAGACCACGTCAAGCTGCTTGAGGTATCCGTCGAATTCCCTGGCCTGGAATTCCAGTTGTTCTTTGACCGCCTGCAACCCGACCACCACCGCTTCAAGAGCACTTCGAGAGCCGTCGGCCTGCACCGCTGTCAGTCGGGTGGTGAATGTGGCAAGACGTTTTTCGAGTGTCTCGTGAATCGGGGTGGTCAATCGAAACGGCTCCAGCAACGAATCGTCCAATTCCAGCTCCATGTCGGGAGGAAGTCCCAGTTGGAGCTTGAGACGATCCAGTTGATCCAGGAACACCCGCTCACGAATCAGCAACATCATCCGCTGCCGCTGCAGGCTGCTCTCCAACTGCGTGACATCCAGGGACGTCGCTCGTCCCGCCTCGGCCAGTGCACGCAACTGGTTGACCCGCGACTGGAGACTGGCCACGTTGTCCCGGACATTCCGAAGGGTCTGCAACCGGTACAACATGAAATAGAATCCGACCGTCGGACTCCGTTCCCCGCGGATCAGGAATGCCAGCACCCCGCCCCCGGCACTTCCCGGGAGAGGAACCGCCCGTTCGCCGGTGACAATCGTCACGTAAAAATCTCGGCGGAAACGGGCGAAGTTGCGAATTGAATACAGGGCCTTCCGCTCGGCCTGGGTCAAGTTCTCCAGCACGACCTCCCGCTGTGAACCAGCCAGCAGGGGTTGGACAAGCGAGAAGGCCAGTCCACCGGCGGTGCCACTGCCGTCGGTACCCGAGAACATCCAGATCGTGTTGTTGGTCATCTCCGCCATCAACTGTGCCCCGGTCGGCAACAGCTTCCGGACACCGGCCGAGACCCCGTCGAGTTCCAGCCGACCCGATTCACCGGGAGTGAAACCGGCCAGCAGCCCCGCCGTTGGTTCACTTCCAAAGGCACTGGGTCGTACGTCGAAGAGGTAGCGTTCGAAGGTCAAAGAGAGACTGGACAGGTAAACGTTCTCGACCTGCTCCTGGTAATCACGGCTGTGTATCAATCCCAGGGTCACCGCATCCTGCAACGTCAACTTCCGGATCGGTGGCAACGGTGAGCCCGAGCCTTCAAACCGGTCGCCACCCATCGCCACTGTCCACTCGGGATTCTCGACATGATCGAGCTGATCGAGCTCGTTCCACAGTTCCGAACCCCGCATACCGTAGGCCGAGACCATCGATTGGTTGGCCGTCGGATCGTCAGGCGGCAACGGAGGATTGTCTGGATCGTTCGGATCGAAGAACCGGCTGCGGGGGTCCGGCGTGATGTCGAAACTCTCTTGCTGCCAACGCTCGTCGACAGCCTTCTCTTCCAGGATCTCGTATGTCTGGTTGTCCGCCGTCCGCCGGTAATAATCCCGCGTACAACCCACCAACCCCACGACACCCGTCACGACAACCACGACCACCGCACACCGCACACACCACAACAGTCGGGATGCGTTCTCCGATCTCGAGATGATCTGTGGCATCGAGATTGAACCAATTCGGCATCACCCTGTTAAGGATTCGGCCGACCACCGGGTAGGATTGTATGAGTTGAGCGGGTCAGTCGGGACGCAACGTCTCCGTAAGAAATGTCGACCAGAAAGCAACTTCGAGATGAGTGACACTTGAGAGACTGCGACAGATTGATTACACGGGGGACTCGAGACAGGCGAAGCGATCGTGGCGAGTGAGATGACAACCGAGTCAACCGGACCTGGCGACAGCCTACAATTCCTGGGCGACCACTATCGGTCTCTGGTCGGTGGTGGCCTCGTGGGCTGGGACGCATCGCGCCCCTTCCTGAAGTGCCTGGGAATCGGTGGCCAGGGAGTCGTGTACCTCAGTGAACGCCGGGGCGTGGACGGTTTCACGATCCCCGTCGCGCTGAAGGTCTTTTCGCCCGACCGTTTCACGGATCGTGGTGAGTACGCCATCGAGATGGCCCGGTTGGCCGGCGTGGCCTCGCGAGTGGCGAGAATCCAGCAAGACCACCTTGTCGACGTCCAGAATGTGGTCAGTGACCAGGGCATTCACGTGCTCGAGATGGAATGGGTCGACGGCTACGACCTGCGTCGACTGATGACGCCCGACGCTTACGGCCACATTCGGGAACAGGTCACCGAGCGTCGCTGGCAGACGATCAACCAGGTGGTGATGACCGAAGGGCCACAACAGCCACGTTTGCGTCCCGGCACCGCGGCGTCAGTGATCCGCGAGTGCCTCGCGGCGTTGGCGGCCATGCACCGGCACGGCATCGTCCACAACGACATCAAGCCGTCCAACGTGATGCTCAAACGAAGTGGCAACGTCAAGATCATCGATATCGGAGCGGCCTTCGAACTGGAGAACCGCCCCCCGGTGCAACCGTGCACCCCGATCTACGCCGCTCCCGAAGTCCTGGAAGGCAAGCCGGGAACGCCCGCCTCAGACCTGGCCAGTATCGGCTACATGCTGATCGAGATGCTCTCTGGCGAACAACCGTTCTCGCAAATGAAGTACGCCGAAATGCTGACCGCCAAGCGGGCGGTCTTTGACTGGCTGCCTGGCATGTTGCCGGTCGACGAATTCGCGATGACCGAACCCCTGCTCAGGCTGCTCCGCGGGTTGGTCAATCCCGATCCGCTCGGACGTTTTCCTTCTGCCGAGGAGGCGGAACTCGATTCCGGTGGCGTGGCCGAGTTCCAGCGTGAACTGGTCCAGGCCGGAGTGACCAGCGAATACGAGGCCGAGATCCGACACTGGATCGACGAGGTGGAAGCCGAGTTCGAACTGCATGATCCGTCGGATGAGGCCACGGGTGACTTCCTGCCTCCGACACGCGTGTTCAACCCCGAGGCAGAACTGGACGACTGACTCCCCCCGGGCGGAGTCACGTCACACCAGCCAGGGCCTCCGCGACGTTCCGACGCAGTCCGAACCACGCTCGGACACCACGTGGATCGCCGCTAAAACGATTTGGCTCCGTCCCTGAGTTTTCGGATGTCCTGTCCCACCTTCTGTAAGACACCGAGAACCTCGCGGGGAATCGTCCCGTCAGGAGAGACCGGGACATCCAGCGTGACGACACCACCCTGGGCGTCGATGAGATCCATTCGCCGCTTGAGCGTTTCCACATCAAACCTGGACTTCACGCCCGCGCCCCAACCCTTGCTGACAGGCAACAGCAGGTGCCAGACAACCCCCTCGGGGGCTGGGAAATTCTCCGGGGTCAGCAACTTCCCCCGCCCCTTCTTCGTCCGCTGATAAAAGTCCCGGTTTTCACCCGATGTGAACGTCTGATGCGGGCACAGTCTTCCACGGGTGCACAGCGAAAGAATCGGATGGGCACCGGCATTGAAGGCCAACTCGGCATCCGGATTCCCTGACCGCACGGCCGTGATCCACGTGTCGATATTGAACTTCTGCGTCTTCAACCCCTGGTACGCATCCTTCATCTCCATCTTGTAGCCGTCGAACCACCAGCCGGAGACCAACGGGCCATAACGCCTGGACCATTCGCCACACACGGCTCCCCAGTTTCTGAGAAAGACCGAAGGTGGTGGCTGGTTCTCGCTGCGGCGAAATCCCTTGACCTTGCGGGGATGGGACATCGTGTCGACACCGGGGCCGGCCGGCTTGCCGTTGATCGTGGGAAGAGCATCACCGGTCGCCTTGATGATGCTGTAGTGACGCATCGGCGCCCGGGCTGTCATATAAAGGATGAGGCGGATTTTGCGTCGGTGAAGTTCCCTGGCGATCTCCATGACCAGGTCTCGCCTCGATGTCCAGACGCCCGGTTTGACACCCAGCAACCGCTCATAAGCTGCATTGGGGGCACAAAACTTCCCCCAGTGCTGGCCGACGGTGAAAATCACGTAAGCCGCCCTGGTGCTCTCCACCGCGTCAGCAAACCGCACCACGTTGAAAGAGTCAATCGCCCTGTTGAACGACGCGGTCGAATGATTCTTGAACACCTCGTAATGAAACATCAGCCCGAACCCGGCGTGCTGAAGCCAGCGTTTTTTCTCCGGGACTGATCGGTCGACAACGAAGGTTTTCACCGACTGCCCGGCAACGAGCTGCACCGCACGCGACACACCGACACCCGGTTTGTCACCGGCGAATGACACGGATGACATCATCGGGAGTAAAAGGCAGGCAACCGTGGCCGAGAACTCAACGGTTCCCAGGGACGATCTGACTGTCTTGGTCGTCTGCTTCATAACCGTTCAATGGCCATAACACGCTTGGTGACCAGTCTCATCGCCTGGCCACCTGCATTCAACCCGATAGACACATTGAATGGCAGGCGCATTCGATCTGATGCGGCAGTTTGCGGACTTGAAGGAGGTGCTCGAACACCCTTGGCCGCGTCTCCCAGCACGGTCGATCGAGACAGGCCGGGAACCGTCTACTCCCACGCCCCCAGTTTGCTGCGCCAGCGATCGATGATCCTGTTGATCTGGTCTCGACGCGTCTTGTAATAAATCGCACCGCCGACCAGGCCGATTCCGATCAGCAGCAACAGTGCACCGACGGCCGCCCGTTGCGTCGTCTGATCGGCAACCCTGACAACCTTGATGATGATCGAGGCGATGTCGACCAACAGTGCCGCAAAGCCCAGGAGCAGGTACAGCCGGATTCGCAGGAAACTGCCCAGTCCCATCGACAACAGGCAAAGCACGATCAGCGTCAGGTTGAAGGCCACCGGATACTCGTCGCGAAGCAGCGCGTAATAACCGGCACTGGCCAGCATGGCAACCAATGTCACCATCCGGACCCGATTCCGCGTATCGGCATCGATCCGCCCACGGAAGAGTTGCAGCAGGACCAGAATCCCCAGCCCGACGGGAATCACGTACGCGTGGAACAGCGTCAGTTCCAGCCGGGCCCAGAAATAGAGCACGACAAACGTGACGAAACCGCCCACCGCCACGATGTTGTAGGGCGACTCGCGATCGTCCTTGCCCAGGAAGGTGAACATCAGGCTGTGCAAACCGACAACCAGCAGGGCCACGTCACTGCCCATCTTGTTGTAGACCACCCAGATCAGCGCCACGGCCGGCAACCCCAACAGCGTGCCCATCAGCGGAATGCGGATTTCACGTGGCCGCACATCGAGCACCTGCTTGGCACCGCAAAGGCCGAACGAAACGACCAGACTGGCCCAGACATCGTACTCGGGTGTCCAGAAGTCGGTCGTGTTGATCAATTGCCGCCGCAACACCGCGAAGAATCCCAGTACACACAGTTGCAAGACGATGTATGCCGCAATCGTGCGTCTCTGCCGCCCCTCGTAGAACCAGCCCACCGCAAAGGCGGCATACATCACGCACAGCAGTACGATTTCACCGGTCTGGAACGGCTCGCTGTAGTGCATCAACTGCACGACGACCGCCACGACAAAGCTGGACCAGAGTGTCATCGAGTTGAGCAACCCACCCGTCTTGCCCACCAGAGAGAGGGTCTGGTCGAACAGCCGGGGTCGTGTGCGTTCCCACGCGTCATAGCTGGTCAGCAGCCGGAGTTGGAACCAGCGACACAGGCTGCCGGTAATGAAGATGGTGGCCACTGTTGCCAGCAACGGCCACGTTGACAGCACGCCCGCAAGCCCGTCGTCGAGCCTGGCCTGGCTGAAGAAAATCAGCCAGGTGGGAACAACCAGCAGCAGGCCGGCAGCGACCGTTTCCTCACCGCCGCGTGCGGTGTGTTCCGACCGTGGTGTCAGCGCCGCCAGCACCGCCAGCACCGCGAATCCCCACAGACCGACGGTCGAGTCCGGACCATGCTGGAACACGATGTGCAGCAACGTCAGCCCGACCAATACGGCACTGACAGTGCCCAGCTTTCTGGCCTGTATGCTGCGCGACACGAATTCCCAGGCCACCAGGCCGACCGCCCACAAACCAAGGATCACCCAGATCACACGCTCCCTGGGCAGGTAACTCTCGATTCCCAAAAACTCCGAGTGCAATGCCAGCACGATCTCGACCACCGCCAGCCCGAAGTACACCACCGAACGACGGATCACACCCAGGTGGACCAGGACACTCGCAGTTCCCAGCATCAGCGGGGCTGCCAGCAACTCCTTGGCCACGGACCGTGGAAACCACATCGCCCCGAAGGACTCACACAGGGCCCACAGGGTGGCCACGTGCGTTCCCACCAGCAGAAAGACACCCCACGAACGACGAAACCGGAACCAATCGGGACCGTCAATGCGGCCCAACCGCAGGACCGCCGTCCGCAACGGAGAACGCTGGTGGCTGACCAGTGTCCAGAAATGCGACAGGCCGATGGCACACCAGGCGGCGGCGATCGGGTGATGCTCTGGTTTCAGAGCATCGATCCATGTCAGGGTGAAGAAACTGCCAACCACCAGCGACAACCCGCCATAAAGCCCCAGCCAGCCGGTCCCCCCCAGGCCATGCAACCGCAGCATGACAACTGACAGCAACACGATCAGCGGGGCGTTGGCGTGGTAGGTATCCAGGTCGAATTCCCGGTCAGGGAACATCAGCAGGTGAAAGGCGATACGAAAGACCCACAAACCGGCGACCGCGAAGGACAAAGCCGTGGCCGAGTCGCGGTAGCGACGCGCAAATTCGAACCCGCTGGCAAACCCCAACTCCGCCCGGCCGTAAAAGTAGACCACCGGAACCGCCAGGGCGAACATCGCTGTTTTCTGGTCCCGCAGGGCCGGGATCAATAGCACCACACACCAGATCGCCAATGTGACGCCGAAGTGGTATCCGGCTTCGCACGAGGTGACCAGCGATTCTTCGCCTGCACCGGGCCGTCGTGCCACGGCACGGAAATACAACGCGGCGATGTATGCCATGGCACCCGAGACGACAAATCGCTTCCAGGGAATGGCGGCCAGCCCCGGATCGGTGACGTAGTTGAAACAGATCAGCACCAGCACGAGGCCCGCCAGCACCAGGCTCGCCCGGTTGACGAATGCGGTCACCCGGTCGCGGCGCCACAGTTCGCGCAACGCGGTCAATTGCAGCAGCGTGGCCACCAGGCCCAGCGAGGCCAGGTGGATCTCTGAAAGTCCCCACGCCCTGAACATGTCCCCCGGAAAGAGTCGAATGCTGTGGACGTTACCCACGGTCAGCACCGCGGTTGCCAGCCAGGCCATCGTCTGGCTGCGGCTGGACCAGGCGACGACCACCAGTCCAACAGCGGCCAGGTAGGGGGCCCAGAGTTGCAGCGGATCGGCACGCAACGTCGGCGACTCGGAGTGGTACACAGTGGCAAACAACGAAAATGCGATAGCTGGACCGAACAACCACGCCACCCGGGGCGAGTGGAACACCGGTTGTGCGAATGCACCGGTCAACAGCCCCGACCGCTTGCGGTTCAGCAACTGGCCAGACCACCCCAGGACCGCGGCAACCAATCCCAGCGTCGCACACCGCCACGGTTCAACCAGCGTTACGATGTTGGAAGCCGGCTTGCCAGGCTCCAGCGCACCGGCCAGGACATGTGCCTGCAGGTACGCCTGCAGCAGCCCCAGGAACCCCAGCCAACCACAACCGTGGTTCCTGGCCGCCAGCAGGGTCAACGCCAACACCAGCCAACGCTGCTGGGAAGCGATCTCGAGTGGGCCGACAGTGTCCAGGCAGCTCCAACCGACCACCGCCACACTCAGTAAGGTCGCGAAGAGAAGAAACGGGGCCAGTACCGGTCTCAGTCGCTGGTGAATCGAGCGGACATTTTCCAGCCCGATGTGTACGGCATGGATTCCCAGCAACAGATACAACGTCGGAGTAAAACTGGAGTCCCATGACAGGCGTTCCAGCAAATGGTTCTCACCCGGGGATGTCACCGACAGCAGGCTGATCCAGGCCAGCACGAACAGGAAACCACCAAAGGTCGTCCGACCGGTCAACAGGCCAGCCCGAACCAACTGGGCAGCCACAAAGGTGACCAGGGCGGCGAGTTCCCAGAACTCTCCAGCCCCATGAATAGCCAGCGCGAACACGCAAACACACGACAACACCACGCTACCGGTCGCCAGCACACTCCGATTTGGTACCAGCAGGAAGTTCTCGCTCCAGGGCTGCGTGGTCTTCAGTCGCGAGTAGACCAGGTCGAGACACTGCAGGATCAACCCGGTCACCAGCAGCGGCCACGACCAGTGCCAGGGAGAATCGAGAAGCTGGTTGCCGAGCGCCAGGCCGACCAGGAGACTGATCCAGCCGAGATGTATTCCGGCCCGTGCACCGCGGTGAGAGTGGAAAAAGACCGCCAACAGGGTCCAGGTGATTCCGGCCAAGCTGACCGCGATGGCCGTCTGAAGCGGGATCAACGAGAAGTTGATGATCAGCAGGTTGTCGATCGACTGACCGGGCAGGGCATTCTGCAGGACGGTCCAGGCCTCGACTCGGACAGTCAGGAACACAGCCGATGCCGCCAACGGCCACGTGAAGAGCGTGTGATCGTGACGACGGAACGGGAAGGGAATACGGCCAAAGAACCGATCGCCCGCGTCGAGTCCTCGCAACCAGCCAGCCCGTGCCAGGGGGAAACAGGCCACGACCAGTCCCAGTGCACTGGCGGAACTGCCCAGCCCAGTCCCCCAGCCCAGGGCATTGAAGGTCTCCTCGAACCGCGCCCGCAATTCGGGAAACAGGATCACGGCGATCACGGTGGCCATCGTGGCCGGTAGCAGTGATCGCGTGTGGTACGTCGCGATCGCCAGCAGCGCGGCCATCAACAGGGGACCCGAGTAGTCCATCATCTGGTGCCACGGCTGAAGGTCCGCGGGCCCGGCCCCCTCGAAGAGCACCCGCAACACCATCGCCGCAACGGCGATCGATCCATACACCATCAGCACCGTCGAGCGGGCCCGTGTCAGCAGTTTCGATTTCGTCCACCAGACCAGTCCCAGCCAGCCGAAGGAGGTCACGGCCAGTCCGAAGACCATCGTGTTCCCTTGCAGTTGGCGACCCAGCATGTCGACGCAGCCAAGGTAGGGCAGACTGAGACCGACGATGGCCATCGCCGAGTGCACCCAGCGGAGGTCCTCGTCGCGCCACGCACGCCAGGCAAAGACGACCACGACCGCCAACAGGACTCCGGCGGTGACCAGTGGAGGGGAACGGAAGTGCCATTGTCCGAGAATGGCCACCACGGCGGTCAGCATCGCCAGGATCGGTTGCATACCCAGGGTGGCTCGTGCCAGGAGCGGCCCGCCCCGACTCCGCCCAACCCAGTGCAGGCCACCCATCAGCAGCACCAGCAGCAAACCGACCAGCGGCAACCAGGGATCACGTGGAAATCGCGTGAGCAGCGTGACCGAGGCCCCCGACAACGACAGCAGGGTCAGCCCGATCCAGTGCTGCAATTCGTGGTTTCGCCGCATGGCCTGGAACAACCAGACCACTCCGGCCAGCGCAAAGACCGCAACCCGGACGTGCTCCTGCGCAGTGCCCATCAGGACACCCGCCAGGACCAACGCGTAGCCCAAGAACGACTCGCTGCCAAGCTGGGCACCGTCGTCTTTCAATTCGATCGACCGACGTTCGACAAACAGGACCAGCCAACCGACCAGGATCACAAGCACCGCGTAGGTCGAAACGTGCGGGAGTTGCTCCAGTTGGAAATGAACCCATCCAAAGACCTGCAGGAAGGAGGCCGCCAGCGTGCCGCCGACGAACCAGGGCACCCGCTTCTCATGAGCCAGTTCCGGGGTGAGAACCTGGCTGGCAAATCGTACGACAATCCAAGCCACCAGGGCGAAGCCCGTGTAAAAACCGATCGCGATCGGCAACTTCAGGCCATCCACATCACTGCCAACCAGCGTTTCGGCCAGCGGGCCGATCATCACCAAGCCGTTGATTGCCAGCAGAGAACCGGCCAGCGACAGTCCCAGCGGTTGGTGAACCGCCCGGCACCACGACCGGAGTGCCCAGCCGAAGAGAAGCATGTAGGCCAGGCCCATGACGGCCACGAAAAAACTCTTGGACGCCAGGTCCTCCTCACCGGCCAACAGCGACACGACCATGAAATTGAGCGGCAACAACGCAACCGCCGCACCGCGCAGCAACGCCCCCGTGCCTCGGAACTTGACGTCCTGCCGTTCAATCCACGATCCGGCCAACGCCACGGCCATCGTGAAACCGGCCAGCAAGGCCGGCATCAGCGTGAACTTGATGATGGGAGACCTGTCCCAGAAATAGACCGAAATCAACGAGGCCCCGGCGACCACCATCACGACGCCGGCCACCAGGTACCAGTTCTCCGTCAACCACGGCTGAATATGGTCTCGCCAGATGACCGCCGTCGCACTCGGTGGCCTGGGCGGCACGGCGGGTGTCGAAACCACCGGAGCAGTTGTCCCAACCGATGACGGGGAAGCGGTCGCGAGAGGTTCGACGGCCGCAACCGGCCGGGCTGGTTCGACAATCTCCTGCGACGGATCGTCGTCCACGAACTCGAGCCCCAGCAGGGCATTGAACTCCACGACAGACAACCGGTCGTTCCACCGCTCGGCGAAATCTTCCTCACCGACGGGCGTCGCGTGAGTGTCACAATATTTCTCGAGTGAGTTGATGATCTCCTGGTCGACACCGTCGAGCCGCGAGACCCAGATCAGTAACAACTCGGCCGGAGCTTCACCGACGAGTTGCTGCAATGCGTGTTGATCACGGTCGACACCCCGTCTCAGCGTCTCCTCCCAATCGATCCAGCCGGGGGTCGGCCGAGGACCAGAACGGCAGGGCAGGATCAAGGCGG
>CAWVUS010000132.1:0-13709 GCA_963933195.1 uncultured Planctomycetaceae bacterium
CACAAGGACCAGGAGTAACCAGCCCAGTCGTGTCGTGGTGTGGCGCATGATGGGGTCTCGTGTGGGTCTCGTGTGGGTCTCGTGTGGGTCTCGTGTGGGTCTCGTGTGGGTCTGGGAAGATGGGCCCCGGGGGGAGGTTGTTGTCGCCGGGGTCGGTGGCAGTCTAACCTAGATTGAGTCGAGAGTCGGCACCGGCGTTGTCCGGGCAAGAAAAGGGTCATCAATGCGAGTGCTCGTGACAGGAGGGGCTGGCTTCATCGGCAGTCACATCGTCGATGAATTGCTGTCTGCCGGCCATGAGCCACTCGTGGTGGATGATCTCTCCAGTGGTCGACGGGCCAACGTGCCGCCGGGAGTCCCTTGCATCGAGGCTGACATCCGAGACCGCTTGGCACTGGCATCTGCATTCAACGAGGCTCGCCCCGAAGCCGTCTGTCACCACGCGGCGCAGGTGTCGGTGGGTCGTTCGGTTCGCGAACCGGACGTCGATGCCCAGATCAATGTCGTTGGGACGTTGAACGTGATCGGTGAGGCCGTGCGTGTGGGAGCATCGCGATTCGTGTTCGCTTCTTCGGGAGGGGCCCTGTACGGCGAAACCTCCGAGGCAGCCGACGAATCGACGGCGGCGACGCCGATTTCGCCCTACGGGATTGCGAAATGGATGGGAGAGCAGTACCTGGCCTGGGCAGCGGCCGAACAGGGATTGGCAGCGGTCGCATTGCGATACAGCAATGTCTACGGACCCCGTCAGAGCGTTGAGGGCGAGGCGGGCGTGGTGGCGGCTTTTTGTCGGGATCTCGAGTCCGGTGTGCAATTGACGATTTTCGGTGACGGTCTCCAGACCCGTGATTTTGTCTACGTGCAGGACGTTGCCCGGGCCAACCTGGCCGCACTGGAGTGGGTTCGTCCGGGGGCCTGCCCGGCCATCAACATCAGTTCCGGGGTGGCGATTGAAATCAACACGCTGGCCAGTGAATTGGGTGAACTGGTCGGAGCGCAGCAGGGACGCGAGCCGACTGGGGCGCCTCGCCACGAACCGGCACGAGCCGGTGATATTCGTCACAGCCTGCTGGATCCCTCGGCCGCTGCGGAACTGTTGCATTGGCAACCGGAGGTCGTCCTGCGTGACGGACTGGATCGGACGGTCACCTGGAGATTTCAGCGAGGTGATGAAACGTAACGGGTGTGGTGAGCGTCCCGGTACGGGGCTTCGCATTACGATGTTGCGTATTGCCTCGCCGATGGGCTTTGACCTACAGTCAAACCAGATACCTTACCGCTCCTCTTCCTCTCGGAAATGCCCGCACGATGGCCGTGGTTCTCGTCACCGGTGGTGCCGGATTCTTGGGTAGCCATCTCTGTGACAGGTTGATCGAGCGCGGCGACGACGTCATCTGCGTCGACAATTTCTTCACCGGTCGCGAGGAGAATATCGCCGGCTTGATCGGTCATCCGAGGTTCGAGCTGGTTCGGCACGACATCGTGCAGCCGCTGTACCGCGATGCGGAACAGGTCTACAACCTGGCCTGTCCCGCATCACCGGTGGCCTACCAGTTCAATCCGATCAAGACGATCAAGACCTCGACGGTTGGGATGGTCAACGTGCTGGGCCTGGCCAAACGGTGCCAGGCCCGATTGCTGCACACCTCGACCTCGGAGATCTACGGTGATCCCCAGGTGCATCCTCAGACCGAGGAGTACTGGGGCCACGTGAATCCGCTGGGGCCACGCAGTTGTTACGACGAGGGAAAACGCGTGGCCGAGTCGTTGTGCATGAACTACCACGTCGAACACGGGTTGGAGATCCGTATCGTACGGATCTTCAATACCTATGGACCGCGGATGGACCCCCATGATGGTCGCGTGGTTTCGAATTTCATCCGGCAGGCCCTGGCCGGAGAGCCACTGACGCTCTACGGCGATGGGACACAGACCCGTTCGTTCTGTTTTGTGGATGACCTGGTCGAGGGATTGATCCGGATGATGGAGGGCGATCAGACCGGGCCGGTCAACCTGGGCAACCCGTCGGAGGTGACCATCGGCGAGACAGCCGAGACGATCAAGCAATTGACGGGATCGGGGTCGGAAATTGTCCACGTCGAATTGCCCCAGGACGATCCGAAGCGGCGGTGCCCGGACATCACCCGGGCACGGGATTGGCTGGATTGGGAGCCGACGACCGACCTGGCGACTGGCCTGGGGCGGACGATCGATTCGTTTCGTGACAGGGTCACGCCGCCGGAGGCCGAGGAATGAGCAGGGTGCTGGTCACCGGTGCGGCCGGGTTCATCGGCAGCCACCTGGCGCATCGATTGCTTGATCGAGGCGACGAGGTCGTGGGAGTCGACAATCTCAATGACTACTACGACGTCAGGCTCAAGCAGGACCGCCTGGCACGGCTCGCATCGCGTGAGAATTTCAGTTGCCATCGTCTCGACGTGGCCGACCGTTCGGGGATGGAGTCAGTGTTCGGCGAGTCGAAGGTCGATCGCGTGGTCCACCTGGCCGCTCAGGCTGGCGTGAGGTACTCGATCGAGAATCCGCATGCCTACGTCGACAGCAACCTGGTCGGTTTCGTGAATGTGCTGGAAGGCTGTCGACACAACGGCATCGAGCACCTCGCGTACGCGTCGTCCAGTTCGGTCTACGGCTCCAACCGCACCGTTCCCTTCTCTGTGCATCACAACGTGGATCACCCGATCAGTCTCTACGCGGCGACGAAGAAGGCCAACGAACTGATGGCCCACACCTACAGCCATCTCTACGGTTTGCCGACGACAGGGCTGAGATTTTTTACTGTCTATGGTCCCTGGGGCCGTCCGGACATGGCGTTGTTCCTGTTCACCGAGGCGATCCTGGCCGGGCGTCCGATCGATGTTTTCAACAACGGCCAGATGCGTCGGGATTTCACCTTCGTTGACGACATCGTCGAGGGGGTGGTCCGTGTGCTGGATCGGACGGCCGCTCCCGATTCCACCTGGCAGGCCACCTCGCCTGACCCGGCTAGCTCGAGCGGGCCCTATCGGGTTTACAACATCGGCAACAACGAGCCAGTTGAGTTGATGCACCTGATCGAGACGATCGAGAATTGCCTGGGCATGACGGCCAAGAAGAACATGATGCCGATGCAGCCGGGTGACGTGCCCGAGACTCATGCCGACATCGATGACCTGGAACGGGACACCGGGTTCCGGCCCAGCACCTCGATCGAGGAGGGTGTTGGTCGGTTCGTGGAATGGTATCGTGCGTACTACGGTGAACGCGAAACCGAGGGGATTGAGTCATGAGCGATCCTGTGCAGCGGAAGGGGATCATCCTGGCCGGTGGAGCCGGTTCACGGCTGTTTCCGGCCACCCGCGTTGTCAGCAAGCAATTGTTGCCGGTCTACGACAAGCCGATGATCTATTACCCCCTGGCGACGCTGATGTTGTCGGGCCTCAGGGAGGTGCTGGTGATCAGCACGCCCCACGACCTGCCTCGCTTCGAAACCCTGCTGGGTGACGGCAGCCAATGGGGGATTGAGATGTCCTATGCCGAGCAGCCCGAGCCAAAGGGGCTGGCGGAGGCATTCCTGATTGGCGAGGAGTTCCTGGCCGGTGGTCCAAGTTGCCTGGTGCTGGGTGACAATATCTTTTACGGACAGAACCTCGGTCGGAATCTTCAGAGTGCCACGGACCGATCTGACGGTGCGACGGTCTTTGCCTACCACGTCGGTGATCCCGAGCGGTACGGAGTTGTAACGCTTGACGAGTCGGGTCGGGCGACCAGTATCGAGGAGAAGCCGGCCCAGCCACGGTCCAACTATGCGGTGACCGGTTTGTATTTCTATGACGAACAGGTGGTGGACATCGCCCGGGGGTTGGCACCCTCTGACCGAGGCGAACTGGAAATCACCGATGTCAATCGTGTGTACCTGGAACGCGGCGAACTGCAGGTCGAGACGCTGGGGCGGGGCACGGCCTGGCTGGATACTGGAACCCATGAAACGCTGCTGGAGGCGGGGATGTTTGTCAGCATGCTCGAGGCACGCCAGGGGCTGAAAATTGCGTGTGTCGAGGAAATCGCCTGGCGAATGGGGTGGATCGATTCGGCCCAACTTCAACGGTTGGCCGAGCCGATGTCCGCAAACGGGTACGGGCAGTACCTGTTGTCGTTGGAATAACCGTTAGAACCGGTCTCAACCGTCACAACCGGAGTTCCGGCTGTGGGCTTTCAAGCGGTTGATCGCTTTGCGTCGATAACTCGAACCAGACCGATCGTGTGGCGCTACCGCGTGCCAGCCGGTCTTGGAACCAGATTCCCGTAATCGGGGAATCTCGGTCCGATCCAGTCAGGTGGGGATGGTTCGATGAAAGTGACATCTTTCGTGTTGCCGGCGATTCTGGTCGCAATTGGCTTCTCGACAACACAGGCCGGCCTGTTCGATGTGAACCTGTTGGAACGACTGGGGTTGCGGACCCGCAAGCCAGTCGCCGAATGTGGACCCCAGGCCAGCGAAAGTGGTGTCGGTGACCCGCTGAGCCATCGTCGTGAAGTGGTCAAACAGCCGTGCGAGCCGACCTTGCACACGTACCAGCGGCAGGTGGCTCGTCCATTGCCGTCGGATTCGAAACGGGGTGCCAAGCCGGTGAAGCCGATTGCCGAATGCAAGACCGCAGCGGAGGCGGCTGCATCAGCACAGAGGCTCACGGCTCAAAAAATTGCCCGGTTGATCTTCCAGTCGCAAACCAGTTGCTACGCCAGGGACCGCCGCGCGGCGATTCATCGATTGGGGGACAGGTTTGACTGTTCTCAGAATCCCGAGATCCTCGTCGCCTTTGTCTATGCACTCAACGATGCCGACGAATCGGTGCGTGCCAAGGCGGCCGACGAGATCGGTGACCAGGTCAGAGAACATCCCGATTGTGCGGTTCCCGAAGTGGTCGCTGCCCTGAAGGTGGCACTGGGAGATTGCGATAGCGCTGTAAAACGTGAAGTACGACTGGCACTGGGCTCCTGCGGGATCGATGTGGTTCGAGTCCGCAAGGGTGATTGTGCACGTCCGGCCGAGAAGTGTGTGACAACCGCTGCGTTTGCCCCGGGAAAGACTGGCAACACGAAGCCGACGATCGAACAGGCCGCGGCCGTGGTACCGATTGAGGACGACGAATCGGCAGCCAAGGCGGATTTCTCAGGTCTCACCAAGTGCGTCAATTCGCTGAAGCAGTCCCCTCCGATCGTGACGTTGCAGAAGCTGTTCTCGGTCCGCTGAGAGGTGGCGAACCCGGGTTGACACTGGCAAGACCAACGGGCTATCACTCCCGCCTTGCCGCTCCCGGTTCTCCTCACTCACCCCTCTCAGATTCCGTTTGAATGACGGAGACTGTTGCGGGGCGTTCCGCGTGGACGTCTCAATGGACACCGACCGTCTCGGACAGACATCCCGAAAACTCACCCAGAGGGTGCAGGGGCTGACGACCGGTCACTGGGTGACCGTGGCGGGTCTGGCCGGGCTGACTGTTTTTGCCGGGTGGATCTGGACTTCCCAGCCGGTGAAAGACTCCGATCCGTGGATCACGTTGTCGGTGTCGCGTGCGGCAGCCGACGGTGGGTCTGAGACGGCTGCCCAGGGTGACCGAGGAACAATCACGCGGGTCTTGGACGGTGCGGGTCTGGAGAGTTACCGATTCCAGGGCAACCGCCTGCAGGTGCGGGCCAGCCAGGTGGAGCGAACCCTGGCAACGCTCCAACAGTCGACGGCTCCTGAAGACAAGTGGACGGCCCGCTGGGAAGACCAGGTGGGACAACTGGGCGCGTTTCCAACCGCCGCGCAGTACGAGCAGGCCCGTGAGATCGCGTTGAAAAAAGATATCCGCCAGTTACTGACGGCGGTTCCAGAGATTGCAGACGTCCAAGTTCTCTTGGCCCGTTCGCGTGCTCGTCGCAGTTTCGGGGCACACGCGCACCGTGTGACGGCCACGATCGGACTCCAACTTCGGCCGGGGGTCCAATTGACCGACGACCAAATCGAAACGCTCCGGCAGGTGGTCGCCGGTGGCGTCCCCGATCTGGTGGCTGACGACGTGGTCATTTTCAACCAGTCAACACTCACCGGTTCCCAGCAGGGCATTTTGCCACAGTCATCTCCAGGCAGCGTCCCGGTTGCCCGGGCGCAGGAGCCGGAGACGCCGGCCACCGCCCCGGCCACTGTCGATCCACACGTGTCCTCGGCTCACCCAGCCTGGCTTCTTCCCTTGTTGGTTTCTGCCGGACTGGCCGGCCTGGTGCTGTTTGTCACGTCTCGCCTGCGAGGCGACCGGAAGCCTGGAGTGCCGGCTCGTGACGACTTTCGATCTCAGTGGGAGGACGAGTCCGCCGAAATGTTGAAGCCGGTGGAGGAGGAATTCGTGGCCGAGATTGTCGCGGACTCCGATGACGTGTTGGATTCAGAATTCGACGTGGTCGACCGCGAGTCTCAGTCGCCTGAACAGCCTTCATCGCCGTCACCAGGTGACGGATTGGCCGAGCCGGAGAGTCCGGAATTGCCCACGGGTCGATTGGCTTTCCTGGCCGGTGCGGAACCGTCCCTGGTGGCCGGTTGGCTTTCCGAGGAACACCCCCAGGTGGCGGCGGTGATTGTCGCCGAATTGCCCGAGGCATTTGGTGTCGAGGTGTTGGGTTGCCTGGGAGAGGAGTTGCGCAAGGATCTCGAAAACCGGATGGACGGTGGTGTCGAGGTGCACGAGGATGTTCTGGTCGATGTGGCCGAAACGCTGCGGGACAGGTGGCGGGATGCCGAATCGAGGTTGCTCGACGAGGTGGTGGCGGTGGCCGATTCTCCACCACCGGCACCCGGGTCCGGCTGGTCCAGCAATGAGGTGGCGTTGTTGCAGGCGGTCGAGGGAATCCTGCCTCGCTTTGACGACCTGATCGGAGTGGATGTGTCGATCATCCGCTCGGTCTACGACCTGGTGGGAGCCCATCCGTTTCGACAGGCGCTGTCTGGTTCGGATGTGGAGGTTCGCCATGCGGTCCTGAACAGGCTGGCTCCGCTGGCTCGCATGGAACTCGCCCGGCAGATTGAACAGCAAGAGCCCGTACGATTGGCTGACATTGAGAGGTCCCAGCGAGAAATTCTCAAACACACGCGGCGTTTTCTGGCAGCAGCCGATCCGAACTGGCCGGTCGGGGAGGGCTGATTGATGGCCGAACCTCGTGGTGAGACTGCCCGGTTGGTGAAGGTTGACCAATTGCCCGGGACGGTTGTTGCGGCTGATTCGGCTGGCCGGATCTACCGGTTTCAGGATCTTCGCGAGAAGCACGAACGGATGATCTCCGACGCCGGTCTGGAAGCAGAAACGGTGCTGGAGGCGGCTCGTGTCGAGGCGGAATCGATCCGGCAGAAGACGTTTGACGCCGCCCGGCAGGATGGCTGGGACCGTGCTTCCGGGGATCTCCAGGACGAGGTCCAGAGACGGGCTGCCCAACTGGTCGATGAACGGATTGGGGATCAACTCCGGGTACTCGAAACAGCGGTGTCGAAGCTGAGTGATTCCGACGAGGTCACGGCCGCCCGTTGGCAGTCCACCGCCCTGACTCTCGCGGTTGCCATCGCCGGCAAGCTGTTGAGGAGACAACTGGAGTTGTGTCCCGAGGATGCCGCGGCGATGGTCTCCGCGGCGCTACAGCTTTCGGCGGGAAGCCGGCAAGTGAAGGTCCGATTGCATCCGCTCGACCTGGAACTGTTCCGGGGGGACACCTCGCTATCAACCAGTTCGGGGCTTTCAACAATTCCCGACGACGTGCTTGTCGCCGACGAGACACTCGAGCGGGGCGATTGCTGTGTGCAGACGACGGATGGGCACATCGATGCGAGGCTGGAGACGTTGCTGGAGCGGATTGCGGCCGAGTTGCTCGACGTGGACGATGTGACATGACGCGTTCGCAGGCCGTTGCCGATCATTTGCGACAGGTCGTCCCGTTTGGGATTTCCGGACGAATCCGTCGGATCACCGGATTGGCCGCAGTTGTCGCCGATTTCCCCGCTCCGCTTGGTGCGGTCTGCCGAATCCGGCCCGGGGACGAGACGGCGGTGGACGCCGAGGTCATCGGCTTCGCTGCCGACGAGACACTGGTGCTGCCCTATACGGACCTCGCGGGCGTGTCCCGCGGAGATGATGTCGAGTTGATCAGGACAGCTCCATCGGTGCATGTCAGTGACAGCTTGTTGGGACGCGTGATCGACGGTCGCGGACGACCCATCGACGGAGGACCTCCGCTTGAACTCTTGCATCGTATGCCGTTGCACTCGATTCCTATTCCTCCCCTGAAACGGCCCCCGATCGAATCGACCCTGGTGACAGGCGTGCGTGCAATTGACGGGTTGTTGACCTGCGGACGTGGGCAGCGGCTGGGGATTCTCGCCGGCAGTGGGCTTGGCAAAAGTACGCTGCTGGGACAATTGGCTCGCTCGAGTACTTCGGACGTCAACGTGGTGGTTCTGGTTGGCGAACGGGGCCGTGAAGTTCGCGAGTTTCTCGAACGTGATCTGGGGCCCGAGGGTTTGGCTCGCAGTGTCGTCGTGGCGGCGACCAGTGATGAGTCGGCATTGCTCAGGCAACGGGCAGCTTTCCTTGGTGCTTCGGTGGCCGAGTTCTTTCGCGACCGGGGTCGCGACGTGCTGCTGCTGCTCGACAGCGTGTCGCGAGTTGCCGCGGCCAGCCGTGAGATTGGTTTGGCCGCTGGAGAAGACCCCGCGGCACGAGGGTATCCACCCAGTGTGTTTGCCATGTTGCCAAGACTCCTGGAACGTAGCGGCCGAACGACCGAAGGCAGTATCACGGGGTTCTACACGGTGCTTGTCGAAGGCGACGACGAGAACGATCCGGTGGCCGAGAGTGTACGAGCGATCCTGGACGGACATCTGGTCCTGTCTCGTGAACTAGCAGAACGCGCACACTGGCCGGCAATAGACGTGCTGACCAGCATCAGCAGGTCCATGAATGACGTTTCCCGAGACGATCATCAGCAGCTTGCCAACCGGTTGAGGCAGGTGCTCTCGGCGCGTCGAGACGTCGACGATCTTGTCAGCGTCGGAGCGTATCAACAGGGAGCCAATCCACTGGTCGATGCAGCACTGCGGCACGAGACCGACATCAACGGATTCCTCAGGCAGGGGCCCTCGGAAAACAATTCACTGGATGAAACGCTCGAGTGGATGTCGCGAGTGACCGGCGAGTTGGGCTGTGACGAGACCGTGGAAAACGACAGGGATCGGCCGGGTGTCGCGGCCTAGAAGTTCGATTGAAATCGGGATGGACGGGATAGGGACGCTTCGTGAAACGTGATCGTTTTGATCTCCTGCACGGACTCAGAAAAAGCCGGCTCGATGCGTGTCGGCTGCAGTTGGCGAGCGTTGATCATTGTGCAGACGTGTTGGAAACGCAGGCCCGCGAGTTGGTCCATGCGGCCGATTCGGCCCTGACCCAACACCGGCAGGCTGTTTCTGCAGGAGGTGTCGATGTGGGCAGCGTTGTGGAATGCCGTCGTCGCCGGCGCGAGTTGCGGGGAGGACTGGGAATGCTGTCCCGGCGGCGGAGCCTGGTGAGCGAGGTGGCCGGGCTGGCTCGAGCCAATCTCCAGGAGGCGGTTCGCCAGGTCGAGGTGATCGAAAAGCTGGTCGAGAAGACATCGGGTTGAGCTCCATCTTGACCCGTTCTCTCCGGAGTCCTATATAACGGTCCCGCGTCGCCGACCGAGGCCACGCTGTGCTCGAACAGACGATTTTTCCACAGCCTTCCGAATCGACCGAGGCGCCCGTCTCGATCGAATTGGGGGCGGCGCGGCTCGATGAAGATTCGGTCGCACAACTTGAAACAGGCAGCCTCGTGACACTCGATCGACACGTCGACGACCCTGTAGACATCGTGGTCGAGGGTCGCGTTGTTGCCCGGGGCGAACTGCTGGTCATCGAAGAAGAACTGGCCGTCCGGATTGTCGAACTGATCTAGCCGCCCGCGTCGCTCCGACGCTATCAACTCTCACCTCTCCACTCTCTCACCACCAATCCCATGATCGATACCTCGTTTCGCCGGGGGGCGAAGCGCCTGGCACTGTTGGCCTGCGCGCTGACGATGTCGGCCAACCCGCTGTTGGCCGAGGACGAATCTCTGATTCCACCTCCGTCGCGGGTGGTTCGGTCATCCGGAGAACAAGTTCGGTCATCCGGAGAACAAGTTCGGTCATCCGGAGAACAAGTTCGGTCATCCGGAGAACAAGTGGTTCCGCAGACGAGTCCGCCTGCACTTCCGGACTCCATCCCACTCCGACGTTCCTCACAACCCGATGCCCGTCCGTCTCACTCGGACCGTTTCAGTGGGTCCATCTGGACCACTGCCGTGGTGCTCGTCGGGATTTGCTCGGCCCTGGTCATGGTGTCTGTCGGATTGCGACGGCGTCGACGGAGCGGCGGGGGACGATTGCCGGTCGAGGCGGTCGAAGTGCTGGGCCGCGCGGTTATAGATGGACGCCACACGATCAGCCTGGTCCGATGCGGGGCCCGGGTGCTGGTGTTGTCGATGGATGCGACGACGGGGCCGACCACCTTGACCGAGATCAGCGATCCCGACGAGGTGAACTTACTGGTGGACCTGTGCCGATTGCCTGAAGGAGGCGTGGCGGCGGCGCTGGGGGAGTTGTCCCCATCGGTTGTCGTCCGGCCGGACTTGGCCGGTGAGACGGTCCAGCCGGAGTCCGTTCATGCCTGAACCGACTCGACGAGGTTTCGTGGCCGTCGTCGCGATGCTGTTGATTCAATTCACAATCGCCGATCCAGTGCAGGCCGACGATCCGGTCGGCACCGTGGTGGAACAATCGGGTGCAACGACTGAATCTCTCGGCGAGGGATCCGGGACGGTGTTGTCCGGGAACCTGGAGGAGGCGACCGCTCCGGAAAACGTGACGACGACCGTTCGCATGGCGTTATTGCTGACGGTCGTCAGCCTGGTGCCGAGCGTGTTGGCGATGACGACCTGTTACGTTCGATTCCTGGTCGTGCTGGGCCTGTTGCGACAGGCACTGGGTGTGGGCCAGTTGTTGTCCAACCAGGTGCTGGCGGCGTTGTGCTTGTTCCTGACCGTCTCGGTCATGGCACCGGTCTGGCAGCAGGCCTGGGACGAGGGCGTGGTGCCGTACACCGAGTCGACCAGTGAAACCACTCGTCCATCGCTCCAGGACGTGGCAATTGCGACGGTACGACCGGTTCGTGAATTCATGAGTCGCCAGATCGACGCGGCCGGCAACACCGACGCGGTGTTCTTGTTGCTGGATTACCAGCGTCCAGCCGCTGGCAGTCCACGGGCGGCCGAGTGGGTGGAACCGACCACGTTTGCAGAGGTTCCTCTCAGCGTGTTGCTGCCCTCCTATCTCCTCAGCGAATTGAAGACGGCGTTCACAATCGGCTTTTTGGTTTTTCTGCCGTTCGTGGTGATCGACCTCGTTGTCTCATCACTTCTGGTCTCCACCGGGGTGATGATGCTGCCTCCGGTGATGGTCTCGTTGCCCCTGAAACTGTTGTTGTTCGTGATGATCGACGGCTGGTTCCTGACGGTGGGCATGCTGATGCAGAGTGTCCAGGTGCCGGGAGTGACGAGTTGACGGTCCGGGGATTCCAATCATGAACAGCGACCTGCTGACCGATGCGGCTCGACAGGCGGTGCTGCTTGGCCTGGAAACGACCGGCCCGGTGTTGCTGGTGATCCTGGTCGTGGGTCTCGTCGTGGGCACCTTGCAGGCAGCGACCCAGATCCAGGACCAGTCGGTTGGGTTTGTTGTCCGGTTGTTGGCGGTCGTGGTGGCTTTGATTGTGCTCTTGCCATGGATGCTCGACCGGTTGGCTGTCTATTCAACGGACCTGTTCGAGCGAATCCCATCGATGATCTGATGCGGCGATCTGGATAGTGGCCGGGTGATGATTGAAACAATCGAGACACCGTTGGACGTATTGAGTCGCCTGGCCGAGTCCCGTTCGGACTCGCTGGTCGGGCTGGGGACGTTGGCCGCGTTGGTCATGGCCCGGATTGCCGGTCTGGTGTTCGCCCTGCCGGGCTGGCAGAGCGGGGTGTTTCCGGTTCGGCTGAGATTGGCAGGGGTGCTGGTGGTGACGTGGCTGGTGCTGCCGGTGGTGGCTGGCCGCGAGACTGGCGGCCCGGAATTGTCGGACCTGGATGGAGCGGCATTGGCCGGCCGGATACTCGTCGAAGCGGTCATCGGCGGCGTGCTGGGCCTGGGCGTGTTGACAATCATGGCAGGATTGCGGGGAGCAGGTGAGATTGTCGACCGGCAAACCGGCTGGGGACTTGCTGGAGTGCTGGATCCTTCGGGAACCGGTGGTGGGCCTGGAACAACGTTGGTGACCTGGACAGCTGTCGCGGCCCTGTTCGTGATGGCTCCGATCAATGGGCACCTGTTGCTGGTCGACAGCCTGTTGGGAACATTCGATGCGATCGCACCGGGAGGGATTGCTCCTGGCGGTGGCGTTGTGTTGGCACCGACTGCCAGTGACCTCGTGGTTCGGCTGGTGCATCAGTCGCTGGTATTGACCGTGCAGGTGGCGGCACCCGTGCTGGCCGTCATGCTGTTGGTGTCGGTGGCGATCGGCCTGGTGGGTCGGGTGTTACCGGAAACCAACGTGTTGGTGGTGGCGATGCCTGCCCGTGTCCTGGTGGGCGTGTGCTTGCTCGGCGTGGTGGTGACCGGTGTGGGGCGGGCGATGACCGATGCGGTGCCCGGCGTGTTGCACGAGGTGCAGGCGACGCTCAACGGGGTGGCACCGCGGTAGCCGGGCGCGACCGGACAGAACAGGACGAATGTGATGACCGATTGGGACAACAGGACGATGCCGGCGAGTCCGAGGCGTCGTTTCGAGGCTCGCCAGCGAGGCGAGGTGGCCCAGAGTCGGCTGCTGAGTGTGTCGGGCCAGTTGCTGGTCACCGTGGTGGCGTTGGCGTGGTTGGGCTCGGGGCTCATCGACGCGTTGGCCCAATTGATGCGAACAAGTCTTCGCGAGGCGTCCCGGGGAACGGCTGATGGCGGCATCGAGATGACGGCGTTTGGCGGCCTGGTCGAACCAGCAGCGATGGCCGTGTTGCCGGTGTTCGGCGTGTCTGTGATATCCGCATTGCTGATCGGGTTGATTCAGACCGGTTGGCTCTGGGCTCCGGCGGTCATGGCACCACGCTGGGACCGGCTCAATCCTGCCGGTGGTCTTGCGAGAATCCTGGGCGGTGGGGGCCTGGTCCGGGCGGTGACAGTGTTCGGCCAACTGGTGATTGTGGTGGCGGTGGGTGGCTGGTTTGTCGCCAGTCGCTGGGGCGAACTGGTGCCCGGGGCCGTCCAGGCGGGGACGACTGCTGCGGGGTTACTCGACTGGCTGATGCAGCAGAGTCTCCAGTTGGCCGGCGGCGTGGCGGTCGGGTTGCTGGTTCTGGGTGGAATCGACTGGGGGCACCAGCGATGGCGATATGAGCAGCAGTTGAAGATGACGCCGGAGGAATGGCGCGAGGACCAGCGGAACGAGCAATCCCGTCGCCCGTCTCGGGCACCATCGACGGCGACTTTCCAACAGGTCGGGCAATCCGTAGACTGATCACCACAGCGGGACGTGGCGCAGCCTGGTAGCGCGCTTGACTGGGGGTCAAGAGGTCGCAGGTTCAAATCCTGTCGTCCCGACT
>CAWVUS010000133.1:0-13703 GCA_963933195.1 uncultured Planctomycetaceae bacterium
CAGCCTGTGTCGTACGAACATCGACGACCTGTTGACCGACAAGTGGGTGGATCGGTTGATCGAGATGGGCGTGTTGTACACCTGGTTCCATGTTTACCGTCCGATGGGTCCTGACGCCTGTCCGGACTTGTGCCTGACTCCCGAGCAACAGGTGAGGGTGCGGAAGTTCGTGGTCGAGGCCCGTGCCCGCAAGCCGATCGCGGTGATCGACGCCTACCACGACGGGGGAGGCAAGGCGTTGTGTCCGGCAGCGACCGGGATCAGCCATCACATCAATCCCTGGGGAGGAATTGAGCCCTGCCCGATCATCCAGTTTGCCTCCGAGTCGATCTACGATGATCCGGACCTGCCCGAGGAGCAGCAAAGGACGTTGGGCGAAAAGATGGTGCAGTCGGAGTTCCTGTCCGATTTCCGGCAGTTGGCCCAGCAGACCACACGTGGCTGCATCGTGCTGGAGCGTCCCGATTTGCTGAAGAACCTGGTCATCAAGCACGGTTCGCAGGACACGACGGCCCGGCAGACGGCCCTGTCGGAACTGGAAGCGATGGACGTGCGGACCTCCCAGTACCACCCGGGGCAAGAGATCCCGGAGAAGAGTTGGGCTTACCGACTGGTCAAGAAGTTCTTCTACAACGACTTTGGCGTTTATGACGGTCATGACCATGGTGCCACCTCGGCGCCGGGAGTGCTCGAGTTGCCAACCGTTGTGGTCGAGGACGAACCGGTTTCCGTCTAGGTGGCTTCGGGCGTGCTAGAGTATGGGGGGGCGGGACGTTGTGTTCCGTCACTGTCATCCCGGGCTTCACTGGCGGCACGGAGCGAGCTCATGCGACACGTTCACCTGGTATTCCCCGTCGTGTTGTTGGCACTGGTCGGCACCGTTTCTGCCGCGGACGTCCTGATTTATGGTGCTCCCATCCGCCGGGGCGACTTTGTGGCTGCAACAGTCCAGTACGTCCGTGGCGACAGCGTGTCTATCGACATGGGGTATGTGGACGGAGTGATCTCGGGTCACCGATTTCGTGTTTATCGCCGGGTGGGCCGGGATTTGAAGATTTCCGGAGTGGTGACGGTGGGATTGGTCCAGCGACGGCAGTCGATCGTGACGCCGCGGACCAGAGTGCCAATCCGAGCCGGGGACGCGGTGGTGATTGCGGCATCACAGCTGGCCATCTGGGCCGAGCCGCGCAATCGTTTGTACGATGAGGGCTTGCGTCGTCGTGTGGCTCGGCCAAGGCAGTTCGGCTACGACACCCGCCAGACCGAGATCGACGCGGTGGACTTGCTGGAGATACGGCGTCGCAACCAGTTGAAACTGCTCGAATGGAGTCGTCGCCTGAAGGAAGCCCGTCCCGGAACAACGGTCCTGTGGGACCTGACCAACCTGAAGACCAGTCGCGAGGATTTCATCGCGAAGCTCCAGGCCTTTGGCAATACCTTCCGTTACCGCAGCCGGGAGGATCGTGAAAACGCGTCATTCACGACAATGGTGCAGCCGATCGGCCCGTCGATTCCGCAGGCCGGTCAGCCATACGAGCCGCCCGAGTTGGTGGACGTGTCCACCAAAAAGAACGCGATTGAACCTCCCAAGCAGATTCCTCGAATCGTGCCGCTTTCACGTCGGGTGTCGGAGTACCTTGGTCGTGGAAACACTCGTTAGTCGGCCGCAGCGTGGCTAGAGGTGTTTTTTCCACCAGCCAAGGATTTCGCCGAGTCGATGAATCCTGAGGTCGGCTGGGCCACAGCGGCTCATGCCGTGGCTGGTTTCCCTGGGGTACCGCACGAAACGGGTTGGTACGCCGAGGATTTTCAGGGCTGCGTAGACTTGTTCTCCCTGTTCGACGTTGCACCGCAGATCCCCCTCACTGTGAATCACCAGTGTTGGAGTGGTGGCATTACGGATCGAGCGAATTGGACTTTGTCGCCAGATTTCCTGGCTGTCGTCCCAGGGGTTTCCCGGCCAGTATTCGCCGGGGACCAGTGGATAGTCGCTTGATCCGGCCATGCTGACCAGGTTGGAGACGCAGCGGTCGGTGATGGCGGCGGCGAAACGGTCGCTGTGGGTGATTGCCCAGTTGGTCATGTAACCGCCGTAGCTGCCTCCGGCGATCGCGATCCGGCGAGGGTCGATGGCGGGGTGTTGTTCCATGAACCCGGCCACGGCCTGAATATCGGCCCAGTCGGCTTCCCCCCACCGTCCCTGGATGGCGGTGCAATGTGCCTCGCCGTACCCCTTGCTGCCCCTGGGATTGCTGAAGACGACGACATAACCGGCCGCGGCCTGGACCTGGAATTCGTGAAAAAATGTTGTTCCATAAAGTGCGTGGGGACCGCCGTGGACCTGCAGTACTGCCGGTCGTCGTCGTGAACGGGCCGAGTGGCTCGGTGGAGTCATCGTCCAGGTGTGGACGCGGGTTCCGTCGTCGGCGGTGACCCATGTTTCGACGGGAGTGGAGAGTGCCAGTTGTGCCAGCAGCGGCCCGTTGAAGTTGGTCAACGGACGTGGTGAGAGTTCCTGCAGCGCCCGTCCTCCACGGATCTCGGCAACTCCCACTTCCGGAAGCGTTACGCTGTCGCCTGTGCACAGCGCCATCCGTCGACCGTCCTCGGAGAGGTTGCCCATGACGGTGGACGCGGGACCATTGGTCAGCAGTCTCACCCGTCCGCCGGAAACTGGGACGGTGGCCACGACACTGGCTCCGTGCCAGCCGAAGCACAACAAGACATGCCGTCCGTCACTGGTGAATTCGTAGTGGGCCCCGAAAGAGGCTTCGGCCGTGTCGGAGAGAACCGTCGAGGAGAGACAAAAGTCGGTGTGGCCGGTCAGATCCTGGAGATCGCTGCCGTCAAGTTGGCACGAGAAGAGGAGCGTGTTGCGGACTCCCCAGGTTTCACGGCCTGCGCGACCGGCAAACAGCAGTCGGGATCCGTCGGGGCTGTAGCGAGCAGCGGATTTCCAACCCTCGGGCAGCCCGGCAATTCGTTTCACGCGGCCCGAGGCGGCATCGACCCGGAACAACGCGTCTTTCCATGGCGTCAGCAACGGTTCACGGCTGACGTTGGTTGCGATCAGCAATTCGCTGGAATCGGGGGACCAGTCAAATGAAAACGATGGTGCCGAGCCGCGTGCGAACAGCAGGCGATGCGCCCCGGTTTCGGCGTCGACTAAGAACAGGCGGAAACGGCTGCTGCCGAAATAGCCGTCCCCGTCCAGGCGGTAGAACAAGTCTTCGATTTCCCAGGGCGGTGTGCTTCCCCCGGTTTCTTCCCGTCGAGCCTCCGCGGCTTCGGTTCGATCGGCGTCGGTTTCCCGGAATGATACCGCCAGCGACTTTCCATCGGGTGACCAGGCCCAGGCACCGATTGTTCCCTCGGGGAAACTGGTCAGAGCTCGGGCTTCTCCTCCCTCGGATTCCAGGACGAAGATCTGTGGCTGGCGTTTGTTTCGAACGGACGTGAACGCAATCCGCTGCCCATCAGGCGACCAGCGGCCGTGACTGTCCTTGTCACCGGAAGTGAACTGCCGGGCAGTCCGGTCGTCATTGACCTGGGTGATCCAGAGATTCGAGTGGATCTCGTTCTTCTCACCGGTGTGGCTGCGGCACAGCAGTACTTGGCTGCCATCGGGTGAGATCTGTGGGTCGGCCACGGAAATGAACCGGGTGAGATCTTCAGAGGTGATTGGCCGCCGTTGCGGGGTCGACTTTGCCATGATCGGGCTCCAGGTGAAGGAGGCTGAGGTCAGATTGGGGAGCGGTGGCGAAGATCATATCGTGCGAGGCCGCGGGTGTCGAAAGTGGACGACTTGCGTCGAGGCGGTACAATCTCGGTCGACGAACTGAGGGAATCGGAAGGGGAGGCCGTGATGATGAGAGCCGGGATGTTTGTCTGGATGGTCGTGGTGGTTGTGCTCGGTGGGTATGGCCTACTTCCCGAAGAGGAAGCTGCCGCAGGGGAGCTGGCACAACGTGGTGCGATGCCGCCGCTGTCGCAACGGGCGCGGGCCGTCACGCAGGTCATAGCACATCGGGGTTCGAGTGAGGATCGGCCTGAATGCACACTGGCGGCATTGCGGCGCGCGATTGTCGTGGGGGCGACGGCCAGCGAGGTTGATGTGCGATGGACCCGGGATCGAAAACTGGTGATTCTGCACGACGCAACCCTCGATCGAACCACCAACGGCAAGGGAAAGATCGGTGCCGCGACGCTGGCGGAGGTTCGCCGGTTGGACGCCGGGAGTTGGTTTGACGTGAAGTACCGTGCAGAGAAGGTGCCGACGTTGCGGGAGGTGTTGGAGGTTGGACGGGGGCGGATTGACGTGTTGCTGGATCTCAAGGAACAGGGAGCGACCTACGATCGACAGGTGGTCGATACGGTGAAGCGATTCGGGGATCCGAAGAAGACCATCATTGGCGTACGGAGCGTTGCCCAGGCCCGCCGTTTTCGCAGCATGTTGCCCCAGGCCCGGCAACTGGGGCTGATTCCCAAGCCCGAATCGATCCAGGCGTTCGTCGCAGTGGGCGTCGAGACGATCCGCCTGTGGCCCCGGTGGATCAAGGCTGAGCCGAAGTTGGTGGCAGAGGTTCATCGGCTCAAGGTGGGATTGCATGTCAACGGCAGCAAGGGAGCAAGGACCGAGGTCGAGGCCGCCCTGTCACACCGGCCGACGTCGCTTTCCAGTGACGATCCCGGCCGGCTGGTCAAGACACTCAAGTCAATTGCCGGTGGGGTGGATGGAGCCCGTCGACCGGAGTGAGTGACAGGAATGTCAGATCTGTTGCGGACGTGCAGTTGCCGGTCATCAAGGGAGTGTGCGTGGATTGCTGAGAAAGGATGATTGTTGAGGAGAACTTGCAGGGTTCGGACGCCTCCCCGGCCGACCTGCGACAACTGGTGAATGATTTGGGGAGGGACGAGCGATTCGTCGATGTGGTGCGGGCGTTGTCTCGCGGTGAGAGTGCCACGGTTGACGGGGCGTGGGGGTCGTCTTGCGCGCTGGCACTGGCCGCCATCTCTCGGGAAAGGCCCTCGGCGCTGGTCGTTGTCACGCCAAGGGTGGGCGAGGTCGAGGCACTGGCGGCTGACCTCGGGGCCTTTACCCACGCTCCCCCGGTCGTGTTTCCGGCGTGGGAGAGTTTCTCCGAGGAGCAGGACACATCGGACCCTGTTTTTGCCGCGAGACTCAGGGCTTTGTCAGCACTCGAGCGACCGTCGAATCCACCGATCGTGGTCACCAGTATTGCCGCGCTGATGCAACCGGTGCCCAGCCGTGCCCAACGTGCTGCTGCGACACGGCGCTTCGTGACCGGCGAGGAGAATGACCCCGAAGAATTGCTCGAATGGTTGGTTGCCCGGGGCCTGGAACCAACCACCGCGGTGGCTTTGCCCGGGGAATTCAGCCGCCATGGTGGCATCATCGATCTGTTTGCTCCCGACGCGGATGATCCGGTTCGCCTGGAGTTTTTCGGTGACGAGATCGATTCGATCCGCACCTTTGACGCCGAGACCCAGCGTCAACTGGAGGTGTGTGAGTCCATCGAACTGTGCCTGGTTGAGCCGACGGGATCCGGCGAGGTGCTGGAGAGTGAGTTGCTTGTCGAGGCGTTGCCCGAGGGGACGTGGATTGGTCTGGTCGAGTTGGCTGACCTGAAACGCGAGGGCCAGGAGGTGCGGGAGCGGTTGGAGCGGCAGGAGGATCTCGTGGCTGTCGAGGAGGTGCTGGGGGGGTTGACGGAGTTTCCCAGCGTGGTGGTGGCGGCGTTGTCGGCCGCCAGCATGGAAACGACCTGTCACCTTTCGATCGAGTCGATCGAGCGTTTCGGTGGTCCTCGGACACGGGTGTTGGAGGAGTTGCAGGAAACACTCGGCCCGGACGAACGGGTGCTGGTGGCCTGTCACAACGAGGCCGAGCAGAATCGGTTGGCCGCGATGCTGTCGGAGTTGACCGGGTCGGAGACGGAGGGAGTGGATCGGCTGGATGGCAAGGTGACATTGTGCAGGGGGCGATTGAGTCGAGGTTTCCGACTGGTTCCCCAGCGACTGGTTGTTTTGAGTGACAATGAGTTGTTCACCCGGACGGAGGTCCGGCCACAGACACGGAAAACCCGCCGCGACGCCAGGGCCATCGACAGTTTTCTCGACCTGGAACCCGGCAACCTTGTTGTGCATCTGGCCCATGGCATTGGCCGGTATCGTGGACTCAAGCTGCTGGACCGCCATGGGCATGCCGAGGAGCACCTGTCGGTTGAGTTCCGGGATCGCGTTCAACTGTTCGTGCCGGTGTCACTGATTCACCTGGTCCAGAAGTACGTGGGGCCTTCCAAGACAACCCCCGAATTGTCCAAGGTTGGTGGAAAGACATGGGATCGTAAGAAGAAACGTGTGGCCGAGGCGGTCAATGACCTGGCCTCGGACATGCTGAGACTGCAGGCTGCCCGTGAGGCCCAGCCGGGCCTGTGTCATCCGGAGGGAAGCCACTGGCAGAGCGAATTCGCATTGGCGTTTCCCTACACCGAAACCCCCGACCAGGCCGAGGCGATCGGGGCGGTGGGGATTGATATGCGGCGGTCACGCCCCATGGACAGGCTGCTGTGCGGAGACGTGGGTTATGGCAAGACCGAGGTCGCGATGCGGGCGGCGTTCCAGGCCATCGACGGCGGACGACAGGTCGCGATCCTGGTGCCAACCACCGTGTTGGCTGAGCAGCATTTCCGGACATTTTCCGAGCGGATGGCCGAGTTCCCCGTGACCATCGAATCGCTCTCGCGGTTCAAAACCCGTCGTCAACAACTCGAGACGCTCGCGCGACTGGCCGAGGGGACTGTCGACGTGGTCATTGGGACACACCGCCTGGTGCAGAAGGACATCGAGTTTGCTGACCTCGGCTTGCTGGTGATCGACGAGGAACAGCGGTTTGGAGTCGGGGCCAAGGAACTGCTCAAGACCATGCGATTGGAAGTGGACGTGTTGACCATGACCGCGACCCCGATTCCCCGGACGTTGCACATGTCGTTGCTGGGTATTCGCGATATCTCGAATCTCCAGACCGCGCCCCGTGATCGACTGGCGATCGTGACACGGATCGCCAGGGATGACGACGAGTTGATCCGCCAGGCGATCGTGCGAGAGTTGAATCGGAACGGGCAGGTCTTCTTTGTGCACAACCGGGTGCACGATATCCACATCATCGCCGAACGGATCGAGTCGATCGTTCCCGAGGCCCGGGTCGGGGTGGTGCACGGACAGATGAAAGAGTCGGAACTGGAACAGGCGATGTTGGACTTTGTCTCGGGCCGTACCGATGTGCTTGTGGCCACAACGATCATTGAAAGCGGACTGGACATCCCCAACGCGAACACGATCTTCATCCACGATGCCGACCGGTATGGCCTGGCGGACTTGCACCAGTTGCGGGGACGGGTGGGACGTCATACGCGGCGGGCGTATTGTTATCTGTTGCTGCCATCCAGCCGACCACTGTCCCAGGTGTCCACCCGTCGGTTGAAGGCGGTCGAGGAGTACAGTGAACTGGGGGCGGGGTTCAAGATCGCGATGCGTGATCTGGAGATCCGCGGGGCGGGCAATATCCTGGGGACCCAGCAAAGCGGCCACATCGCGACGGTTGGTTACGAACTGTATTGCCGGTTGCTGGAGAACTCGGTTCGCCGGCTACAGAAGTTGCCGCCTCGTGAGGACCGGCACGTGTCGATTGACTTGCCGGTATCAGCGTTTTTTCCCGAAGGATATGGTCCGGCCGGTCGTCAAAAGGTGGATGTCTATCGTCGCATCAGTGCGGCCGCCGACCCGGATGTGTTGCGGGAAATCGGTGACGAATTGAGAGACCGTTTTGGTCCGTTGCCCGAGGAGGCGTCTCGTTTGCTCGAGTTGAGACGAGTCTCGTTGTGGGCGAACGAGTGGGGGATCGAGGCAATCCGTGTCGAACCGCGGAATGACGACCAGGGACCATTTGTGACATTCGACTGTGTCGATTCGGAACGAATTCGGCCGTTGGCGGCCAAGAGCCATCGCACGATCCGGGTCGTCGATCGGCGACAAGCCTGTGTGGTTCTCGAGCCGGATGAAATCGAAAGAGGAGAGTTGCTCGAGTTGGTCAAAGAGGTGTTGCAGCCCTCCTAGGCCGTTCCTATACTCCCGCCCCTCTCACATCCGCCTCTCCTCACAGTCTCTTTCTGACGGGGTCTTTACCAGGGACCCTGGACCGGATGGAACCGGCCCAATGACCAGACGCTTTGCCATTCCGGATCAGCGGTTCAACTCCCCCGTGGCCATGGCGACGGGGGGTGTGGTGCTGGCGGTACTGTTGGGTTTGACCGGTTGTCGTGGTGTTCCATGGGCTTCGACCGGTGGGAACACCCGGGTCGTGGATCTGGGACAGGCCAATTCGACCGCAGCCGGTGTTCAACTCCAGAACAATGCCGAAGTCCAACTCGCCTCGTTTCAACTCTCAACGCCCGCGGTCGACTCGGACTGGTTGGACGGAACCCACGTGGTGGCGATTGTCAACGGCGACCCGATTTTTGCCAGCGAGATCCTGCACCGGCAATCGCGTTCGCTTGCTGCTGCCCGGCAACAGTTGTCCGGGGCCCGTTACCGTGAATTGCAAGACGACCTGATCCAAAAGCAGCTCAAGGGGTATGTCGATCGCAGCTTGATGTCGCAGTCGATGCTCAGTGGACTGGACCAGGCACGACACGAGATGCTCGACAATCAACTGGAAGAAGTTTTCAACGAGCAGCAGCTTCCAGAATTGCTGGCCGGCCGACAGATTCAGTCGATCGTCGAATTGAAACGCCAGTTGGCTCAGGAGGGTACCTCGTTGGAAGTCCTCAAGGAGGATTTCCGTCAACAACAGCTGGCGATGGAATATCTGAGGCAGTCAGCGCGGCCGCGGACCAGTTTTTCTCCGGCAGAGATGATGCAGTGGTACCGCGCACACCTGGAAGAATTTCAGACAACGCCTCGTGTCCGCTGGCGGCAGATCCTGGTCTCGGTGACAAAACACGGCGGTCGTGAGCCCGCGTTGAAGAAGATCGAGTCGTGTCGCCGTCGGCTGGTTACGGGCGAAAGCTTTGTGAAACTGGCCCGGGAGGTCTCCGACGGGCCGGCAGCTGCTGACGGCGGTTACTGGGATTGGACGGACAAGGAAAGTTTCAAGGACAAGCAAATTTCGGACACGTTGTTCCGGTTGCCAGTGGGAACGCCCAGTCGCATTTTCGAGGACGACGAGCACTTTCAACTGGTTGTCGCCACAGAGCGTGAAGACGGTGGCGCGGCGAAGTTCGAGACGGTCCAGGACAAAATTGAAAAACGACTCAGCGAAGAAAACCGAGTCCAGGAGATGGAACGCGTGGTGCAGGAGCTGCAGGCCACTGCGGATGTCACGACGGTCTTTGACCGGCCCGGGGCACCATTCCTCCAGAAGACGAACAAGCCGGTTCTGGACAGTCCGGAAGCCGATCCAAAACGGTCCGCCAAGAACGACACACAGGGTTCTTCGGAACAATGGCAAAGTAATAAGGGAATTCGTCGTGAACGGGGTTGACCCGTTTGGTGGCGATGCACTATCAACCCGCCCACTTCAACGGGTCGGCAAACGGACGAACCGCGAACCGGGACATCCACCAACCTGTTGCACTCATTTCTCAACTCACTCCGAGTCGTCCACTTTCACTTCTCACACCGTTGACGACTCTACACTCACTTCGACTCTCCACTCTCCATATCTACCAATTGAATCTGATCTGACTCGTCATGAGCTGTTGTCCAGGTGATTGACCTGGAACAGCCGGGCAATTCAAACGGCCCGTCCTGTTCCCGGAAGAGAACCAAGTCACGTCGGACTCTGGATGGATCCAGGGTCGGTGGCCACGACGACGGTCGCGACCAGTCTCGCGGAGGAACTCCCGGTGCGAAAGGCTCTCGGACTGTTCGCGTGTACGGGCTTTGTGGCCCTAGGGCTGTGGCTCTTTTTGCCCGCCGACACGCCTCGCAATCTCTCGGCTCAGACAGGAGTCGATCCATCAGGACCAAGCGAGTCGGGGATACAGAATTCCCTTCCGCCGCGAGGATCCGCGATTGTGGATCCCGCCGCGGCCGATTCGGCCCGGTCCCTGTCACCAGGGCAGCCGGGCACTTTTGGTCCCATCCCCGCACCGGCGGCGTCAATTGACACCAGCGGTGGGGCGACAAGCACCAGTGTCCTGAAGTTGAGAATTCGTGATCAACTGGCCAGGGCGAACCAAGCACTGGAACGGGGTGACCGTGCCGAAGCCTTACGACTGGCCGAGGCGGCCAATCGGATCGCTCGCAGTGCGGAACTGGTGTTCTCAGGAGATGAGACAAGCCCGAGTCAGTTGCTGGCTCGCATTGCCTCTCCGGTGACGGATACGCCGGCTGGACAGTTGGCCGACCTGATCACGCGTGCCAGGACGGCTGGTGCGAACGGGAAGCTGGCCGAGGCACTCAGCTTGGCCGCACAGGCCGACCGGCTGGCTCGACAACACAAACTCGTGGCCGCTCCGGGAACTCCTCGACCATCGTTGTTGGTGGCCGCTTACGAAGTGAAACTTCTCGAACAGTCCACGGGACTGGGCAAGCAGCCATTGGCGGAACTGATTCAGATTCGCGTCAAGGACTACATGGTCGTTGCGTCCAAACAGGAAGCCGCCGGTCGACCGGCGGAAGCGTTGCGGCTGGCGACGGTGGCCGGATTGATGGCCTCGCACCAGAAGCTGGCGTTTGCCGAGGGTGAGATGACTCCGCAGGCATTGATTGCCCGCATCGAGGCGGCTCATCCGGGTGTTTCACAGGCCCACCAGGCCGGCATCAAGCCCGGTGCGCCCAAGGACCGCGCCAAGGCATTGGTTGCGGAAGCGCGAACCCTGCTGACGGCCGGAAAACTGTTGGAAGCACAGGCCAAGGCCGAAGCCGCTCAAGGGCTGAACGTGGCGTGGGACCTGCTGGAGGATCGTCCCCAGTTCGTTCTCAAGGACATCTCTGCCAAAAAGACACAGTTGGCCGCTGCACAGCCGAACGCGTTACCCGGGCGGAATGCGCCGTCTGATGGGATCGCTCGAGCGATCCGGCAGCCGGTGAAACCGACGGACCCTGCGGTCGGCCCACCGACCAGGACAACGGCCCTGGATCTCTACAACCAGGGGCTGGCTCACCTGAAAAGCGGTGATCGCGAGGCGGCCTACCGTGCGTTCCTGGATTCCTTCCGCACTGGCGAGAAACTGGACCGCGTTCGATCTCAGCAACTCGAAGATTTCTTGCGAGAATTGTCTCCTCGTAATGCCAGCGGGACACGGACGGCGGCTGCCGAAACTCGCCCGCTACAGAAACCGGGGACCCGCGATGCGATCGCCGTGGCCCAACAAAAGCAGGGGTTGTTGTTCGATTCCCTCAGGAGCCGGACACTCAACGCGGTTTTCAAGGCTCGAAAGATCAAGGAAGACAACCCGGACAAGGCCCTGGAGACCCTCGACGAGATGTTGGCGGTGGTCAACACGGCCACTCTGGACAAGTCGTTGTCGGATCGTCTCAAGGGGCAATTGACAACGGCCCGTAAGGAAATTGCCAGGGAGCGGGAATTGCGTGCTCCCCAGGTGGCCCAGACCAAGCGGAACCGGGAGATCGAGGCGCAGTTCGAGGCCGAGCAGCAGCACAAGATCCGGGTGGAACAGGAAATTGCCGAACTGGTTGACAAGTACAACGAGTTTTTCCGCGATCGCCGGTACGAAGAAGCCGAGATGATCGCCCGACAGGCGCGAGAACTCGATCCTCACAAACCGGTCGTCGTGACAATGTTCCAGAAGGCGATCTTCGCGCGACGGAACGAGATCAACGAGCGGAGACGTGAGGATGTCGACGCGAGCCTTTGGGATGCGTTGAACGATGTCGAGATGGCGATGGTCTTTCCACAGGAAGACTACGCATACCCGGGGCGTCAGGAATGGGCCGATCTGGTCAAGCGACGAAAACGATTCGGGCGTCCCGACAACCGCGCCCGTAGTGACGAGGAGATACGGATCGAGAAGAGTCTCAATTCTCCAATCTCACTGCACTTCGACGAGACCCCGCTCAAGGAGGTCATTGACGAGATCCGCAAGCAGGTCGAGATCAACATCGTGATCGACAAGCTGGGGTTGGAGGAAGTCGGTGCCACCACCAATTCAGCAGTTTCGATCGATCTCAACGGGATCAAGCTCAAGAGCATTCTGAACCTGATGTTGGAACCGCTGGACCTGGATTACACGATCCAGGACGACGTGTTGAAGATCACCAGTAAGCTGAGACAACAGGGACGACTGATCACTGCAACCTATCCGGTTGCCGATCTGGTGGTGCCCCTGGAAATCGGTGTGCCCAGTGATGGGTCGATTTCCAATCTGGCGCCCGACAAACCGTTGACCCCGGTCCTGCAGGCTGACGGCCAGATGGCTGTCCGGAGTTCCTCGGCCCAGTTCCAGGTGGGTGGCAACTCACCGGCCGGGCTGGCTGGAGTCCTTCCGGGAAGCGGTATGCAGACGGAGGTGAGCGGTGGCCCGCGCACGATCAATTTCGACGCAATCTCGGGCCTGATCCAGTCCACCATCGACCCGGGCAGTTGGGACGAAATCGGTGGCCAAGGCAGTGTCCGGGGCCACGAATCCACATTGAGTCTGGTGATCCGGGCGACACAGAAGGTTCACGACGAGATCGCGGACCTGCTGGAACAGCTTCGGCGGCTCCAGGACCTCCAGGTCACCATTGAGGTGCGTCAAATCTCGGTGACCGACCAGTTCTACGAACGAATCGGTATCGATTTCGACTGGAATATCCAGGACTCCGTCGGTGGGCCGCGATTCGACGGCGGTTCGCAGCAAACCGGTGGCGGTGGCGGTGGTGGTGGAAACAACCAGAACTCCGGACCGGGGCAACCCTTGCCTCCATTCGGTAGCGTTATCGGCGGCATGGGCGGCGGGAACCAGGGTGGCGGCCAGGGTGGCGGCGGCCAGGGTGGCGGCGGCGGCATGTTCGGAGTTGGCGGTATCGGCGGTGGCGGCGGCTTTGGCGGCGGCGGTCAGGGTGGCGGCGGTGGCCAACAGCAGCAACAACAGATGGGCCTGTTCCAACAGGCTCCGGTACGAAACCTGGTGAACCGCGACAGGTACTCGCGGCCGACGGTGATCGGGATGTCCTCCCCGGACAACTTCACCGACGACCTGGATCTTCAGTTCCGTCAGGGATCGTTCCAGATCGGTGTGCCCGACTTTGGTGGCTACAACCCCGAGAGTGGCTTGCAGTTTGGAATGGCCATTCTCTCGGACATCGAGACATTCTTCTTCATCCAGGCCGCGCAGGGCGACGAACGTTCCAACGTCATGGCGGCACCAAAAGTCACGATGTTCAACGGCCAACGTGCCACGATTCGTGATCAGGTCATGCAACCCTTTGTGATCAGCATGATTCCCAGTGGCGGTGGTGGCGTGTTTGGCAATGTTGGTTACAGCCCGGTGATCCAGCCGATTTCCGAAGGTGTTTACCTGCAGGTCCAGGCAGTCGTGTCCGCTGACCGTCGTTATGTACGGCTGACCGTGCAACCGAGTTTCACCCAGATTCGCGAGGTCCGGACATTCACGTTCTCCGGCGGTGGCGGCGGCGGTGGAATGGGCGGTGGCATGGGCGGCATGGGTGGCGGT
>CAWVUS010000134.1:0-13688 GCA_963933195.1 uncultured Planctomycetaceae bacterium
GTTGTGAACCTTCTTCAGCAAACCGTCCACCTGTTGCTCCACCTCCTGCTGCCGCGACTCTTCCTCCTGGACCTCGTTTTCGACTCTCCGCTGCCGCCAGCGTTCCAGCAGCCCTGCATCGGGGTCCACAGGCTCCAATTCATCCACCACGTCTTCAATCGCCAATTCATATTCCAGCAATGCTGTCTCCAGTTCATCCACGGCTCGCCGACTGGACAACTCTTCAAGATTAAAAACCAGCACCACGGCCCCCAGGCCAACCATCCATGTGCCATGCCAAGCCGGTTGGTCACCCAGCAGGCCCGCGACGAACAGCACCACGCCGACCAGGACGCCCAGCCGTAAGAACAAATCCGTGGCGGTGTCCTCGACCAGCCATTCCGACAACATCCACTCCAACACTCGTCCCGCGTCGAAAGGATGCACTGGCAACAGGTTGACCAGCAGTAGCGCCCAGTTGATCGTGAATACCAGAATGACAACGGCCCTGAGAGTTTCCCCACCATCGGCCAGTGCCGCGGCCGGCCAGCTTGAGAACGGGTCGAGCGACGCGTCCAGGACACCAGCCTGCCACACCGTGACCCCGGTCATCAAGCAGATAACGGCGTGCACCGCGGGCCCTGCCAGGGCAGTCAACACCTGCGAACGGCGGGTCAGAATTGGCTGTGGAGCAACCAGCCCACCAAGGGGCCACACGACGATTTCGTTACACCAACCCCCGGTTTCACGAGCGACACACACATGGGCCACTTCATGCAGCAGCACACTCACCAAAAGCACGGCTGCAGCCAGTAGCCCCAGGCTGACAGAACCCAATTGCAGGCAAAACACGACGGCCGCAGCAGCGAACCACACGCTGAGAGCCACGCGGGTACCGGCCCATTCACCGATGGGAATCGACCACGCAAACGGTCTAAATTGATTGGACATCAGCCCAGCTTGCCTTAGCTCGGACCGCCTGCCATGAGCCGACGACCACCAGGTGATTTGCCAGCATCGCCGGCCAACGGATCGATGTTAACGACCGGCACTTGTTTTGTGAATCACCGACAAGCTGCAGGCCTTGCATTGTCTGGCTAGCAACACTCGTCACCCGGCTGACAACAGGATGTTTGTTCCGTCGACAGGATGGACAACCCAGTTGGACCAGCTGTCGCAGTGCCACTGGAATCGTCTGGACGAAACGCACGGACCGTCACGCTCCGAAATTCGATTCCTTCAACAACCGTCCAGGGTTCCTCCTGGCGGTGCAACATCTCGACTTGAACCAATCCGGCCGCCGAAAATGCCTCACAAAATCGATCCTCGCGGAAAGCGCCACTCACGCAACCGCTCCACAGCGAGAGGTCCTGCTGCAGATGCCTGGGAACATCGGCACTGGCCACGATATCACTGATTACGGCCCGACCGCCCTTTTTCAACACCCGTCCCAATTCGTCAAAAAGGCTCCGACGGTCGTCCGGATGTACCAGGTTCAACACGCAGTTTGACACGACAATATCGACCGACTCCGACGCCACCAGTGGATCGTCCGATCGCCAGCCTCGAATCGCCTCCTCGGCTCGTTGCCAGTCGTCAAGGTTGTTGATTGGATTTTCAACCAACCATCGCTGCAGACGTTCGAGATCCAGTGCGAGATCCTGGATTCGCCCCTTGAGGAACTGAACGTTGTCATAACCAATCGCCGAGGACACTCGGGGTTGTGCCCCGCGAGCCAGTTCCAACATCTCGTCGTTGGCGTCAACTCCGAGGACCTTTCCGGACGAACCAACCACCTGCGAGGAAATGAAGCAGGTTTTGCCACTGCCCGACCCGAGATCCAACACCACGTCACCCTCACCGACATGCCGACTGGGGTCGCCGCACCCGTAATCTCTTTCAATCACTTCGGCCGGGATCACTTCCAGTAGAGCCGGATCGTAATCCACCGCGCAACACAACGATGGTTCCACCGCTTGTGCAGCGGCCGCATAACGCCGCGACACTGCAGATTCGACCGACTCTCTTTCATCCTGCCGTTTCATCACGTAGAAGCTCCACCCTGATCGTTTTCAGACAACACGCCGATTGTACCGCCCCGTGAGCAGAAACACCCCACTGGCCAGCCTGGACGCACGCGTGTTATTGTGAAGAAACTTGGTCCCTTGGGGCCGAACACATCGGGAACCACTCGAAAGAAACAATCCATGAGTTTCCCCAGCTGCCCAGCCTGCCAACAGTCCGTGCTTGATGACGACGCCAGCCACTGTCCGTTTTGTGGGGCATCCATGAGTGGAGACGGGGGCCCCGATCAGGGCACCTCCCCGGAGTCTCCCTCGACCACCACGTCTGCTTCAACTCCGGACAACGCATCCGCCGGTGACGCACAATTTCAACCGGAAACCGAACCGTTCCCCATTTCCTCCAAGGACATCGGTCAATTCATTTCCGCCGCACCGAAACCAACCAAGAAACGACCGTGGCGAATTCATTGCCCGATGTGTGACTCACCGGGCTTCGTTCCGCGACAGGCCGCTGGCAAGGAGATCAAGTGCGCGAACCCCGACTGCCTGGTCCCCATTTTTACGGCGCCTGAGGCACCCAACACCAAGCCTACCTCGGAACCGGAACCGGAAGACACGTCCACCACGAGCAACAGAGGACTGTTGATTGTGGCGACCCTGGTCCTGTTGGCTGGTGGAGGCGGCGCCGCCTGGTGGTTGGTTGGTCGCTCGGACCACCCCACCGATGCACCGCCGATCACTCCCGTCGCCAAATTGCCGGCTTCGACACCAGACACCACACCGACTAAGACAACGGAAAAGCAACCGGTCGCCGCTGGAAACACCCCCGGTGCGACAACAACCGTCTCTCGAAAAATGATCCTGGAACGCGCACCGGCCCTGATGGTCGCTGCCGCCCAGGAGCGAGACCGAAATCGCAGCAAACCGTTTTGCCGTCGCCTCACAGCTGAATATTACGCCGAGTTTGGAAACGAAGCAGATGCGTTGGCCCAATTGAAACAGTTGACCCAGATCGGGCCCGACCTTCCACACCTCCACATTAACGCTCTGGTCAGCTTGTGGTGGCGTCAGCAAAAAGATGGAACAGCCTCTTCCGGCCCGTACCTCTCTGACGCCATCAAGAGATCCGCCAACATCTCGCCAAGGTCCCCTTTCGCGGTGGACGTGACTGTCGGACTCGGTTGTGCCCTGATCGCCTCCGACCAGGTCCCACTCGCTGAATCCACGATTGCCCGACTCTGGAACCCCAACCCCACGGCCCGGCTGCGACTCGATCAACTCAGGTGCCGGCATGCCCGAACTTTTCACCTCCCTTCGCGACACTCGACCCCGCCGTCGTTGCGGGGTGCCATGTCGCCCGACTCGCTCATCATCGCCCAACTCTGTGACCGGGGCTTCTCCGCCACAGCACTGTCATGGGCGAGACAAGCAACCCACCTTTTTGACCGCTCCGAACGACTGGCCGCTTGGGCCACGGCCACCCAGGACAGGAACATCGTCGACAAGGAAATGGCCATTGAGTCACCGACCACGCAGGCTGTCGTCTATGCCCGCCTGGCTCTCGTCGACGCCCTGGATCACGACGCCGACACGGTTTCCACCGCGGTGTCTAAAACGATCAAGGCCCTCCAGCAGTGTGCCAAACCTCGCACCGTCGCACTGGGTGATATCAAGCAGACCTTTCTGCTTCCGATTGATGAGGTCACCGACTGGTGGATGAAAGTTCGTGCGGAAGCCGAACTGCTCGGCGCCCTCAGTGCCGACGGACAAGCCGACCAGGCCGGGGACCTGTTCGCCGATGCCCTGGCCACCGCAAGGTCGATCGGTCCCGGATACGACGACGTCGCCGCAAGACTTAAAGTCGTCAAGTCACTGGGGACCACCGGCATGACCACAAAAATGATGACCGTGCTGGACCTCACGGGGAATGATGAGGCGCGCCAAGCCTCCCAGCAATACACCAAGAAGTGCCAGAACTGGCTCCAACTGGCAAACCAGCGGGCCACCTGTCTGAGACGACTTCATCGGTGGGCCATTTCACACGGCCTCCGACAAGAATCCTGGAACGACATCCAAAAACACGGTCTGACAACCGACACTTCGATCCGAGATCCTTTTGCGAATTCCGCTCTCCCTTCCCACCTGTATTTGAGTTTTCAAGCTGAAGGAAATACGTCCGCCACCAAGGCAATGAACAGTGTTCTTCCGGCAGGCTTGCCCATTGACGTCACGGAAACCTTAAGGCTTACCGCACTCACAGCACTGGACTCTGGAAAACTTGACGCCGTCCTCAAGGCCGTCACTTCCGATGCCAACACCAGAAGGAATCAACAGGCCCGCAACGACCGCCGCCGTATTCTCTACGAACTCACCGCCCGTGCTGCGACTTCGGAAACACCGGCCCGAGCGCTCGAACTCATCAACATGATTCGGGATTCCCGGTTCACGATCTGGCGAGAAAACGCTTCTCGCCTGGTGGCTGCCCAATTGGCCCTCAACGGCCATCATGTTATCGCGTGGAATTTCGCAACCCACTCGGATCGGCCACCCACCATACGCGTGGCTCTGCTTTCCGGAATTCTCTCGGGACTCTCTGCTCCCACTGCCAACGGCGACCCGGAAACTTAGGCAATTTGGGAACAACGGTCCGCTTGAATGGCCCATGCAAGTTGCACCGCCAAGGTCGTGCCCCGAACCGCTCCGTCAAGTTCCTGAACCAAAACGACCGAAATCGCTTGAGGTGTCGGTGGCTCACCGTGAGATCCACCGTGGGGCATATCGAGGTTGCACGAAAGCCGTACCGGCTTAGAATCAGCATCGACTCCGGATCCGGTTACTCCGGGGTCCCCCCCTACACGGCCTCACGATGTCCCACCGCAACAACCGCTCACCGTCAAAGGAGCGCGACGTGCCACGTCCCACCCTGATTCTCACCACGCTTGTTCTCCTGCTGGCCCTTGCCTCCCCTCGTCGGGCCAAGGCTCAAGACACTGCGCCAAAGGTCACCGCTGTCATGCACAGCGCCGACCGCCTTCTCGAAGACCTCAAGTTGCTCTCCGACTTGACGACCACCACCGAGAAAAAACAGTGGGACAACATCTCTGGAATCATCGAGACCTTCCTGTTCGGGATCGACACCAAAAAACCAATTGGGATCGAAGTCCTTTTGGGTGGAGAAGAAGAGGAATACCGTTTCGCACTACCCGTGGCGAACCTCAAAGAATTTATCGACGAGAATCTCGGCGGTTTTGAAATCAACTCACGTAAGATCGGCGCCGGCCTGTACCGCCTCAGCGAAAAAAAGGACACCCTCGGCTACATGCGGCACCGCAAGGGATATGCAGCCATAAGCGAATCCCGCGCGGCGCTGAGCGGCGTGGTTGATCCTGTCGCCCGGGCAGCCGCACTGGCCCCCCGGAAACACTCCGTTGGTGGCCTGATCAAAAACAAGCCGGAAGGACAAGACGCACGCCGCACCGCCTTTGAACCCATTCGCAACAACCTCCAATCCGCGATCAAAATTCGAAAGAACGAAACCCCTACCGAATTGGCACTCCGCAAAGAACTACTGGCCTACGAGTTGGGTGAAGCCGAGCGTTTTGTCGTCGAATCCGAATCATTGGCCCTGGGTTTCCGGATCGACCCCAAAACAAAGCAGGCGGTTCTCGACCTCGACCTGTCGGCGATCGATGGAACGTCGCTGGACAATTGGATTGGTGGACTCTCCAAGACGCCGAGCCACTTCGCATCCGTTCCCAAGCCTGAAGGTTCGATCCTCTCTTTCCGAATCCATCACCCGCTCGATGAGTTTCGGAAAACCAGCCTACAGGCTGTCCTGGCCGCAACCCGTAATGCGATCCAGGGAGACATCACTCGCACCACTTCGACAACGGACGAACAGAAAGCCGCCAGTACCAAGGTCCTGGACACAATTGTGGCCACGGTCCAATCAAGCCTCCAGAAGGGAATCCTTGACGCCTTTGTCGAGGTCAGCCCGGTCGAAGGCGGACACAACGTACTGGTAGCAGCCATTCGTACGGTCCAGGGAGACCGACTGCGTGCCGCACTCGTCGCCATCCCAGGTTCCACCCTGGCGACCGACGTCAAACTCGATGTGGCTAAGGCCGGCGATGTCGCCATTCATGAACTCACGATTCCCGCCAGTTTCCACGACGACTTCGCGAAGATTTTTGGACCCAACAAGACCATCCTGATTGGGACCAGCGCCGATGCCGCATGGTGTGCAGCCGGCCCCGGTGCTCTCGAAGCACTGCAGGCGGCAATAGCGGCTCAAGCGAAGCCGGGAGTCGTTAACCCGATCTTTGTTGATCTCTCGGTAACTGCCGGGCCGTGGCTGAAGGCCTACGACAGCCGAATGGGCACCAAGGGCGAAGCCGCGGATCGAAAACTGGCGATCACTGCCTTCAAAAGTGGCCAGGATACGATTGCCGTCCAGTTGCGTCGCGACAAAACCCGCGTTTTGGGTCAGGTCACGTTGGGAACCGGGATTCTCAGATTCCTCGGGAAGAAAATGGCCCAGTTCTCAAAAGACAACCTCGAATAACGAGCGTTCCCTGGCTAGGCCATGCTGATCCCACCGCAAATGTTGTAAGCCTGCCCGGTGATCATTCTTCCGGCGTCGCTCGCCAGATACACGGCCATCGGTGCGATGTCCTCCGGCTCCAGGCGTCCGCCTATCGGTGTCAATCCCGACTCGTGTTCGTCCAGCGCTCGCCCCAAACGATCGGCGTCGTATTCGATCCGTTTGTCATTCATCAACGTCCGAACCGGCCCCGGACAGATACAGTTGACCGTCACGCCCTGGGTTGCAGTTTCCATGGCCGCCGTTCGCATGAGTCCCAGCACTCCGTGCTTGCTGGCGGCATAGGCGGCCCCGTGAAGGCTGCCGATCCGACTGTTGATAGATGCCACGGTGATCACCCGGCCCCAACCCTCCGCGATCATCGGGGGCAAGGCAAGTTTGGTCAGCCGATACGGTGCATTCAAGTTGACTTCCAGTGTCAGATTCCAGAACTCATCGTCGAATTCCACGAGTGGTTTCGGATCCGAACTGCTTCCCACTCCGGCGTTGTTGACCAGGACCTCGACAGTTCCAAGACTTTCGGCCACCGAAGCGAGCAACGACGCCGGTGTAGCCGGATCTGACAAGTCAGCCGGAAACGCTTCGGCCGTACCACCGGACTCCCGGATTTCCTCGACGATCGAGTCAAGTTCGCCTGTCGACCTCGCTGACACGGCCACTTTCGCTCCGGCGGCCCCGTAAGCCAGGCAAATCGCCCGACCAATGCCGCGTCCCGCTCCGGTCACCAACGCCACCCGTCCTGCCAGCCCCTGCATTTTCTCTTGGCCTCTCGTGTACGACCGTTCGACCGGCCTTGGTTGATCAGATTCACGGACCCGGCTACAACGGATCCTCGTCGTTGTCTTTGACGACCCGGTGCATTCTAGGTCTGCCTTACCACCGCGCTCAACCGCCACGCGACCACCCTGACCGCCTCATGCCCCTCACACTGACACTCAAGAATGAGTCCTCGGTTCCGATCGAGGTCGACACCGTACGGCTCGAGACTGTACGAGAGCAGTCGCCAGCGGAGGTGCTGGCGACCGAGGTGCTCCACGGTAACGTCCGTGAACCGCTCGGGGCCTTCTTCGATGCAAAAGGCTCCGCTGGCGAAGACAACACACTGGTGTGGGAAGGTGACTGCCACCGCATCAAGAGAATTGCCGCTCACCTTGGCAGCGGTATTATCCGCGTCGAGGGGAACGCGGGGATGCACCTGGGTGCCGAAATGACCGGTGGCGAGGTGTTCGTGAGTGGCAATGCGACTGACTGGGTTGGAGCCGAAATGCAGGGAGGACGGATCCACATCCGTGGCAACGCCGGCCACCAACTTGGTGCCGTCTACCGCGGAGGCCATCGCGGGATGACAGGAGGAGAAATCCTTGTCGACGGAAACGTTGGCAACGAAACCGGTCAACTGATGAGACGCGGACTGATCGCTATCGCAGGGCGAATCGGAGACCTCTCGGGCGTGAACCTGATCGCCGGAACGATCATCGTCGGAGGAGAAGCCGGTATCCGCCATGGCGCCGGCATGAAACGCGGCACAATCGCGTTTTTGAACCCGGCCACCTCGCTGGAGATACTCCCAACTTTCCGCAGCGCGGGCCTGTGCCGCCCCACCTTTCTTCGCCTCTACCTCAAGCACCTGGCCGATTGTGGCTGGCAAGCCCCCGACGGTTCACTCGAAGCGGAATATCATCGCTACAACGGAGATTTCCTGGAACTGGGCAAGGGCGAACTTTTGGTCCGTTCCGCCTGACACTCAGCGTCGCTTGCCACTTGATCGCTCATGACTTCCGCCCTCCCTTCATCCGACGGAAATGTCGCTTCGCGATTGAGCATCTCGGCGTCAAAAACGCCCAAACAGCTGGCCTTAATCGTCTGCGACCGCCACGGACGGCAGACAGACAAGAGATCATTTGAGGAACTCGAAGACCTCGTCGACCGTCTTGCCGCGGGATTGATCCGGCTTGGAATCCAACCGGGGCAACGACTCGTGCTGATGGTCCGCCCCGGGGTCGAATTTTTGGCGTTGACCTTTGCCCTGTTCCGTGCCGGGGCGATTGTTGTGCTGATTGACCCCGGCATGGGCCTCCGCCGTGTCATCGCCTGTCTTGAACAGACAGACCCACACGGATTCGTCGCCGTCCCCACCGTGCAATGGGCCCGCATGCTGTATCGGAAACGATTTCCACGCGCCCGGCTGAACATCCGTGTTGGCGGCTGGGCCCCCTCAATCGCCAGTTACTCGCAACTCCAAACCTCCGACCCAGAAAACTTCAACCTACCAGACATCACCTCCACCGACCCCGCCGCCATCATCTTTACGAGTGGCAGTACAGGTCCGGCCAAGGGGGTCGAATACGAACACGGAATGTTCTGTGCACAGGCTGACTTGTTGCAAGACCAGTTCAACATCGCGCCTGGAGAACGGGACTTGCCAGGTTTTCCGCTCTTCGCGTTGTTCAATGTGGCCATGGGAGTCACAACCGTTGTCCCTGACATCGATCCCACTCGACCGGCTGCTGTTGACCCGCGTCACATCATCGCGCCGATCCAAAAACAAGACGTCACCCAGGCTTTTGGTTCGCCAGCACTCTGGAAACGCGTTGGTCACCATTGTGAGGAACACGGAATCACTCTTCCCAGCCTCACTCGAGTTCTTTCCGCCGGGGCCCCGGTCCCGCCACCGGTTGTCAGGTCGATTCGCCAGGCGTTGACCGCACCGGGCGCCGACATCCACACCCCCTACGGGGCCACCGAAGCGCTTCCGGTGGCCGTGATCAGTGGGACGGAGATATTAGGTGAAACCGCCCGTCAATCAGCTGACGGGGCCGGCACCTGCGTCGGGTCCCTTTTCCCCGATGTTGATGTCCTCATTGCCGAGATCGACGACAATCCAATTGCCCGGTTCGATGACCTCAAACTCCTGCCCAATGGAGAGATTGGTGAGATCATTGTCCGCGGCTCCTCGGTCACCAAGAGCTATTTCCGCCACGATCGCGCCACCGCCATGGCCAAGGTGGATGATCACGACTCGATCTGGCACCGCATGGGAGACGTCGGTTACATCGACGAGATGGACCGTCTTTGGTTTTGCGGACGCAAGGCCCACCGGGTTGAAACCGCGGATGGTACACTTTTCAGTGTGCCCTGCGAGGCAATTATCAATCAGCATCCGGCAGTTTATCGAAGCGCGCTTGTTGGCCTGGGAAAGCCACCCAATCAGCAACCGGCAATCGTTGTCCAATGCGAGTCACAGATCTCCCCTTCCGACACACTCCGGGACGAACTCCAACAACTCGCTACAAGTTCGTCACAGACGAAATCAATTGCCTCGGTACTCTTTCATTCCGACTTCCCTGTTGATATTCGTCATAATGTGAAGATCAACCGTGAAGAGTTAGCGGCTTGGGCTGCCCGGAAACTCGGCATCGCGACTTCAGCCCCGGACACGCTCCTCTCCGCACAACAATCATCTGACAAGAGCACGTTGGCGTGAGTAACTTGGTTACCGGAGGCAGCGGCTTTTTAGGCCATGTCCTCGTCGAACAACTGGTCGCACGTGGAGAACAGGTTCGCGTGTTCTGCCGCAGCGAACCCGAGTGCCTGGCGCTTGACGGTGTCAGTTGGTCCCAGGGAGACATGCAGGACGCCAGTGCCGTCTCTGAGTCCTGCCAGGGGATTCAGACGGTCTACCACTGTGCGGGCCTCGCGGGAATCTGGGGGCCGTGGTCGCTCTATGAGAGCATCAATGTCCAGGGAACCCGTAACCTGCTCCAGTCAGCCATGGATGCGGGTGCCACGCGACTTGTCTTCACCAGCAGCCCTAGCGTGGTGTTTGATGGTTCGGACATGATCGATGCCGACGAAACAATCCCGTTGTCGCAGATTTTTCTGTGTGGCTACCCCTACTCCAAGGCAATCGCGGAAACCGACGTTCTCGCGGCGAACGGATCCGGGGGGCTGGCCACCGTCGCTCTGCGGCCACATCTGATCTGGGGTCCGGGGGACAATCACGTCCTTCCCAGGATGATCAAGCGAGCTCGCAAAGGACAACTGCGTCGGGTGGGTGACGGTTCAAACGTGATCTCGACCGTCTACGTCGAAAACGCGGCTGCCGCCCACATCCAGGCCGCCGACCTGCTCGATTGCAACGCTCCTCACGCGGGCAAGGTCTATTTCATCAACGAGCCTGAAAGCGTGAAGATGTGGGACTGGGTCAACTCGCTCCTGGATGTGGCCGAGTGTCCCGCTGTGACAAAGTCCATCTCGGCGAGAAAGGCTCGCATTCTCGGTGCGGTCCTGGAAGTCCTGTGGCGGACCTTTCGGTTGAAAGGGGAACCGCCTATGACCCGGTTTCTGGCCGAACAAATGTCCCGCTCTCACAGCTTTTCCACCGCTGCGGCCGTCCGTGACTTTGGGTACAGACGGATCGTCACAGTCGAGGAGGGGCTCCTGCGAGTTGCACGCCACCTGAAAGAAACCGGCCAGATCCCGCCCACGGTCGCCAACGCCGGCACCCAGCACGCGTCCTAGGCCGGGTCATTCCTCGGCCGCCGCAGCCTTGGGTTTTTCTCGCTGATCCTCGTACGGTTCCAACTCGGTCTCGGCGTAATCTCCCGTCAACCACCGGACCAGCAGGCCCATTTCAACCGGCGTCATCCGTTCTGCGTAGGCTGGCATCTGGTTCTTTTCACCGTAGTGCTGTGCGGCCCCCGGATCTGACAGGAAACTCTTCAACCAGGCCGCAGAACCATATCCCGACAAATTCGGGTACCCCTCGGCATCATCGTCACCGATTTTGGAGAAGGACTCGCCGATCGTGGTATGGCAATCCGCACACGATGTGCCATTGATCGCCCCAGCCCAATCACCCTCGACAGCCAGCACGCGGCCGCGGTCCAACTTCGCCTTATCCTGCTCGACGTGGGTCCCGGACCGCGTGTTGTGACCGGCCTGTGCGACCAAAAACGCCACCAGGGCTTCAACGTTTGCCTTGTTCTCCTCGCTCACCAGTGACTCGGCGTCTCCCGACCAGTCCGCCATTTCTGACTCATCCGGATTCAGAACCTCCTCGCCCTTGGCACTCTTGAACCATTCGGCATTTTTGAGCGCCGAGAAGTGATTGGGATAATCCACGACAACTGATTTCATCCACGCGGCCGAACCAAAATTGCCCAGGTCGACGGCCGTTGACGCCGCACGAACCTGGCCACCGTCAGTTGCGGCGGCATACACCAGCCTCCCACGTCCATCATGACCGTTGAATCGGTGACAACTCTTGCAGTGCTTGGCAAATAGTCTCGGCCCCTGCGTGAACGGATCCTCGCGGAGCAACGTCACCGCACCGGAAACGGGTATCTTATTCGGACCGCTGGCCAATTCCTTGATCCGCTCGGCATCCCGATGTGCTTCACGAATTGCCGCCTGGTGGTCGACGTCGCGACCATCCTCGTAAAACGCCATCATCGTCAGCACGCCAATGGCAATAGTCACGGCCCAGGTGAATGCCACGTTGAACTTGTGACCGATCGCCCAACGGCCAAGCAACGGCATGGCCGCGACCACCCCCATCAAGGCTCCGGGTACGTAGATGGACCCAAATGCCAAACCAAAATGTTCAACGACCTCAAACTTCAGAAAACGAAATAGAAACAGGAAGTACCACTCCGGACGCGCCGCTGCATAATTCTCCGACGGATTGGCCGGCGCCGCCAACTCGGCCCCCTTCCAGATCGAGAGTCCCAGAACCAGGAGCATTACGGCCAGGCACGCCACCCCATCCTTGAGCACCTGGTCGGGCCAAAACGTGGTTTCGGGAGCGTGTTTCGGGTCCTTCACCGTCAAACCGTGACGTCGAAAGACATAAAGGTGCAATCCAAGAAATGCGATCAGGGACGCCGGCAACAGGCCCGCATGGAGGGCGAAAAAGCGTGTCAGCGTGTGGTGTCCGTACTTGGGCCCTCCCTGGATCAACTCCTGGGCCTGTTGGCCCACCAATGGAGCGTTGCCCATGATTTTCGTCGACACCTGGGTTGCGTAGTACCCCTTCTGATCCCAGGGAAGCAGATAGCCTGTCAACGACAGCCCCAGCACAATCTGCATCAACACCAACCCCAGCCAGAAATTCACCTCGCGGGGCGCCTTGTAGGCCCCATCGATGATCACCTGGACCAGGTGCACGGCCATCAGCACAATCATCAACTGGGCCGTGAAGTGGTGGAGCCCACGAACCACCGACCCAAATGTCATCTCGTTCTGGATGTAATAGACGCTTTCCCACGCGGTGTTCGCGCTGGGACTGTATGCAGTCCAAAGAAAAAATCCGGTGATCAACTGGACGCTGAACGTGAAGACCAGGGTGCTCCCCCACACGTAACGCCAACGCGCTCCCCCCGGCACTCTCTCATAGAGCGCCTCGTGGACGAAACCGGCGTATCCGGTGCGGTCATCAAGCCAGGCCAGCAGGGTGCGGATCATGTTTCCACCTTTTCGGAGATCCCTCCGCGGAAGTTCTTGTACTGCACCCAGATCTCCTCACCCGTGTTTGGCTTGACCGCCAGGCCATCCATGTCACGAGGTGGAATGGGATTGTCCTTGGTGCCATCGAGCTTGAAGGCACTCAGGTGACAGGGGCAGTAGAAATCGTTTTTGGCACCACGGAATTCAACCGCACAACCCAGGTGCGGACAGACAGTATTGAAGGCAACCACCTCACCCGATTCGGACCGTCGCAACCACACGCTGCCGATCGGCACCTTGGGAAACTTGTTCCAGGCATCCACCAAATCGTCCTCGATGGTCACCTGTTGAGGCGTCCCGTCAGCCGGCAACAATGCCCGGGTCACCGGCAACTTGATGAAACCCTCCGCATCCTTAGTGGACCCACCGCCTTCCCCGGGCGCTCCGGCCCCTTTCCCACCCCGAATCAATGGATCCAGAAAAAACACGAGACCGGAAAGAACGGGAACAAGCCCAACCACCGCACCAATCGTGCCGGCCAGGACCTGTGTCAGGAACGATCGCCGCGCCGACTCATCATCCGACTCATCATCCGACTCATCATCCGACTCATCATCCGACTCATCATCCGACTC
>CAWVUS010000135.1:0-13606 GCA_963933195.1 uncultured Planctomycetaceae bacterium
TGAACCGCAGCGGTCGCATGTCGGGGTTCCAGATCAAGCGTCCGAACACTTACATGGTGTTTCTCGGTGATTACACCGACCGCGGTGCGTACGGCGTGGAAGTGATCTACACGCTGTTGCGTCTCAAGCTGGCCAATCCCCACCGCGTGTTTTTCGTTCGTGGGAACCACGAGGACTTCCGGTTGACCGCGCGATACGGTTTCTTGAAGGAAGTCCAAACCAAGTACGGCCGTGACACGATGCCGTTGTCGATCTGGAGGATGTACGATTTCCTGCCCGTCGTGATCTATGCGGGAGTCGGCGACGATTTCGTCCAGTGCAATCATGGGGGCATGGAGCCGGGATTTGACCCGCGACCGTTGCTCAACGCGAGTGGTCCACGGAAGTTCCGGATGCTGGGGGAACTGTCGCGAGCGAAGTTCCTGTCCGAGCATCCCGACTGGCTGGCCACGCCGGACGCGAAACTGAAGAGGCTTCTCGACGCGAGGATGGTGGATTTTCGTCCCCGGTCGCCGACGGTACCGGCGACGATCGGATTCATGTGGAGCGACTATTCGGTGTTCGCCGACGATCCCGCGCTGTCCTTTGATTCGCGACGTGGGGCGTTCGTCTTTGGACGCTCTGCGACGCGGTACCTGCTTGGACACGCCAGCGGCGGTCGTGCAAAACTTCGGTCCGTCTTTCGGGCGCACCAGCATTCGAGTGTTCCCAATGCCATGATGAACCGGCTGATCGCCTCCAATGGCAGCTTTCGTCATTGGCAGGCCGCCGACGGCAGACGACGAGCCACGAGCACGAAGGCGGATCTGAAATCGGTAGTCGAAACAAACCGGCAACGGTCGGTGCCCGATCGATCGGTCTGGACTCTCAACGTGGCCCCCGACAGCCTTTACGGTGTCGGCAATTCCTACGCCTTCGACACGATCGGGATCCTGAAGACCGCGCGCTCTTTCAGCGATTGGAGACTCGAAGTCGTCAATGTTCCGGTCAAGGTGGAGTGATCCGAATGAATAGCCGGTTCTTCAGTGATCAGCAACTGGACCAGTTCGCCCGAGAATTCGACGAGCGAGGATTCCTCAAGCTCGAGGCCGCACTCAGCAAGGACCAGGTGGCTGGTTTCAATGCCGCCGTGGACCGGCACCGGTTGGCGTTTTCGGATCGCTGGGTCGAGTTGAGTGATTCGTTCTGCGAGGGCACCAACGTACTCCCCGACACGGCGGACTTCGACGAGGCGATCGAGAATCCGAGGGTGCTGGATATCCTTCGAAGGATCATTGGCGAGGAGATCACCTTCGAGGAATTTGCGATCATGCTCCGTGAGCCGACCGCGAATCTCGACGAGGTCAAGGGGTGGCACCGCGACATTGTTCGCGATTACGACCGGCGGATGGAGATCGATGCCGTCTCGGTGATGGTGTATCTCAGCGACGTCACCCAACGGGACCACTGTTTTTCGATCGTGCCCGAGACCCACAACCGGTTGGTGGACCTGGACCCATTGGAAGTGCCACTCGACGCCGGTGTGGATGTCCTGGGCCCTGCCGGGACCGCCGTGTTCTTTCATGCCCGCGCCATTCACGGTGGGCGTTTGAAATCCGGCAGCAGTCAGCGTCGCACTCTGCAGTCCTACTATTCTCGTTGGCGTGATCAACGGACGGCCGAATGGTCCGAGATTCCCGAGCGGTTGTACGGGAAGAGCGATCCGGCATTGCCGCCGCGGTTCTACGCGAAATGGAACGAGACCAACATTCTCGAGGGGGTTGGCAAGAGGCCCGCTGACCTCTCCCCGGACCTGTCGATCAGCGAGGTGATTCGCGAGGTCCAGCGTCGCGGCCGAGCGAAGATGTGATCTCCGCCGCGAGGGCGGTGAGTCTCAGGCAGGACGATGTGTCAGCCGAACGTGGTGCCAGGTGGTCGTGACCAGCAGGATGAGCCACACGAACAGGGCTGCCAACGAGACCGTCGTGCCGACTCGATAGATCGGTGGTCGGAAACTGAAGGTCAACTCGAATTGTCCCGGAGCCGGAATTTCCACGCTTTTCCATCCGCCAAATGCTGGTGCGATGGGCACCCGGCTGGATTCGCCCGCTATCGTCAGCACGGCTTCCCAGCCGGGGTAGTCGAGATCCGACAGGACGAGGACAGACTTCGAGGACGCGGTGCCGCGGATGACGACCGTCTCGCCCCGGTCGGTGAGGTCTGTCAGCGGTACCGCCGGTTGCGAGTCCAGCATGTGTCTCCGTGCCGGAGGAGGTCGGAGGTACAGCCGTGGATCGGTGCCGGCTTCCGGCGGGGTGGCGATGGGGAACAACCAGGCCCGGGCCGAAACCACCTTGTCATCGAGTTTCCAGAGCAACCAGGTGGAGTCGGGGAGAAAGGTCGAGGCCAGGAAACTGCCAAAGTACTGTCGGGTCATCCATTCGTCGCGGATCGTTTCCGACGCGCGCAGTGGAAAATCCTTGTCGAACCTCTCGCTGTCGAACACCCCGTACAGCCACCTGATATTGGCCAGTCGCAGGAACTCGATATCGTCCCGGTCCATGTGGCCGGGACTGCTCTGAAGACGGACGGCCATGTCGTTCCAACGGGTCGCCGAGGGGATGGTGGCGAGCGTTTTTCTCCAGAGATGTTCATGCGGCGGAACCCAGCTGTCCCAGAACCGGTTGATGTCCGCGGTGCCGTCGTTGGCGAAGTTGGCGATTCCCACTGTCATCGGGCTGTTCCCAAAGCTACCGGCGGTTCGCTGTTCGGGATGGTTGGCCAGCGAGGCCATCACGGGGCTCTGTTCGACCGGGTTGGCACGTGGTTCCCAGGTCATCGCTCGCAACAGTCCTCCCGTCCAGCCCAAATCAACTGCCACCCAGACCAGGGCCAGTGCGAGCCACCGCTGCCGATGTGACAGGACGCCATACAGCGCACCGCACGCCAGCAGTCCAAGCATTGCCAGGTTCAATGCCAGTGGAGCGAGTCCGGGCAACATCGTGCGGAACTGGCTGAACACCCGCGCCAGTTTGCCGGCTGTTCCCCCGTTTTCGATCGCGGTCAGCGAGATCACGACGAGCCCCGCGACGACGAGAATGGGGATGGCCAGCCCGAATCGGCCACTCCATCGCTGGATGGTCGCGTGTGGCATCTGGTCGAGTCCGCGTCCGGCCAGTAGCGCCCAGCACAGGCCACTGGCCACGCTCCACCGTGCCGGAGCCGGGAACCAGTCGAAACCTGGCAAGCCGAGCAACCATGTCGATCCGGGTACGAACCGGCCCATCGAGAACAACAGGGTCAGGATCAACAGGCCGCCCAGCAGTTTCACGTCGCGGTCCTGTCGGCAAGCGACCAGGGCCCAGATCGCCAGCATCCAGGGCAACAGGCCCACGTAACAGAGACTCTCGCGGGAAGAACTTCGAAAGGGGACCCATGCCAGCGGTTCGGCCGCAGCGTATCCGGCGAGTGTGCCGGGAGCGAGGTGGTTGACGAACAGGTGGGCTGGCGGCAGCGAGTGACTTTGCAGGTAGGCCGTGCCACGTCCTCGCAGGTCTGCCCGCATCAGTAGTTCCGCGGTCGGTGCCAACTGGGCTGCCGCGAGGACGATTCCGCTGGTGATCGCCAACAACACCAGTCCGCCACGGCCGGCCGATGACCAGAATTGGCGCGGGGTTGTCGTGACGTTTCGCACTCCGAGGATCGCGGTGATGACCAGCACGATCACCAGCGTGAAGAAAGCCACCTGGAAGTGACCGGCCAGCAGTTGGAGGCCCAGGACTCCGGCCAGTGTCACCGGCCACACCCAGCCGCCGTCTTGCATCCATCTCCAGGTGGCGAGCACGGCCAGTGGTAGCCAGCAGGCGGTGGTCGATGCCCAGACGAAATCGGTCCGGGCCATAAAGAAACCCTGCCCGCAAAAGATCAACCCAGCCATCAGGCTTGCGGCCCGCGATTGTCCGAGTCCGCGGGCACAGCAATAAGTGAGTGACCCGGCCAACACCGTGTGTAGGACCAGGGAGATGACAAACGCGGTGGGGGCTTCAAACAATCCGAACAGCAGGCGGTGTGGTGGGTAGAGGACACCGAGTTGTCCTTCGGCCAGTACCGGCGATCCGAAACCGGCCAACTCGTTCCACAGCGGAACCCGACCCGACTCGAACGCGCGTCCCAGGAAAGAAAACAGCGGCAGGTCGCCCAGCGAGACCATGCCTTCACCGGGCACCCGGCCCATCAGCGTGGCCGGCCAGTACCAGAGAACCACGGCCAGTATTAGCACAGCCAGTGGCCAGGTCCGCACGAGAGTTTTCTTCACCGGTCGGCACCCTCACGGTGGACCGGTTCTTCCTTGCGCATGATGGTGTGAATGACCTCGCCAGGATCAAACCCGAATCGCCGCGCGTCCAGGTCACCCATCTTGTGGTAACGGAGTTCGGCCGAGACCCGGTGCGAAGAACTCCTGGGCAAGTCTTCGGCCGGAACGAAGTATCGGAAAGTTCGTCGTTCACCGGGCAGCAAACGCGTGTCGGAACTCAACGGAGCACCTGGGGCGAGGCCCCGTTCGCGCAGTCCGAGTTCGCGTCGCATGATCTCGACCCGTGGCCATTCAACTATCCGACGGACAGTGTTCGGCTGGGCTGGGGGTTCTGCGTGTTCAGACATCGGTTCCGAAAGGGGGTGAATGATCGGAGGGGTGTCGGCCTCGCGGAGGTCGGTGTACAGCGTCAAGAATCGAAAATGTTCTCCACCCGGCATCCGGTGCCCAACGCCCTCGGCACTGACCGAGACGCGGACGTTGATACCGGGGGGGCGGTTTTGCCAGGTTGCGGACAGGTCGAGTTCGAGGGCCTGGTTGAGCATCGTGTTGCTGTATCCGCCTGGCATCAGGTGATTGCCGTCGGGCATGTGGCAATCGTGACAACTCTCCTGGCTACCGCCGTCGCGACGGAAATCCAGGAACTCCTCCATGCTGGCCTGCTGCAACTTTCCGTGGAACTCGTCTCCGAAATGAGCACTCTTGAAAGCAAACTGGTGGCACCCGCCACAGAATTCCGCGGTTCCCAGCTCGGGTGCCAATCGAAGTGGGTGGGCCGCCTGTCCGGCCCTGGTGATTCGTGTCGTCAGCACCTGGCCGTCGCGGACGTGGCAGGTCAGACAATCGACTCCGTCAACGAGCCATTGTGGTTGGTCGGTGAAGAGGCTTTCGAGTCCGTGTGGCACCTCGGTGGGCAACTGGCCGGCACTGGGATTGGTCGGGGCGTGACAGTTCAGGCACCACTGGCGTCGGCCGCCGATTGGTTGAGTGCACTCGACACGAAACTTCTTGTTCGTCGCCGCGGCGGCGTGTCGGCTGGCCTTCCACTCTCGGAATGCCTCGGCGTGACACGTGCCACACTGGCGGTTGGTCCATGTCGCCGGTGCTTTCAGCGAGACAGGCGTGAGTCCATGGTCGAACAATGCCGGAGTCACCGGCCGTGATGCCTGGAGCGCCTGCTGTACAAAGAATCCGGCGGTGGTGACCCCGGCGGCGATCAAAAGGATGATCGGCCCGGTGATCCACGCATTTGGGCATCGCACGTGGCGACCATCAGGGGCCATCGTTGGTTCGCTTTTTGTCGGCACGTTCGGGAGTGGGCCGCTGAGGTCGTCTGCTGAAACCCCGTCCACCGAACCGGCTGGATCTTCCCGAACCACTTCGTCCACCGCGACGACGGCCCAGGCTCTCGGCCAGTTTCATCAGTTCCTGCCGGTCCAGTTTTCCGTCCTTGTCAGCGTCATACCGCAACGCGTTTTCGACAAACTGAGCTGGGCTTGGAGGTCCGCCTCCAAAACGGCTGCCCGATCCGCCAGGGGGCCCGAAACCACGAGATCGTTCTTCCGAAGAATCGGTTCGCTTGTCCGTTGTGGCGGCCAGTTCTGCACGGCGTGCCGCAATTCGTTTCTCTGCCGAAGTCGTCACGGCGCGTGCCCACTTACCCCACACCCGCAGGTACTCCGGGACGAGAATCAGACCGTCGGCGTTACGGTCCAGCGCAGAGAACACCTCGATTGCCAGTGTTTTGTCAGCAAGGCGTTTCGTCGCGTGTTTGAGGAACTCCCCACGCTCGACTCGGCCATCGTCGTCGTCGTCCATTGCCTGGACGATCCGCTTGGCTTCGTCGGTGATGATCCGGTTGAGGATGTACTCGGCCCTGGTCACAAATCGGTCGCCGTTTTCATCGGCAGCCCGAAAAATTCCAGAACGGGCCTGGGCGGTCAGGTACCGTCCGTTGTCGACATATTCTCTCTCGGAGTGTTTTCCGTCCCGGTTGACATCTGCCCGGTCGAATTGGCTGGAGTGACCATCGAGTGTCCGACCCGTCGTGCCTTTCTCCTGCTGTGCTCCGAGCCGCTTGAGCACCTTGGACACGGACACGTTCCCGATAGACAGGGACTTGCCGGTCTTTGGTGTGCGGGCTTGGGAAAACGCGGTTGGTTGGGACACACCGAAAATGATCAGCAGGCATCCCAACCCGTATCTTGTGAAAGTTTTCACGTCTCTGCCCCTCTGGCAAAAGGCACATTCGGACCACGCGATTGTACCGGACAACCCGCCGGAACAGCGACGCCCAGTCGTTGCGGCAGGCACAATCTTGTCGCGTCTCTCTCGGCACCGGGCCGTCGAGGTGCACTGGAGGTGCTTCATGCCATGATTTCGGGGATCAGTTCACCACCGAATTGCGAGAGTTGCTTGAAGCGTCCGCCGTGGAAGTAGGTCAACTTGTTGTCGTCCAGGCCCAGCAGGTGCAACATCGTGACGTGAATGTCACGAATCGGATGCACGACCTCGGTGGCTTCGGCCCCGAGATCGTCGGTGGCTCCGACGCAGTTTCGTGCTCTGCTGCATCTCGGAGAACTGCTACACCGTCTCCAAGGCCATTGAGGCCAGCAAAGCTCTCCGACCCTCGCCGCAGTGTCTCACCCGGCGCCACCTGAGCGACCGGTCGTAGTTCGCCGCAGTACCAGCAGAGTCGTGTGGAGGAGTTGTCGAACGGGGGCCTATTCATTTCCCTTCAGCCGTTTTTCAAAGTCCATCGCCGCGTTGTTTGGATTTGCGGCCTTCGACCCATTCTGTTCAGTGGCTGTTGCAGTACAAGCGACTGCAACCACCAGGGCGACCGATACTGCACGATGCAATGGCGTCATGGTCTTCCTGGTTCCGAAGTTCATCCGTTCGCGGTGACCGGGTCCACTCTCAAGGAATTCCTCAGAAAAGTCGGCAGTTGTGTTGAGCACGAGTTGACGATTCGTCGCGACGTCTTCGGACAGATCTGGTAGATTTTCTTCGGTGGCGGTTCCGTTTCATGTTGGAAACCCGGGGTATGCCGTGACAATCGGTCCAGTTGATCCTCGACGTTGTTTTGGGACCTTGCCGCGGCGTGCCCTGGTACAAATGGGGCTCTCGGGGCTGGGTAGCCTGGCTTTGCCGGACTTGTTGCGGCTGGAGAGCGAGGCCGCGTCGCGCACCGGACGGTCGTTGGATGGCAAGTCGATCATCGTGCTGTGGTTGTGGGGTGGTGCCAGCCACATGGAGACCTTCGACCTCAAGCCCGAGGGGCCGCTGGGGTTTCGTGGAGAGTTTCGGCCCATTCCGACGTCGGCCCCCGGCCTGGACATCTCCGAGCACCTGCCGAAACTGGCCGCTCATGGTGACAAGTTGGCGATCATCCGCTCGCTGCACCACAACAGTCCCGGCCACGTGGATAGTACCCACACGGTGATGACCGGTTACCCCGGCAAGGATGCTCCTCCACCCTACCGTCCCGACTACCCCGACTTCTGGGCGGTCGCCAGCAAGGTGTGTGGCGAGCGTGTCTCGGGAGTTCCATCACACATGGCACTGCCACGTGTGCGATTCAACGGTTCGGCCTACCTGGGATCGGGACTGGAACCCTTCCGAATTCGGTCTGACCCCAATGCCAGGAATTTCGAGGTTCCCAATCTCCAGTTGGACAGCCAGACGATTGGCCGACTTCGTGAGCGGCGGAGCCTGCTGAAAGGTTTTGATGGCTTGCGGAACGACATCGATCAATCCGGCGTGATGGATTCGTTGGACATCTACAACCACAAGGCCGTGGAACTGTTGACCAGTGGCTCGGTCCGCGCGGCATTTGACCTGGGCCGTGAAAAACCCGAGGTGCGTGACCGGTTTGGCCGTCACGCCGTGGGACAGCGGTGCCTGTTGGCCCGGAGACTGGTCGAGGCGGGGGTTCGGCTGGTCACGATCGATTTCCCCTGCGTGCCGGGACAGAAGGCGTTCAGTTGGGACGATCATGCGAGCGTCTGGAATATTTTCGAACAGATGAAGATTCGGCTCCCCGTCCTCGACCAGGTCACCTCGGCACTGATCGAGGACTTGCACGCGCGGGGGATGCAGGATGACGTGTTGTTTGTCGTCATGGGCGAGATGTCACACACGCCCCGGGTTCACTACGTGAAGGGGAACCCGGGTCGGGAACACTGGGCTCGAGCGATGTCGGTTCTGTTGTCCGGCGGTGGCATGACCATGGGCCAGCCTGTTGGCGCCACCAACAACCGGGGCTCTTTGCCATTGCACCGGCCGCTGGTTCCCGGTGACCTGTTGGCGACCCTGTACCAGTACCTCGGGGTTCCGTTGGACACACAGTTCAACGACCACGCCGGACGTCCAACGCCGATCCTGCCCGAAGGTGCTCCGATCGACGAACTGATCTGATCGGGGCTGAAACGACCGGAAGCTACTTGGGGGATCCGTCCCGGATCTCGATCCTGGCTCCTTCGCCAATGATCCTGGCCGGCCGATCCTGGTGGACCTGCAACAGGCGGATCCTGGGGACGTAGTCCGGATAGATGTTGTCGCCGAGTTTTCCGGTGGGATTGCCGATCTGGCTATTGATCAGCAGTTGCCCGGTCCGTGTTTGCTGGAGGGTGACCGAACGGACAGGTCCCTTGGTGCCGTTTCCTTCGAGGGGTTCAGTTCCGGCGGCAAACCCCAGGCAGACCGGGCCGTCGAAACGGCCACCCCGGACCAGGATGTTCTCGACACCCCAGGCAATCGTGGTTCGTCCCACGCACTGGCAGTCCAGCAGCCGGATGTTCCGAGTGCGGATTCCTGGCCGGATTTGTGGTCCGGGAGACGTGGCGATTCGGAATCCGTCCCCGTTGACCTTGCTGACACGGCAACGACGGAACGTGACATCGTCGACCAGCACTGGCCAGCGGTAGCCATGGTGGCGGATATAGAAACCGGTCCCGGTGCCACCGAGGTTCTCAACCACGCAGTCCTCCAGCAGGATCCGCTGTGCTCCTTCCTCGACTTCCCAGGCCTTGACGCATCGCGGCGTGTCGACGGCGCGGCAGCGGCGGAACGTCACGTCGGTGCAGCCGCCGTTGACACCCCATCCCGAGGCTCCGAAGGCGTCGTGATCCCAGTCGGTGACCGTGACATTCTCGACCAGGCAATCCCGCGTGTTGGTGGCCAGGCTCACTCCGCACCACGCGTCGTTCACCGTGATGTCGCGGATCACCACGTGGCCGGCGTGCTCGACCCAGATGCAGCGAGGCAGTCCACCGGCACGTTGCTGGGGTTGGCTGCGATAATTTCCATCGAGCAGCAATCCCGACACCTGGATGTGCTCGGCGACCGACCGGGTTGCTCCGTCGCCACCGATGTGCAGCAGGTGGATTCGACCAACACCATTTTTGAGCTTCAGCCTGGCTTTCGGCCCGGTCAACGTGACGTGATGGCGGCGGATCCGGATGGTACTGCCCAGCAGGTAAAACGCATCTGTAGCTGGTATCACCACGCGGCCGCCTCCGAGTTGTTCGGCCAGTCGCACGGCCGCCTGGATGGCCGGGGCGTCGTCGTGTTTCCCGTCACCAACTGCTCCGAATTTGCGGACATCAATGACAGGCAAGGTGGGAGCCGTCGGAATCGGCACCGGCTTGAATGCGCCCAGGTAACCGCCGTCGTCAGCGGCAGTTGCCAGCGGCGAATTCGTCGGGATTCTCAGGAACTGTGGATGCGACGGGTCTCGCGAGAGGAACCCGGGATCGGCCTGGATGTCGTGTTTCCCGGGCCGGCCCTCGGCAGACCCGTTCCATCCCTTTCCGTAGCCGACGGCGACGTGCCACAGGCAGTTGTGGTCGCCACCGGCGTGACCGGTCAGTGCCGGGATCCGTAAGGAACCCATCTGAGCGACGATCGAATTGGTCAGGCGAACCCGGCCGGAGGATTCCGAACCCAGGGCCCCGTATCGATGGGAGGCAAAGATCGTGCAGTGGTCCACGTCGAGATGGGACACGTAGGGAGAGCCGTTGACTGCTATGCCCTGGAAACACTCGTAGATCACACAGTGGGTGATCTTCGTGGCCGTCGTGTTCCAGGCCGCCACCGCGTTGGCGAATCGGCTGTGTAGCCGGCAACCCGTGATGGTGACGTGATTGCACTGCAGAAGGCGGATCGCGTTGTTGTCGCCGTTGATGTCCCGGCCAGAAATATGAATCCGGCAGCCAGAGACCACCGAGTGGCCCATCCCGATGAGGTCCATACCCGGCGCACCGTGGTTGCCGTCGGTTGAGTTGCGGATGTCCAGGCCGGACAACACGACGTGTGTCGTGAGCGGTGAACGGCTGGAACCGAGATGGCGTACCGGTGGGAGGTTGTACCGCGTGGAGACCAGTCGTGGTCGATGACCGGGAGCGGGCCGGTAGGTGATCGGCCGATCGGCAGTTCCCGGCTGGCAGAAGTTCAAGGGGCGATCGGTCCATTCGCCGCCCGCCAGCAGGATCACGTCACCCGGGGCAAAGGACTGGCCGCCCAGGAGATCGGCGTCGTAGACGCGGGCGAAAGCGGCGGTGTTTTCTGGCCAGGGACCGGCCAGGACAAAGGCACGCTCGGTTTTGGACACGTAGGCGACGGTGTGCTGGCCCACTCGCAGTCGTCCGCTCTCCAGGAAACCCTCGGTCGAATAAACCGGCAATTGCAATGCGCCCCGGACCACCGCCTCATTGATTCGCGTTGGTTGTCCGCGCGAGGGAGATGCCCACGCGGTCCGCCTGGATTGTCCATCGAGTTGGTCATTTCCGTCGGGTGCCACCCAGTACTCTTTTGCCGATGTTGTGGCCGGTTGACCCGTGTGGGCCAGGACAAGTCCGGCCAACAGGATCAATGTGCGTTGGCACGATGGTGCTTTGGTTGCCATGCCGTTGGATTCTCGCGGTGGACAGATGTGGCACAGGGCTGATGTTACACTTCGGGGGTCCCTGGGTGGTACAACCATGACACGTCGCCAGTGGCGGTCGTGGATGGGCAGTCCTTTTCTTCTCCAGAGCCGTCCGATCATGTCTTCTTTTTTATCTTTGTTCCATCGAGTGGTTCCACGCCGGGACTGGCTGTCGCACCTGGTCGTCGGGGCACTAATGGTTGTGGCAATGGTTGCGGCGTCTGCGGAGAGTCCAGCGGCCGAACCGGCGGTGCTCGAACTTTTGCTCAGAGAAACCCCGAAACCTCGTTATGGTGTCGCGGTTCCCAAGCGGGTCACCGGCCGTGTTGAACGAGAAGCGAATGGCACCGTTTCCGGTGCGGCGGACGTTTCGGTCACCGACGGTTACACGGTGGTCAAGACGGACCGGCAGGGGCAGTTCTCGATCGTGCCCGATCCGAGCGCGGTGTTCCTCTATCTCACCCGGCCGTCGGGCCATGACGTGGTTGGCCACTGGTACAAACCGCTGTCTGAGAAAGTCAGTTTCAAGATCAAGCCGGCCGACGGTGACGAAAACGAGTTCACGTTCATCCATGTCACCGACACGCATGTGTCCCGCAACCGTCGTTCGCTGGTTGGCCTGAGCGGGTTTGTCAAAGAAGCCAACGCGATGACGCCCCGGCCGCGTTTCGTCGTCAACAGCGGTGACCTGTTGGACCTCAACAAGGCGCTGCTGAGCAAGCCCGCATCGGGGCACGCTGATTTCCGGAACTACGTTGGCATCATGAACCACCTCAAGATGCCTTACTACAACGTCGCCGGAGATCACACCGATTCGTCCTACCGCCTGGAGCAGTTCCCCCGGGGTGACCATCGCTGCGGCAAGGCGTTGTACTGGGAGTACCTGGGACCGCATTTCTTCTCGTTCGAGTATGGAAAGATTCACTTTGTCTCGGTCGATTTCGGGTACCACCTCGGCAAGAGAAAGATCCTGGTCAACGGCAAGAACCTCGACTACCCGACCAACCGGGTTCAACCGGTGCACGTGAAGTGGTTGAGCCAGGACATGGGCCACCGGTCCCGTGGCACATTTGTCGTCACCACGGCCGAGGCAGACCTCGAGAACCACTGTCCGGGTTTCCTGGAGTTGGCCCGGCAACACGATGTCCGGATGCAACTTGTCGGAGACATTCATGTCCTGGCACACAAGAAACGCGCGGTGCCCTACCGCGCGGGAGGAGCCTTGGCCGGTTGCTGGTGGAATCCCAGGACGAACCAACTGTGCCCGGACCTCATGCCGCAGGGGTACCTGGTTTACCGGGTACGTGGTGAGAAGCTCGAGCAGTTCTACAAGGGATTGGGACAACGCGTGGCGATCATCTCTCATCGAATTGGTGCGGCGTGGAAGGGACGAGTCAAGATCGGGGCTCACCTGGTCCAACCCCGGAAGGGGGAACATCTTGAATTCTCGATCAACGGTCGGGACTGGCGAAAAATGCAGGAGACGGGTCGCCCGTTTTATCGAGCCACGTATGCGGCCACCGTCGACACGGCGTCTGTTCCCGACGGGCTGCTCAATCTCAAGGTTCGCAATACCAGGGACGGCGAGATTCGCTCCCAGGTCGTGGTGGTGGCCAACGGACGTGATGAAGCGCCGGTCCAGAACGGCGGATCTTTGGAATTCACCGTTGGTGCTCCCAGCAACGGTTGGACCAAGGCCAAAGCGCCGACCGCCAAAGTGGATGTGCTCCTCAACGGAAAGATCCTGGGTAGCCTCGAACCGGGAGCCCGCAAGGCCTACACGTTCCCGGTGCCCGGCGGTGGCCTTCACCTGGCCAACACCCTGTCGTTTCGCTTCTCGAACCGCGGTGATGGCATGACCATCACCGCGCCGGTGCTCAAGTGTGACAAGATGACGCTGCGAGACACCCGGGACACGGCGCTCCGCCTGGTCAAGTCTGCTCACTGGGGTGATGCCGCTGCCGATTGGGGTGGCTTCATTGTCGGAGAGGCTGAGCCACCCGACGAGAGCCCATTTCATCGCAGGCAAAATGTCTTCTGCTTTGTCTTTGCAGAAACCAATTGAATTGGCGCCAGTTCAACACGACTTTCGTTCGCGGCATTGGATACCGGATTCCCACCATGATTGATCGACAAGTTGTCCTGAAGGTTGTTCTCGTGGTTGCGTTGTGCACCTGGGCCGGATTCCTCGCGCCCGCATCGGCTGGGGACGATGGACCATCGGATAAGATTCCCGACACGGATCTGCGGACAACTCCCGACCTGTTGCGGGGATTCAACGACGCGGAACTCGAGGAGTTCAACAGGACGATCCCGCGACGGCCGGAACCGCTCCTGAGACAGGCCCGTCCCCGATTGGTCACGGCCAGGGGCATCGTATTTGA
>CAWVUS010000136.1:0-13498 GCA_963933195.1 uncultured Planctomycetaceae bacterium
CTCCGGCGAGCCAACGGACGGCACCGCAGTCGTAGCGACAACAACGATTGGGCCCCCGGAAATTGCTGGTCAATGGACCTGGGGCGAGTTGGTCTAGGCCGACCAGGCCTGGTGGCCTCCATCGACCCGGATCACCTGGCCGGTGACGAATTCGCCCAGGGGGCCGGCGAAGAATTCGACCACCCTTGCGACTTCATCCACGGTGGCGATTCGTTCGAGAGTCCCCTCGGTGACCATCCGTTCCTGGTCCACGTCTCGCGTGTTCATGAACCGGCCGGTGCGGGTGTCGCCAGGGGCCAGGCTGTTGACGGTGACATTGTGGGGACGCAATTGCTGGGCCAAACTGCGGGTGTAGGCCACCTGTCCGGCCTTGGCCGTGGCGTAGATGGCCCCCTGGGCGTTGCCCTTGAAGGCGGCAATTGAACTGATGGTAATGATTCGGCCGTGGTTGCGTTCGATCATTCCACGGGCCACCTCGCGGCAGACCAGGATCGTGGTGAGCAGGTTCCGATCGAGAACCGCCTCGACATCCTCCTGCTTGATCATCACCGCGTCGTTGGGGTCAGGTTTGCCACCAGCGGCGGCGATGTCTCCTCCGGCGTTGTGGACCAGTATGTCGATCGGGCCCAGTTGTTCGGTCACCTCGGCCACGATCCGCTCGACTTGTTCGGCATCGGTCAGGTCGGCCAGCACTCGCAAGGCATCAACGCCACCGTGGTCGCCGATTTCTTGAGCGGTTTCGGTCAGGGTCGTGCCCTCGCCGTACTCACTGGGGCCATGTTCACGCATCCCGTGAACTCCCACGCTGGCTCCGGCAGCGGCCAGGTGTTCGGCAAAAGCGCGGCCCAACCCGCGTCCGGCTCCGGTGACCAGGGCAACCTGGCCTTCAAGAAATCGCGTCATTGTTGATCTGGTCCTGTTGAGGGCACATGGGAATGTTCGGGAGATGTGCTACTTGCCCGCCGAGGGGTCGGCGAGTGTGCGGAGAGTCTTGGACTTCACTCCATCCAGTAGCAGGTTGGCCAACACCGGACCTTTTTCAGTCATGGTCACCCAGACGAAGTGGTCGAACCGTCCTTCTGGCACTCCACTCAACGTGGAACCGCCTCCGGTGGTGGCCAGCATGTAGTACTCCTGTCCTCGCCTGACGTAACGCGCGTAAGCGTGTTTGTGCCCGGTGAAGACAGTGTATTTTCGTCCAGCCAACGCATTTTCAATCTGGGTCCAGCCTTGCTTGGCGAGGTCGGCGTTCGGGTAGGTCCAGGTTGGCTTGTGTGTCACGACAAACGTCCAACGGACGTCCTGGTTTTTCTTGAGAACCTCTGTGGCCCAGTCTCTTTGAGCCTGGCTGAAGTGGAAGTCGCCCTGCTTGGGAGGATCCTCGGAATTGAGGACGAGGAAGAGGCAGTCGTGATAGAGGAAATGGTAGTAACTGCGGCGAAAACGTCGGGTCCAGTCCTGGCTCATCGGCAAATTGCTGATGTCGTGGTTGCCGGCACAGAAGAAGAACGGCATTTCGAGTCGGTCGACCATTGTTTCGAATTCCGACCACTCGAGGGCCCATTGTCCGGGGTCCTCTGTATAGCCCTCGATCAGGTCACCCACGGAGACGACAAACTCGGGTTGGAGGAGATTGATTTGGTCGACCGCGTTTCGAAAAACACCAGGCCTTCGGCCGCCGGTCCGGTCGGTGACAATCACAAACTGAAAATTGTCACGTCGATCGTTGAACTGAAGGTTGGTCCACGGGTTGCGTGGGCCGGATTCGATGCTGACGTGCCGAGGCGTTGTGTCGGCCGGAGGCGCCGTGCTCGAGACGGTCGCCGCTGCGACAAGGATGAGTCCCACGCTCAAAGCCAGGCAGAATCGTTTCATGTCGTCCCCTCAAATGGAATACACAGCGGCCAGACAGGTTAGGCTTCCAGTCTCGCGGCCGCAATTGATGGCACATCAGCGAACTCGTTGGCCGTCGATGACTACAGCCTCGACGGACCCCGGAAACGTGACTCCCTCGAACGGCGACCATCCACACTTTGTGGCCAGTTGGTCGTTACGGATGGTCACGGGACGTGCGAGGTTGAGGACGGTCAGCGAGGCGGAATAGCCCGGGGCAATCCACCCGAATTGTCGAGGGCCCGTGTACGGATTGACGAATGTCCCCGGGTTTTCACAACAGACCGCAGCGATGCGTTCGGGACTGAATCCTGCCTCGAGAATCATCCAGGTCACAAAGGCGCCATACGTGTCCAGGTGAGGCTGTCCGGAAACTCCGGTGGCCTTTTCCTCGAGAGTGTGAGGAGCGTGGTCGGTGGCCAGGTAATCCAATGTTCCGTCACGGAGTCCCTCGAGCATTGCCCGTCGGTCGTCACCGCTTCGCAGCGGCGGATTCATTTGCATCATGCCCCGGTTGTCATCGGAGATCTGTGAGGTGTCATAAAAAATGTGGTGAGGAGTGACTTCGCAGGTCACCGGCAGCCCGGCCTGGCGGGCTGCGCGGATGAGTGGCAGTCCGTCTCCGACGGAGTAGTGGCAGAGCTTTCCGGTCAGTTCGTACTTCTTGATCATTTCCAACGCGAACCGGGTGGCGGAAATTTCACATTCCGGTGGCCGCCTCTGTTCGTGGGTCGCGGCATCCGAGTGCACGTCGAGCAGTTCGGGGTCTTCACAGTGAAAGCTGACCGAGCACCCACGATAGTGCGCCAGGGTTTCCTCGAGTTCGGCCAAGGAACTGAAGAACAGGTCACCCACGCTGGGGCCCATGTAGGCCTTGTAGGGGACCGGGGCGGACAGCGGTCGCGTTCCCGGCCCGATACCGGCGTAGAGGGTCACGTGGACAGCCGGGTTGCGTGAGGCGAGGTGCTGGCACTTGGTGGCATAGCTGGAGTCGTCAACCGGCGCGTCCGGGTTGTTGGGCATGTCGGCGACATGGACAACACCACCGTTGAGTGCGGCTTCGCCGGCCGTGATAAAATCCTCCTTGTGGGTTTCACGGCCGCTGGTGTCGTCTCGGGCGTGGATATGGATGTCGCCCATGCCCGCAAAAATCAGGCAGTCGTCATCGAAAACAATGTCGGGAGTTCCCAACTGTTCTCCGACCTCGACGACCTCGGAGTCCTGGATCCGTACTTGCCCCGAGACAATCGTTTCAGAGCTGACTAGACGTCCGGCGATGATCATCTGCCTGGGTCCCGTTCGGAGTGGTGGCGTTTGGGCCACGAGTCGGTTTGAACTCGTGGGCTGGCAAGAATACGCTATGAACAGCTGGCCGCCAATCGGGTGGTCCCACGAGTAACCCCGCCGGAGAAAATTGCATGTCACGCCTGCTACTTGTTGTGGCCGTTGGATTGTCGTTTGTGGTGTGTGAACTGCAGGCAGCGCGGCCTGACCGCGTGTTTCCCGAGGGCAAAGCTCCGGCCGACAGTCAATTGGAGACAGTTCGCGAACTGCGAGACAAGTACCATCCGTGGTCGCCGCCCAACACTCGCAAGGCGTGGGTCGCCGAGTCCAAACGTGTTCGGCGGCAACTGAAGGTGGCCACGGGGTTGTGGCCAGCGTGGTCACGTGGACCGGTTCAGGCGGTGATTCACGGCCGGGTGGATCGTGGTGATTACACGATCGAGAAGGTGTATTTTTCCAGCATCCCGGGGCATTACGTCACGGGGAATCTGTACAGACCGAAACGAGCGAACGGCCGTCGTCCGGGAATCCTGTGCCCGCATGGGCATTGGCCCAACGGTCGATTTCACGACGCGGGGGCCGAAGAGGCCGTGAAGCAGTTGAAGGCCGGGGCCGAGAAATTCGAAGCCGGGGCGAGGTTTCCGTTGCAGGCTCGTATGGTTCACCTGGCCCGCATGGGGTGCGTCGTGTTTCATTACGACATGGTCGGTTATGCCGACAGTACGGCGATGCCACACCGAACCGGTTTCGGAGACGTGGCCGCTGTGCTGCGACTGCAGAATCTCATGGGATTGCAGACCCACAATTCGATCCGCGCCATTGATTTTCTCGAGTCTCTCCCCGACGTCGATAAGAAACGTATCGCCGTCACTGGTGCCAGCGGAGGTGGGACCCAAACGTTCATGTTGTGTGCGCTCGATCCGCGGCCCCGGGTGGCTTTTCCGGCCGTGATGGTATCGACCGGAATGCAGGGAGGCTGTGTCTGTGAAAACTGCAGTTTTCTACGACCCGGGATCAACAACATCACGATCGCTGCCTTGTTTGCCCCACGCCCGATGTCTCTCAGTGGAGCCGATGACTGGACAATCGATATCGAGACGAAAGGGCTGCCGGAATTGAAAGCTGTCTATGGCCTGTATGGCAAGTCGGAACTGATTCACGCCAAGTGTTATCCCCAGTTCGGACACAACTACAACCAGGTTTCGCGGGAGATGATGTATTCGTGGATGAACCGGCATCTCAAACTCGGATTGGATGAACCGATTCGCGAGAGAAAATTTGAACCGATGACATCGTCAGCGCTCAAGGTGTTTGACGACGACCATCCGCAGCCACGCGACGCGATGTCTCTCGAGCAGTACCGCGAGGCGAAGACGCAATTGGACGAGCGCGGGTATTCGGAATTGTTGGCCGGAGCCAAAAAAGGGCTGTCGCAGTACCGCGAGGTGGTTGGTGGCGCCGCCGAAGTCCTGCTGTCCGTGCCGGCGTCCACTCAGTACCGGGTGGTACGGATTGGGCAAGGCCAGTTGCCTGCCGGCGGGACGTTTGCAACCGGTACGGTGAGTTGTGGAGGCCAGCGACACGCAATTCCATGGACGTTACTGAAACCCGCCAGTCGCAGTGGCAAGCCAAAAGTGGTGGCCTGGTTCGATGGTCGTGGTAAGGCGGCGTTGTTTGACAAGGAGGGGAAGCCGGGGCCGGCGGTCGGGCGACTGCTTGCAACGGGTCACACCGTTTTCTCGGCTGATCTGTACCTGACCGGAGAGATAGCTCCGGGGAAAACTCCTGTTGCCCGCGTGGCCACTCATGACAGCTTCATCGGATACACCTACGGTTACAACCTGCCACCGCTGACTCACCGTGTGAGAGATATTCTGACGGTGGTGGCGGCGATTTCCGGTGAATTGGGAGTCGCGGCCAAGGGGAAGAGGTCCGGGGTGCACCTGGTCGGCACCGGTGGAGCCGGCGCCTGGGTCTTGCTGGCTCGTGCAGCGATGTCACGTGGTCGACGGAGTCGTGGGCTGACAATTGCCGACGTGCAAGGTTTTGCGTTTTCCCGCATCACCCGTGGAGATGACCCGATGCTTTTGCCTGGCGCGTTGAAGTACGGCGGCCTGGGAGGTTTGGCCGCGCTGGCAGCACCGTCTCGCCTCGTGGTTGGGGGCGTGCAAGGAGTCCCAGAGGCGGAACTGATGCCGTTGACGCGGATCTACCAGGTGGCCGACGGAAACCTGACGCTGGAGCCAAAAACGTTGTCGTCCGAGGCTATCGTCTCACTCCTGCTGGCCGAGTGAGTCAATCCGAGCCCGTCGTTTCTCCTCGGCCGCACTTTGACGCAGGTAAAGAGGGGTTGATTCCACTGGGGTGGCAACCTGGCCGGTGTTGGCTGCCAGCTGGCCGAGTTGTGCGATCGATTGGGCGGCCGGTTCGCAGGCGATCGTGTCGGCGAGGTGGTCGTCGAGCAGCCCGGGTGAGGCCGTGACGACAATCTCGCCTGGGGCTCTTTCGGAACACCAACGGGCGGCGGAAACAATTCGGTGGTCCTGTGTGGCTTCCCATTGTTGGTCGGACCGTTTGGCGTAGGGCCGCACGAACAACTCGTGCCGTTGGGCGTCGGCAGCAACCCACACTGAAGTCGCTGGTACTTCGACGGCCGAGGCGATCGCTTGAAACGTGTCGATCGCGAACAGGTGGCAATCGGCTGCCCAGGCCAGGGTTTTGGCGAACGCAAATCCGACCCGGAGGCCGGTGAAACTGCCTGGTCCCCGGCTGACGGCAATCAGGTCGAGATCGTCGGCTGAGAGTGCATTGTCGGCGAGAAGGGAAGCGACCAGGGGGGGCAGGGCCTGGGCATGCCGAAGGTCACCGTGTTCGAGTGGAAAGTTCGCCAGGCAATCCGAGTCGCGACAAAGAGCGACCGACCCGGGGCGTCCGGACGTTTCGATTCCCAGGGCGAGCATGTCGAGGATCCGGGCGAGGACTACTCGCCGGCACCTTCCAGTCGAATTTGGGCGTCACGGAAGCGGGCAACCATTTGTGATGCCGAGGCCCAGCGAGAGGAAGGATCGGATTCCAGGCCCCGCATGATTGTTTCTGCGACATCCTCGTCGATGTCAGAGACGAACTCACGGATGTCGGCCGCGGGCGTATTGATTCGCTGTTGCATCAGGTCAATTGTCTGTCCGGTGTTGTCCCATGGCAGGCGGTTGGCGTACATCTCGAAGCACGTCATCGCGAAGCTGAAAATGTCGATCCGTTGATCGGTTTTCTTCCGCTTCATCAGTTCCGGCGCCATGTACTGGGCCGTACCCGTGCGGTTGCCCGGTTGTTGGAAGGGGGGCGTGTTGGGAACGACCAATCCGAAATCAATCAACTTGATGTGGTACGTCTCGTCGAGCAGGATATTTCTCGGACAGATGTCGCGATGAATCAGGTTCTTGGAATGAAAGTGTTCGATTGCCTCGCCCAGTTCAATCATGAACCGTAAGCGTCCCTGCTGCATGTGTTCATTCTGTGTGTCGATCAGGAAGCTGAGGCTGACGCCTTCAACGAATTCCATGACGAGAAATATCTCGTTGTCGACGGTCCAGCCATATTCGTAAGTTTTGACGATTCGCGGATGGTCAAGTTGGACCGCGACTTCACCCTCGCTGGGGCGTGTGAGTCCCTTGGCCAGAAACCGCTCGTCGAGCTTACGGGTCTTGGCCATGTCGAGGATTTTGACCGCGTACATGCGATCAGTCGCCGGGTCCCGCCCGCGAAACACCTTCGACATGCTGCCCTGCCCAATCCGTCCGATGAGGTCGAAGCGAGACGTGAGGTCGACTTTTTCGACCTTGGGCTTCTTTTCAAAGAGCTTCTTGAGGAACGTGAGCATGGTGGAGGCCTAATGGCCGCAGTAATCGATGAGTCGAGCGAGTTCACTCCGGAGGTCGTGTCGTCGAATGATCCTATCGACGAATCCGTACTGCAACAGGAATTCGCTGGACTGGAAATTGTCGGGTAGTTCCATGTTGACCGTGTTCTTGATCACACGGGGGCCGGCGAATCCGATCAAAGCCTTCGGTTCGGCAACCACAAAATCTCCGAGCGAAGCAAAACTGGCCGCGACTCCTCCCATCGTGGGGTTTGTCAACACGGAGATGAACAGGCCCCCGGCCTGGTCAAAACGTGCGAGCGCGGCCGAAACCTTCCCCATTTGCATCAGGGAAAGAATCCCCTCGTGCATGCGGGCACCGCCGCCAGAGCCACTGACAATAACCAGTGGCAGTTGCAATCGTGTCGCTTGTTCAATCGCACGGGTCAGCTTTTCACCGACGACCGAACCCATGCTTCCCATGATAAAACCGGCATCGGTGAGGGCAAAAACCAGCGGCCGTCCCCGCATGTAACCGCGCCCAGCCACACAGGCCTCGGTCAGACCTGTCTTGCGTTGTTCGGCTGAAAGGCGTTCGGTGTAACTTTTTCTTTGGTCAGAAAATTCGAGCGGATCGCATGGTCGCAATCCAGCATCCCACTCCTCAAAACTGTCCTCGTCCAACAACTGGGCGATGCGGGTGGTGGAATTGACGTAGAAGTGGTGATCGCATTCCGGGCAGCAGGCGAGATTCTCTTCGACCTGTTTGCGGTAGACCGTGCCGCCACAGCCCTGACAGGCCATCCACAACCCTTCGGGCACACCCCGCTTGTTCCGGTCTTCGTGCGTCAGCCAAGTCTGTGTGTCGGCCTTAGCCACGTTGTGCACTCCCGTCGTCGGGGACCAGGCTCCCGGAGGCCACCTGGGTTCGCCAGGGGTGGTCAGGGTCGGCTTCCGGCACACTGCCGTTAGTTGAGTAGATCGAAATCAACTGGTTGGGTCCTCGGCAGCCAGTCACAGACTCGAACTCCGGGCTCGCCGACGTGATCGCACATCCCAGTAAGGTGGCCAGGGGGTCGGACGTCACAATTGCGAGTGATTCTTCTCGTTTCATCGGCTTTTTGAGTACCGCCAGTATACGCGCCAGGGCTTCCTGAATCGTTTCTCCTCCAGGAGGCCGTACGGTCTCCGGCGATTCCTGCCATTGCTTGAGCACCTTGGGGCTCTTCCGTTTGATCTCTTCCAACGACAGGCCTTGCCAGAGACCGTGGTCGATGTTGGCCAATTCGTCGTGAAATTGAACAGGAAGTTGGAGTGCATCGCCAATCGCCTCGGCCGTCGAGCGAGCCGGGTCGGTTGTGGCAGTGTAGACGGCCTCCAGAGGCCACGTAACGAGTTGGGAAATTGAGTTGGCCAACTGGCTCCGGCCCTCGTCGTTGAGTGGCAGGTCGAGGTTTCCCTGGATTCGATTTTGTACGTCAAAATCCGTACTGCCAGGTCGGACGACTGCAATGATCGGCATCGGCCTCAGGCCTCCTCATCTGTGAGGGGGGAGGTGGCGATGGTCTTCAGGGATTGGATGGCTGACTGGTAGTCATCGGATTGCAGGATGGCACTGCCTGCGACAAAGACGCGTGCGCCGGCCGCGTGTGCTGAGGCGATGGTGGTTGGTCCGATGCCGCCGTCAATGGCGATAGTCGTGCCGGAGTCGCAGGTCGTGGCGAGTTGTTCAATCTTTTCGAGAGCGGTGACCTGGAAAGCCTGGCCACCAAACCCCGGTTCAACACTCATGACCAGTACCTGGTCGGCAAGTTCGGCCAGTCCGTCGAGTTGCGAGACGGTGGTACTGGGGTTGATGGCAATACCCGATACGGCATCCGCGGAACGAATTCGTTCGAGCGTTTTGCCGAGTGAATCCATGTCGTTTTCGAAGGACTCCAAGTGAACGGTGATACCATCGCAACCGGCGTCGAGGAATTCGTCGAGATACTGGGCGGGATCACTGATCATCAGGTGGGCATCGAGTGGGAGGTGGGTGAGTTCTCTGAGTCCAGCAATCACAACTGGGCCATAAGTCAGGTTGGGGACGAAGTGGCCGTCCATCACGTCCAGGTGCAGCAGGTCGGCGCCAGCGGCTTCGAGCAGTTCGACTTCGCGGTGCAGGTTGCCAAAGTCGCACCCCAACATCGAAGGGGCGACAGTCGGTGTGCGGGTGGTGAAGATCTCCAAGAGATCCCGGCGACTCATCGACGTGTTCATCCGGTCCAGGTCGCGCGGGACAGGGGCGTAATGCTCGAGGCTCGGCCCTGCCAGTGAGCGGGTATTCTGACCGAGTGACTCAGTTGCGTCCAGTGAAAATTGGTTCGCCGGAACCTAGAGCACCGCGAGGCGTGCAATCAGGTCCGCAGTGCGGTTGGAATAACCGTATTCGTTGTCATACCACCCAAGGACCTTGACCATGTTTGGGCCGATGGAGGTTGTCCAACTGCCGTCAAAAATGCAACTGTGAGTGTTGCCGATGATGTCACTGGAGACAATCGGGTCGGTGGTGTATTCCATGATTCCGGCCAGGGGGCCGGCAGCCGCATCCTGCATGGCCTGGTTGATTGCCTCCGCGGATGCATCGCTGCGCAGGGTGGCGACCAGGTCGGTGATGCTTCCGGTCAGGACCGGTACGCGAAGGCTGATGCCGGTCAGTTTTCCGTCGAGTTCCGGCAGCACCATGCCCACGGCTTTGGCAGCCCCGGTCGAGGTGGGAATAATATTGGCGGCCGCAGCACGGGCGCGTCTCGGGTCGGAGTGCAGTTGGTCGCCGGTCGCCTGGTCGTTGGTGTAGGCGTGCACGGTGGTCATCAGGCCGTGTTCCAACCCAAATTGCTCGTGCAGCACCTTGGCCATCGGGGCCAGGCAGTTGGTCGTGCAACTGGCGTTGGAGACGCAGAGATGATCGGCAGTCAGTTGATTGTCGTTGACACCAAGCACGACCGTGAAGTCGGGTGAGTCCTTGGCCGGCGCGGAGATGACCACCTTGCGGGCACCGGCAGCTAAGTGGCTGTCGTATCCGGGGCGTCCATCGCTGGCGCGATTCGTGAAAAAACCGGTCGATTCCAGCGCAACTTCGACTCCCAGTTCGCCCCAGGGCAGGTTGCTGGGATCGCGTTCGGCACAGATCCGGATGGGACGTCCGTTGACGATCATCGTGTTGCCGTCGACTTCGACGGTACCGGGGAAGCGGCCCTGGGTGCTGTCGTACTTGAGCAAGTTGGCCAGTGCCGCGGGGTCTCCCAGATCATTGATTCCGACGACGTCGAATTCGTCGCCACGGGCGGCCAACGCCCTGAACGTGATGCGACCAATCCGGCCAAACCCGTTGATGCCTACCTGGACTGCCACGGCGAGGACTCCTGAGTGGTGATTCTCTTGTGTTCGTTTTTGCGGGGGATTGCCGGTGAACACCGGCCCAACCCTCCTCGCAGTTGAAGCAGTCGATGTTAGTGGGGGCATCCTAAGGCGACAAGGTATGCAGTCGCCGCGGTTAGCCCAGCAGTTGTGGCTGGATGTCGCCGGTGGGGACAACCCGGTAAGGGCGTTCGAGTTGGTCGTGAATCTCCCCGTCGTGTGAGATTCCCAGGCAATCAAAGAGGGTTGAAATGATGTCGCCTGGCACCAACGGGTCGGCCGCAGGAAAACCACCGATGGTGTCGCTGCGTCCGTAGATCAAACCCTTACCAAAACCACCGCCAACCATCATCAGGCTGTAACAGAAGTTCCAGTGATCCCGGCCAGCCTTTGGATTGATTTTTGGAGTGCGTCCAAAATCGCCGAAGATGCCGACCACGGTGCGTTCGAGCAGTCCACGGCGGGCGAGATCGTCGATGAGGCTGCTGGCTGCGGCATCAAACTGTGGCAGCAGGCTGCCTTTCAGCCTGCCGAAGTTGTTGGTGTGGGTGTCCCAAGTTGCGTTGGCGTCAGGTGCCCAGGCGATGGTGACCAAGCGGGTGCCCGCTTCGATCAGCCTTCGGGCCAGCAAGGTGCTTTGGCCATAAATGTTGCGGCCGTAGGCATCCCGGGTCGAGGCGGTTTCCTCACTGATCCGGAATGCCCCCTGGGTGCCCTCGGACGTCAGTAGGTCGAGGGCACGGGCCTGAAAACTGTTCATCGCCCGGGGCCCCCGGTTGTCGGCGGCGAGGCTCGTGCGACGGTTGAGGTCTTCGAAGAGGCGGCGACGGACCGAAAGTCGTTGGGCCGAGACTCCGGTGCGGAGGGTCAACTCGGGGACTGCAAATTCACTGCTGTTGGGGTCGCGAAGAACAAATAGCGGATCGTGTGAGCGGCCAAGAAAGCCACCGAAAAAACCGGGTTGGGGTGGTCCGCCTCGGCCTTCCTGGGTCATGTATGGCAAGGTGACGTGCGGCACAACAACCTTCTGTGGTGGCCGCAGTGAAGTCAGGATTGATCCCGGGGACGGGTGGTCGGTCTGTTTGGCTCCGCCCCCCAGTTCTCCACGGTCGTGGCCGGTCAGCGAGCAATAGACGGCGGCTGCGTGGGCGTTGTTCACGCTGTGGTGCATCGAACGGACGACGGTGGCCCGGTGCATGTGGCGGGCCAGCTTGGGCATCAGGGAACCGACACGGTAGCCGGGGAGTGACGAGGCAATTGTCCCAAATTCACCGCGGATAGCCTGGGGGGCGTCTGGTTTGGGGTCCCACATGTCCAGGTGGGGCGGGCCACCGTTGAGGTGGATCAGGATACAGGCGTCGGCCCGGGTGTTTCCGCCCCTGGCCTGAGTTGTCTCGCGAGCGGCCAGGAATCCGGGCAGACTCACCCCGGTCAGTCCCAGTCCGCCGACTTGGAGCAGGTCGCGTCTGGACAGGCTGGAAGCCGGAGTTTTTTGCTCGGTCGGTTTCATGTCGCCATTAAAGCACAGGGGCACGGCTGTGGATATGCGGGTTAGCCAGGACTTCCAACTGCGGCATTCATCGCGGGCATCAATTCATTGGCAAACAGTTCCATACTCCGGACCCACGAGGATTTGTCATCCCAGTCATAGCTCATCAGGACGAGCGTGCCGAATCCTCCCACTTCCTCCCACAGTTGCAGAAGTCGATCAAGGACCGTGTCAACGTCGCCGGCGATGATCTGTTCGGTCATCAGAAAATCGAGGTTGCAGTCGGCGTCGGGCATGTCGAGATCTCTTTTGTAGATCTTGCGGCCCAGTCCCTTGTCGAACAGGCGTCCAATGTACTCGTAGTTGTGCCCCAGTGAATTGTTCCTCGCCAGTTGCTCGGCCTCCTCGGTGGTGTCTGCCAGGAAGATGGACCTTGCGACCTTGTAATCCGATCGAGATGCGGTCCGACCCGCGTCGGTGGCCCCCAATTCGTAGGTGTCCCAAAAATCCTTCAGCACGTTGCCGGTGACCAGGCAATGTCCAAAGGGTTGGAAACCGGCGGCTCCGGCCATTCGCATGCTGGGCGAGTTGCGACTCATGGCCGGGATGGCGATCGGCGGGTGAGGGGCCTGGAGCGGCTTGTGGACGAAGCCGATCCGGGTCTCGAGGTCAACATTGTCAACAAGCCGGATGTTCCAGAATTCTCCTTCAAGTTCATACGGGGGGTCGCTTGTCCACAGGGACAGAATCATTTCGATGGATTCATTGACCATTCGCGAGTTGTTCTTGGGGTCAACCCCGTAGAGTTCCAGGTCAGCAGTGACACTGCCCGATCCGAAACACAGGTTGAGCCTCCCCTTGGAGAGGTGATCCAGAAAAGCCAGTCGGCTGGCAACTGCCGCGGGGTGGTGCTGGTTCAGGCAGACCGGAGCAGGCCCCATTCGGATCGAGTTGGTCTCTCCCAGCGCGCGTGCGATGAACATCTCGGGACTGACGATGTTTTCGTACTGCATTGTGTGGTGTTCGCCGATCCAGAACTCCTTGAAGCCCAGTTGTTCAGCCAGGATGATCAGCTCGAGATCCTCGTCGTAGCATTGTCCAAGGGGCTTGTCGGGATCGTGAAAGGGCATAATAAACATGCCATGGTCGATCGGGGCGGTGGGTGTGTAGTTGGACATGAATCAGTTCGGTGAGAAGGAAGTGGGCAGAAACAATATTTTGCGAATTGTGGTGGCCACGTCAAACTCCTCGCTGCTTCGGAAGACGACAGCCTTGAACGCAGGGCGTTGCCAGAGTATCTGAGGTGGGTGAACTGAATGTGAAACGACCGCGGGTTTTCGGGAGTTGGCAATGACGACGCGTGTGGGGCAGGGGGATTACCAATACGAGGTCATCAACGACTGGGCGAAGCTCCCGGACGGATGGAGCTTTGGCTGGATTCCAGGCGTCGGTGTCGACAGCCGCGATCGGGTTATTGTCTCGAGCCGCAGTGAACACACGCTGATCATATTTGACACCGAGGGCAACGTGATCGAGTCGTGGGACGACACGGTGTTGGTCCCGGAGAATGCCCATGG
>CAWVUS010000137.1:0-13443 GCA_963933195.1 uncultured Planctomycetaceae bacterium
GGCAATCTCGATCAAAAAACGGCCGACAGCGTCGGATCCCTCTTACTGGATCTGTCTCGCGAGCAAGACGCGATCCTGGTGTGCGTCACCCATAGCCTTGAACTGGCCTCGCGTTTTCCACGCCGTGGAGAATTGTGCGAGGGCAAGCTCATCGAAATGGGGGGTGAAGGATGACCGGGTGGTCGCTGCTGCGAACAACGCTGCGGTACCACTGGCGGACCAATCTCGTCGTGGGGTTGGGCGTCGTGACGGCGACGGCTGTGATAACCGGGGCGTTGGTGGTCGGTGATTCCGTTCAGACCAGCCTGTTGGAAATGCATCTCGATCGGTTGGGCAAAGTCGATCACGCGATACTTGGTCGCGATCGTTTCGTTCGTGAAGAATTGTCCGACGACCTCCAGGTGGCGTTGGGCGACGACGCGACTGTCGCTCCGTTGATAATGATGCGGGCTAGCCTGGAAACGGGCGGGGCCGAGTCGATCGGCAAACGGAAGGGGCTGCGTGTTGGCGGTGTCATGGTCTATGGGGTTGACCAACGGTTCTGGAAACTCGTTCAGCATGGAGAGGTGTCAGTTCCGCAGGCCGGGGAAGTGGTGTTGTCGGAAGGAGTCGCCGCGGAATTGGGTGATGGGCTGGCTCCTGGCGACGAAGTCAGGCTCTGGATGGAACTGCCCAATGCGATCCCTAGAGATTCGTTACTGGGTGATCGAGACAACGACACGATCGATCTTCCGCTCAAGGTCCGCGGTACGTTTGGCCCAGGCGATGCGGTGGCACGGCGGGGAGTGGGGCGGTTTGATCTCAATCCGAGTCAACAACTGCCAAAGATTGCATTTGTCGCGCTCTCGACATTGCAGGAGACACTGGCGCTGAACAAACGGCGTGTGCGGAACCGTGAACAGAGACGTTTCGATGAATATCCAGCGCGGGTCAATTCTCTTGTAGTTTCCGGTAGTGACCGTGACCGGGTGCAGCACGGCTTGGCTTCCTCGATATCGTTCGAGGACCTCGGCCTGTCTCTCAGGGCACTCGTGAAACCGGGGTACGTCGCGCTGGAGAGCAATCGCATGGTGCTAGACGACGCGATCGTGGAGGCGGCGAGTAGCGTGCCTCAGCAATCCCGGATGCTGGTTCATCTTGCGAATCGGTTGTCCAACGCCGACGAGCCGTCGCGATACTCGATGTACTCCATTGTCGGTGGAATTGTCCCGAAACAGATTCGCAAGGCTCCATTTGGACCGTTCCCAGCGGATGGGGATGCGGATGCGATGGCGGGTTTGCCTGAAGACGGTGTGGTGATCAATCAATGGCTGGCCGACGATCTCGGATTGAAGCGTGGTGGGAAACTAACAATTGCTTATCACCGTGTCGGTTCGCACGGCGAACTACCCGAGGAAGAACGAACGTTTCAAGTCCATGCTGTGACCCCAATGGCCGGGCCCGCCACGGATCGTGGTTTGACACCACATGTCCCGGGGATAACCGATGTGCGGACATTTCGAGACTGGAGACAACCGTTCAAAATGGACCTCGACGCGTTAACTCAGCGCGACGACGACTACTGGGACGACTATCGCGCCACCCCGAAAGCATTCATCAGGTACAGCACAGCGGTGGGGCTCTGGAAAAGCCGCTATGGGGCGTCGACTTCATTACGCCTGGCTGTCGACCCGTCCGATCGCGAAGTTTTGGAACAGGTCAAGAAGGACGTCGAATCGAAAATCGACCTCTCTCAGTTGGGACTGACCGTCCAGGCAGTCAAGCAACACGGCGTGGACGCCGCCAGCGGCACGACTCCATTCAGCGGGCTGTTTCTTGGTTTCAGTTTTTTCTTGATCGGCGCGGCGACGATTTTGATTGGCCTGTTGTTCCGCCTGGGTATCGAACGGCGTGTAAAAAATGTGGGTTTGATGCTCGCGCTTGGATTGCCACCACGTACGGTGTTGTTGCAACTGGTGTTCGAGGGGTTGGTCGTTGTCGTACTGGGGGGAATGGTCGGAGCCGTAGCAGGAATTTTATACGCACGCGTGATGGTGTATGGCCTGACACACTGGTGGGTTGGAGCGGTGGGGACAACATTCCTGGAAGTGCATGTCCGGCCGGTTAGCTTGCTGGCCGGGTTTGGCGGGTCGGCGGTGGTTGCCGTCGGCGCAATCGTGATGTCTGCTCGAGGCTTGGTGAAGCTGCAAGCTCGGCAGTTGTTGGCCGGAATTCTGCGTACCACTTCGGGCGGAGTCGACGACGACAGGCGTAGTCGACGAACCGTAGTGGTTTCCCTGGTTGTTGGAGTTTTGGGGCTGTTGGTGGCGACTCTTGCGCCTGGGCCGTTGCTGTCTGGCGAGGCTTTCTCGGGTTTGTCGATCCGAATTGTTCTCTTTTTTGTATTGGGTATTTCCCTGCTGGTGGCGTCGGTCGGAATTTTGGCTGTCGTCTTGGGCTCAACCCGTGATGGAGCGATCGGTGGCCGAGGGCTTGGCCCACTCACTCGCTTGGGGTTTCGAAATGCTGCAAGACACAGGTCCCGTAGCGTCCTGTCGGTCGCGATGGTGGCTTCGGCCGCATTTCTGATCACCGCGGTTGCGGCGGGTCGACGAGACCCCGTGGCAGAGTGGCCCAACGTGTCGACGGGGGGTGGGGGCTTTCTCCTGGTGGCGGAAACAAGTCAACCGATCATTTTTGATCTGGCGACGACCAGTGGACGGAAGGACCTTGAGGTCGACGAAGACCTGGGGGAAACGGATAGAGGAATTCTTGAATCGATCGACATTCATCCGTTTCGTTTGAAGCCCGGTGAAGAATCGAGCTGTCTCAACCTGTATCAGACCAGGCTTCCAACGATCCTTGGGATGACAGCTCGAACAATCAATCGCGGTGGTTTTCGGTTTGTCGGGGCACAGGGAGACAACCCGTGGAAGCTTCTCGAGGCTGATGTCGGTTCAGTGGACCTTCCGTCGGACAGCGCAGGATTGCCGGTGTTTCCAGTAATTGGAGATATGAACACACTTCAGTACAGTCTTCACAAAGCAGTTGGCGATCGAATCCCCTACCCGAATGCTGATGCCCCTGTTCTGTGGCTAGAGATAGTCGGAATGCTCGACGCCAGCGTGTTTCAAGGCGTGCTGGTGATGTCGGAGAAGCATTTCCAAACCGCCTTTCCGGAAGAATCGGGCTTTTCTTATTTTCTGATTGGAGACGAACGTTACGGGGCCCTCGGTCAAGTGCCGGGCGACCTGATGGAAATGAATGCAGTTCGTCAGGAGCAGGCCCAACTGCTCGAATCGAAGCTCGGTGAATACGGTTTTGATGCGGAACCGGTCGTCGAGCGACTCGGCCGTTTCTTGTCCGTGCAGAACACTTACCTGGCGACATTCCAGGTCCTCGGTGGGCTGGGCCTGTTGCTGGGCACGATTGGTTTGGCGACAGTGATGCAGCGAAATGTGCTGGAGCGACGCGGCGAATTGGCACTTTTGCGAGCCGTTGGTTTTCGCCGGTCTGGCTTGAGATGGTTGGTGCTGAGTGAAAACGCTTTCTTATTGTTGTGGGGGTTGGCAGGCGGAACCGTGTCCGCACTTCTGGCCATGGCACCGCACCTCTGGAGCGCCGGAGGCGATCCGGGGGGCTTGATTCTGGACTTGATCCGGTTGTTCTTGGCGGTGGTGTTTGTCGGAATGCTGGCGGCCGGCTTGGCCGTTGCTGAGGCTGTACGAACCCCTGTCGTTTCGGCGTTGCGAAGTGAATAAGGATGCGGGCTTTCCGATATCCGGACGGGGATGCGGAGTGTGTCGGAACTGTCTAGGATGTCGGCACGCCAACTGGTTTAGGATGGTTGACGTTAGTGTTTGGGCGTAACCGCCCCTCGAAAGGACTCGAATGAAACATCGTCTTCCTATTATGTTTGCAGTTGGAACAGCCATCTGCTGGGGACTTTACGGGCCGATCCTGACCAAGGCCCGGCATCCCGGTCTTCCACCACTTCCGCCGCCGGAGGGTTGGAGCGCGTTCAAGCCGTATGTCGGCATCGGGTTGGCATATCTCGTGCTGGCGATCGTCGGCGGCCTGATCATGATGCGGGTCAAAGGCGACACGTATTCTTTCTCTGGATCACAGGCACCCGCGCTGAAATGGGGTTTTGCGGCCGGGTTACTTGGTGCCTTGGGCGCGTTGAGCCTGACGTCGGCGATGACGTCGTTCCAGGGGCCACCGCACGCCGAATTGGTGATGCCCATCGTGTTCGGTGGTGCGGTGACGGTTGTGGGGTTACACGCCGCGATTTCACATGGACAGATCAAGAAATTGATGGCTGTCGGAATGTTGTTGACCGGTGTCGGAATCGTACTGGTCGCGGCGAATACCTCTCATCAAAAAAAACCGGCCGGAGATGCTGCAACCGCGGAGAAAACGGAATCCACGTCATCGAAAACCGAGTCGAACGCACCAGTCAAACCAATCCTGTTCGCTTTGGGCACCGCGATTTGCTGGGGGCTTTATGGTCCAACCCTTCAGCATTCCAGGGCACCGGGTTCGCCGCCGACTCCTCCGCCGGATGGATGGAGTCCGTTCAAACCATACGTGGGGATTGGCCTGGCGTATCTCGTACTGGCTATCGTCGGCGGGCTGATCATGATGAAAGTGAACGGTGATACTTTTTCATTCACCGGCGACCACCAGGCCGCGTTGACCTGGGGTTTCGGAGCCGGATGCCTTGGTGCACTGGGCGCACTCAGCCTGACTTCGGCCATGTCGACATTCACAGGAAAACCCATTCCAGAACTTGTGATGTCGATCGTGTTTGGTGGAGCGGTGACAATTGTTGGCGTGCAGGCAGCGATCGGCCAGGGCAACCTCAATCCCATGATGGGCCTCGGGATTGTAATCACCGGGGTGGGGATCGTTTTGGTCGCTGGAAATACGCCACATGGTCCGGGCCACAAGCCCGCAGAGCCGGTGCCTGGGGGGTGAGACGGCCTCAGTGACGTTGGGTGGGTGCCTTGGGCCGAAGGCAAAGGAGCTGTTTTCGGGCCGGGTGGCGACTCCGGTGAGCGAATGGTACGATCGCATCAATTCGGCCCGATACTCGGAAATCGGACGGATCGCGGCGTGTCCGACAAATGCGGTCGGGTTTTCTGCTACAGGGGCAAAAGGATGGTTTCGATGCCGAATCGACGAAAGTTCTTTCCAGTTACACTCTGCTTGTTTGCCTGCGTGGCATTGCTGTGCCCCGGGTGTGGCGGAGACAGCGAAAGTGACAGCCCGGGGAGCACAGGTGGCGGCGGCAAGTCGAAACGCCGGCAGTTTCTGAGCATGGGGACGTCGCCTGTGGGCGGAGCTTTCCCTGTTGTCGGTGGGGCGATTGCAGAAGTGCTCAATGAGCAAAAGGGCGATAACAATTGGAAAGTCCAGGCCAAGGGCACCAAGGGTTCGAAAGCGAATATCCGCGGCATCCAGGATGGAAAACTTGAGCTGGCTCTTTCGAATTCGGCGATCAGCTATTTCGCCGTCCGTGGAGAATCGGGCTGGGACAAAAAATATGACATTCGCGCCGTGGTCACTTTGGCACCGAATGTTGCGATGTTCATCACAAAGAAAGAAACCGGCATCAAAACCATCGGCCAACTCAAAGGGAAGCGAGTGGTGGTTGGGCCTTCCGGCGCCGGGTTCGAAATGTTTGTTGGGCCCTTGCTCAAGGGGCACGGCCTGACTTATGACGACTTTTCACCCCTGAACAACACGCAGAGCGGTGCCGTGGATCTTCTGGCCGACGGAAATGCCGACGCTGCATTCGTCGGCGGTGCGGTTCCGACTGGTGCGGTAACCCAAGCCTGCAGTTCGCATGACATTGTCTTCATTCCGTTCGAGTCGAAGGCGCGAACGGAATTGGTGAAGGACTACGATTTTTTCCAGCCGTTCACCATCCCCAAGGACAAGTACTCGGATCTTCAAGCGGATTTCGAAGGTTTGAATGTCGGTTCGATGCATTTGATCACTTCGGCTGAGGCCGATGAAGAAATGGTGTATCAGTTGACCAAGACGATCTGGGAGCATCGCAAGGCAATCGCCAGCAAGCACCCGGCTGGTCGAGCGATCAATGAAAAGAATGCCGCGCGTTATACGGGGACCGATTTCCACCCTGGTGCGATCCGTTTCTATGAAGAAATTGGGATCTGGCCGGAGGCGGGAGCCACGACCGAGGCGGCAGAGAAGAAGACGGACGTTGATGCGGCGGATGCGAAAGCCCCCGCAGGAAAATGACCCCGCAGGGAAGAGGGCAAGCCGTGGGAGACCGGCTCCGCCAATATGTCGTGACTGTGTTTGGGGTGGCGTTGTGCCTCTTCACGGTCCTGGAGATGAACTACCCGCGACTGCAGCAACAGTCTGCGCTGGCATTGTTCATCATGATGGGGCTGGTGATTTGCTTCATCGAGAGTCCGGTTCACGAAAAATTCAAGGACTGGAAATCCCTGAGGATTTTCGATCTGGTGCTCGCGTTGGCGGTGGTCGTGAGTTGCGGCTATGTGGTTGTCCAACTCGAGCCGACATTCCGTGAATATTGGGCCGGCGGCGAGTCTCTTGGCGACCGTGCTGGCAGTGAAACCGACTGGGACATAATTGTCGGTGCAGTGGGTTTGCTTCTTGTCCTCGAGGCCACCAGGCGGTCGATCGGTTGGATTGTTCCGGCGCTGGCCCTCGCCTTTGTGGCTCACACTTATTATTGCTTCGCGTCGATCGAGTATGACTTGCCCGAGATGCCCGGCTGGTTGCTGCCGCACGCCGGGCAGAGTGCCGGGGACATCGTCAGCACAACATACATACAGACACTCGGTGTCTTTGGTCCCGCTGCCGCGGTGATGTTCAAGTACGTGTTTTTGTTTGTCGTATTCGGTGCCTTCCTGGAGATGTCCGGCGCGACGCAATTCATCATCGATTTCTCCGAACGCGTGTTTGGTGGAAGTCCTGGTGGGCCTGCGAAAGTGTCGGTCCTGGGCAGCGGGTTGATGGGTTCTTTGTCGGGAAGTGCGGTTGCCAATGCGGTGACGACAGGCACCTTCACGATACCGATGATGCGCAATGTGGGGTTCAAGCCTCACGTGGCCGCGGGCATCACCGCGGCGGCGGCTTCCGGGGGCGCGTTGGTGCCACCGGTTATGGGCGCCGGGGCGTACATGATGCTGGAAATTGTCGAGCCGAATGTCACTTTTGTTCAGGTGGCCACCGCAGCGGCAATTCCAGCGATTCTCTACTACCTTTCGATCTGGATGATTGTTCACTTCTATTCCAGACGTGCTGGACAGGCCGCGGCGGCCGCGACTGATGCGGACAGACGGCCCCTGTCGAAGTTCGAGGCTACGGTGTTCTTCGGAGCGTTGGTCGCCTTGATCGGGTTGTTGCTGGACAACTACACCCCGTTCAAAGCCGTGTCTGGATCGCTGATGGTGATCATGGTGTGCACGGTGTTTCGCCGTGAATTGCCACTAACTCTGCGTGCACGTGTGACGGCGATCGCCACGTTTCTTGTGGTTGTTCTTGTCAACCAATTTCAATGGAAGTGGGCGGGCTGGTTACCCGAGGGGATTGCGGAATTTCTGTCACCCTACCAGCCGGGTCCCTGGACTGATCCGAGCGTTGACTCGATGACGCGGCGGGCCGTGATGGGCAGCCTGCTGAATTCGACCATCCTGGGCACGGCTGGACTGTTTGTGTTTGGCTTGTGCCAGCGAGGCTGGCGGCCCTCGATGCTGGGGGCCATGGGCAGAGCGGCGAAGAACGGTGTGTCCTTGGTGGCGGCCAGTGCATGCGTTGGAATCATTATCGGAGTCGTTCAGCAAACCGGCATCGCCACGGATTTCAGTTCAGTCATAAAGAGCGTTGTGGCGTCGAGTCTTCTGTTGGCACTGCTGGGAATCATGGTGTGTTCGATAATCCTGGGGATGGGAGTGCCCTCGGTTGTTTGTTATTTGCTGATGGCAACGCTGATGGGGTCGCTGCTCGGTGAATTGGGGGTCATCCCACTGGCTGCACACCTGTTCATTTTCTATTTCGGCATGATGTCGATGGTGACACCGCCGGTAGCCTTGGCAGCGTATGCGAGTGCATCAATTGCCAAGGCCAAAATCATGAAGACGGGGTTGGCAGCATTTCGGTTTTCACTGGTTGGTTTCACTCTCCCCTTCATGTTCGTGTACCGTCCGGCTCTCCTGTTGATGGACAAGGCCAAGTGGGATGACTGGGCGCTCGCTAAAAGTGAAGGTCGGTTGGGAGAAGCGACGGAGTTGCTCAAGGTGGCCCAATCGTCCTACGCACCGGTGGATAGCCTGGCGCTGGCCGTCACGACGGCCGTCGTGGGTGTTGTCGCCCTGGCCGCAGGCATTTCGGGATTCTTCCGAAAGGAAGCCGGCTGGATTCAACGGTCGATGTTTCTTGGCTCGGCCGGCATGCTGTTGTTTCCTGAGATATGGCTCAACGTGGGTGGGGCTGTACTATTCGCCATCACCGTCGCGCTCAATTCGATGTCAAAGGACACGCCCGATGCTCCGGTGACCGAGATTGCCGCTGAAAATGTTGCGGCCGAGGCCTGAGTCTGAACACAACACGACGACAGGACTGCCATGCCCTCTATGATCTCCGCTCCCCAGCCGCTGGCAGTTGAAGCCGGGGCGAGAATGCTCGCCGATGGGGGCAACGCTTTTGATGCGGCAATCACCAGTGTGGCCATTCAGTGGTTGATCGACCCGCATTCGTGTGGGGCTGGTGGTTACATGGTGATGACCTCGTTTTCCGCCGAAAGCGAGCAGGTGAATCCTGTGGTGGACGCACCCGCCATCGCGGGTAGTGGCGTGTCGGCGGAAATGTGGCAGGATATTGTTATCCGCGCGAACCCCGAAGGCTGGGGTTATTTCCTACAAGGGAAAGTGAACGAGGACGGCTACCAGAGCATCTGTGTCCCTGGAATCGGCCGTGGTTTGGAAATGGTCCACCAGAGATGGGCCAGTCGGGGGTGGGACGAACTGCTTGCGCCGGCCATCGATATGGCCGAAAATGGTTGGGTTGTTGGGGCGCTGCAGGCAGCGAGATGGAAGGAGCCGCCCAGTTTTTACGAAGGGTCCTCGGGACGGCAGAAACTTGACGTCACTCCCTCGGCACAACGGATTTATCTGAAGCCGGATGGATCGACGTATGAAATGCATGAGACGCTGAAAAATGCCGACTATGCCCAGACGTTGCGACGGATCGCACAGGCGGGACCCGGGGATCTTCACGACGGTCAGTTGGCCGAGAAAATGGCGGCCGACTTGTCCGCCAACGGGAGTTGGGTGACCGCCGAGGATTTGGCGAATTACCAGGTCCGTAGCGAGGAACCGGTTACCGCGACGTACAAAGGCTATTCGGTGGCCAGTAACCAACCGCCGCATGGAGGCCCCACACTGGCGGCGATACTGAATATTCTTGGTGACGATGACCTCGCGTCGTTGGGCCACAATTCTCCGGCCTACATCCTCAAGGTGTCACTGGCCATGAAGGCTGCTTTTGCCGACCGGAATCGGCATTTGGCAGACAATCAATTCGAAGACGTCCCGTTGGACTGGATGACATCCTTGGAACGTGCGGGCGAGTGGCGAGAGGTGATTGCTTCGGGAGCGTCGATAGATGTCGGGCGTGAACAGGCCGATTCGGGGACAACGCACGTGAGTGTTGTCGACAACGATGGAAACTGCGTGTCGTTGACTCACTCGCTCGGAACAAGCTCGGGTGTTATCACCGATGGTCTCGGGTTTATGTACAACAACTCGATGGTGAATTTCGACCCGTTTCCAGGAAATCCCAATAGCATCGCCCCACAGAAGGGGCGGACCACAGGCATGACGCCCACCATCGTCCTTCGGGATGGGCAACCAGTGCTTGTGCTGGGTGCACCGGGGGCGACTCGGATTATCACCTCGGTGCTGCAGGTGATTCTCAACCACCTGGAGTTTGGGATGAGCATCACCGACGCGGTGCACGCTCCCCGTTTTGACTGCCAGGGCGATGTGATCAAATGCCAGCGGCGAATTCCTGAATATGTGTGTGAGGAAATCCGCAAGAGTCACCCCGTGATCAGGATTCCGCGTAGCCATGGCGGATTGGCACTGGTTCACGCGGTGGCAATTGACCCTGACACACGAGAACTCACCGGAGCCGCAGACACTGGTGCGGATGGCATGGCGTTGCTGGTGCCGTAGCGAATGGTCGTTCCGAACGAAACTTGACGCTGACTTCGACCATTTGTTAGATTCAAGGCATCATGAAAAATAACCGTGTGGCAACCAACGGAACGGCAGAGAACTTGCTGCTGGGCCTTTTGCTAACCCCCCCGAGAGGTGGGAGGGCTTAGTTTGTCGACACGCTGAAAATGACTCAGACCAAAGACAAACCTCGAGACCTCTCAAAGGGCTCGGGGTTTTTTTGTTCACCGTGTGTATCACGGCGAACGCAAACGTCGATAGAGACGGAATTATGAACACGGACCAGATCACGGTTTTCGACACGACACTTCGTGACGGCGAGCAGTCTCCGGGGTGCAGTATGAATACTGCGGAAAAACTCGAGGTGGCTCATGCGCTTGTCGAATTGGGCGTTGATGTTATTGAGGCGGGATTCCCGATCGCGTCACCGGGTGATTTTGAAGCCGTCCAAATGGTGTCTCAGCAATTCGGTGAGAGAGCGACAATCTGTGGCCTGGCACGTTGCCGTGCCGAAGATATCGACCGTGCGTGGGCCGCTTTGCAGGATGCGAAAAGGCGGAGATTGCACGTCTTTCTGGCGACAAGCTCGATTCACCGCGAGTTCAAACTGAAAATGGACAAGTCGCAGATTGTGGAAACTGCGATCGAGATGGTGGAACGCGCTGCGGGGTATTGTGACGACGTGGAATTTTCGCCGGAAGATGCGGCCAGAACCGAGCTCGATTTCCTCTGTGAGGTGGTTGAAAAGGCCATTGATGCCGGTGCGACGACGATCAACATCCCAGACACGGTCGGATACGCGACACCGGCTCAATTTGGAGCAGTATTTCGTCACCTCATCGAACATGTCCCGAACATGGACAAGGCGGTTTTGAGTGCGCACTGCCACAATGATCTGGGGTTGGCTGTTGCGAATAGTTTGGCCGCCATCGAGCAAGGTGCGAGACAGGTGGAGTGCACCGTTAACGGGTTGGGAGAACGTGCAGGAAACGCTGCGCTCGAAGAAATCGTCATGGCCATCGCGACACGAGGTGACTATTTCGGTGTCAATACCGGGGTCAAAACCAGTAAGTTGTTTCCGACCAGCCGCCTGGTATCAAGCATCACTGGAATGAAGGTACAGCGAAACAAAGCGATCGTCGGACAAAATGCCTTTGCACACGAAGCCGGCATCCATCAGCACGGGATGCTCCAGGAACGCACCACGTATGAAATTATGAAGCCCGAGGACGTGGGATTTGTTGGGACAAACCTGGTTCTTGGAAAACACAGTGGGCGGCATGCTTTCCGGGACCGCGTTGTTCAACTCGGTTACACTCTTGAGGATGAAGTGTTCCAAAACGTTTTCGAAGATTTCATCTCGCTTGCTGACAAAAAGAAAGAGATCTACGATTCGGACATTGCTGCTTTGATCGACAACCGGATCGTCAGTGGGGCTGATTCCTGGCGATTGATCAGTTTGCACACCTCTGCTGGCACCGACACAATTCCGACGGCGACAATCGAACTTCAACGTGAAGACGAGACAATTCGTCGCGATGCGGCAACCGGAGATGGACCGGTGGATGCTGTGTTTCGGACATTGGAACGAATCATCGGAGTCGAAGCGAAACTCGAGGACTATGAGGTCCGCAGCGTGTCCAAGGGAAAGGACGCACAGGGTGAAGTTCTTGTCGAAATCGTGGTCATGGGGCGTCATTACCATGGCAAGGGGGTGAGTACGGATATCATCGAGGCCAGTGCTCACTCGTACTTGAAAGCGCTGAATAAAGTGGTGTCCGACTCGGAAGCTGGCCAACTCGAAAAATCGTCCAGTTAGACACGGTATCGGTGGCGACATGTCGAGCAGGCGATTGTTTTGGTTGCTCCCCGTTTCGGCCATTGTTTTGGCCGGCCTGACGGCTTGGGAACAATCCAACACCCTGGCTCGCCGGATTCGCACCAGGCCGTTGGAGGCCATCCAAAAACGATTGATCCCTCGGCTGTTTCAATTCGAACTGTATGACTCAGAGAATCGTACGGTTCGGTTGGCGCGTTACCTGGGACGGCATCGCATCGAACTTGTCTTTGTGAAACAAGGGGGAGACGCAGCCAAGGATCCGGTGGTTTGCGCGATCCAGCAAACCATGGCAACTCGAACCAACTCCGGGATCCTGCTTGTCGTGAGTCCGGAATTGCCCCAGTCCCTTCGTAGCGGAGCGGACGAAGCGAAACAGGTCAAAATCGTTTTGTTGTCCGACGCTGGTGGTCGTCGTGGCCAATTGCCGGGGGGAGCGGCAGATGTATGGGGTGTCTCAGGGCCCGATGGCTCGGTCAATCAAACGCGATGGTTTGCGATTGATCGGGCAGGGCAGGTTGCCTGGAACTCGACAGGCCCCGTGCCTGGTGACACGGAAAAACTGCTGGCCATTGATGGTGGTGGGAAACGGGCGGAAAACTAATCGATGAATGATTCGAATCTTGAAATCCACGGTGACGAGGCACCGGCAGTCCGAGGTGTCTGGGCTGCGGTTGGCATTTTGGTCTTGGGTTTGGTCTTCACCGGTGTCCTGTGGTGGTACACGGACATGCATGCCGGCCCATTTCGTGAACTGCGGGACGCAATTCACTCGGAGTTTCCCGGGTCGTCACCCCAAGTCGAAGGCGGGCAACGGAAGATCCACAAGGGGTCGCCCAAAATTTTGCGAATTACCCTGAGAGTCGAACAAGACCCGAGATCGAACGATGACCTCGTGTCGCGGGCAATGGAGCGATTGGTGGTCCTGGCGGAACGATATCACGGGTTGCGGAAGTATGAACAACTGGACGTCTATTTTGTCTGGTTTCGACCCGAGCGCCCGGCGATCTCGCGACATGAGCAGCGAGACGTGGTGGACTTGTTCGAGGCGGGGCCAAAAAACAAAAACGTCGATTAATCGGCGATCGTGCAACCCATTGCGCTCAGTTGCAAACGCACGTCACCGTCACGCAGGAGGTTTTGCAACGCCCGAACGGCAGGCCGTTGCTCACGCGAGGTCGGGATGACGAGATCGAACTGCTCTGGTTGAATTGATTGGAAACCCAGGCCATACATTTTGGCCACGTGGGCGATTCCAATTCCCCAGTCGGCACGTTCTTGAGCAACCGCTGCCGCTACGGCGTTGTGTGAGCGGACCTGCAAAGCGAAGCCTGGTGGTTGTTGGTCTTCAAGGAGGTTGTCGATCAACGCGCGGGTTCCACTCCCGGC
>CAWVUS010000138.1:0-13398 GCA_963933195.1 uncultured Planctomycetaceae bacterium
AAACAAGTGGTTCGTCGCATTTCGCCTTGATGTAGAACCATTTCTCGTCCCAGGCTAGTTGGAATGCTGTCTGCTGTGGGGCCGGTTGGTTCTTGAGTGTCGTGGTGATGCGTTGGACCGGGGATGCGGCCCATGTGGTGTCGTCGGCCCACATGTCCGCAGGCACTTTCCCCGGTGTCCTGGCCACGCTGGCGGTCGCCAGTGGAGCAGCCTCGGCAATCGCCGAAGTTTCGTAGCGGGCTCGGCTTTTGAGCATGTGTTGCAGGATACCCCTGTCGATCAGGTCCACACGGCGTCGGTAGACGGTCTCCTGGGACGTTGCTTCGCGGGCCCGCTGGACCAGTTGGCCGATTGTGTCCAGGAACTCACGAGTTCCCATCCGGTTCCACCACGACCGGGAGTCCTGTCCACCGCCACGGCTCATCCAGCGTTTCTCGAGTGCCGTGTAGAACGCTTTCATCTCCGGAGCTCCGGGGCCGAAGAACGACTGGTAGTACTCGTCGAGGGCCGCATCGATGTCGAGAGTCGTGTCGTCGTAGAGTTTCATTCGCCAGTACAGGTTCATGAAGTCCAGCACAGGGCTGACCTGGGCCACTCCGCCGGGCCTGGTTCCGTTGTAGGTCGTCAGGTAGAGGTACTGGATCTTTCCGCCCTGGAAACCACGGATCTTTTTCAACGCTCGTACGTCGGCTGCATGGACATGCGGGACCATGCACGGAAAAGCCCACTCGTTGATGTGGGGCTTCAACAGGTATTCCCAGGTGGTGAAGAACCGGCATCGGTTCTTGTTGACGAATTCGGCAATCCGGAGGTGGTCGCGCCGCTGGACGTCCGGGTTGGCGTAGTTCGTGTAGAACTTGCAGAACTCGACAGCCACGTTGGGTTCGAAAACCAGCCCTTGTGGCGGGGTGGTGTAGTTGAAGTAGGCGCAGTTGGAAATCATTGCCTGCGGGTGAGTCTTTCGAACCTCCCGGGCCACGTCGTTGACAAAGTTCCAGACGTAATGACTGGCGTTGCCGGCCGGTCCAATACCGGGGCGATACAGCCGTTGGCAATCCGGACAACCGCACATGTTCGTGTTGTCGTTGGGCATGACTGAAAAGAAACGGCCCACTGCTCCGCGGTACGCACCCGGGAATGGCTCGGGACGCCCCGAAAAATAATCCCGAGCGATGGAGACCACCTGCTCTCGAAATCCCCTGGCTGCCAGGCACGGCTGAACGTCAGTCTGAAAGTCCAGTTGTTTCATCCGATCGAGGCTCTTGGTGCTGAACCACTCGGGATGCGAGGCACCGAAGGCCTTGTCGTAATAAGAGAACGAATGGTTGGCGTTGTGTTGTTTCGCTCCCCAGACCCGGTTGCGGATCCAGTACAACAGGCTGGTCCTGGCGTTCACCCAGGAGGATTGGAATTCCTGGCGTTTGTCCCACTGGGTGAATGTCAGTTTTTCGGTGTTGATGAACAGCGGGTAGATGGAACGGACCAGCAGGTCGGGGCGACGTCGGACGGAAACAGGCGGGAGGGAGATGTTTCGATGTTTCGGCACGACCTCGCCCAGCGATTCGTTGGGCAGATACCATTTGATACCCAGTTGATGCTCCAGGAATGAGTGGACCGCGTAGCAGGTGCCGATCGGATGTGAACCGGCCGCGTAGAGGCTGGTGTAGGAGTCGTACTGGACCGGTGTGAATTCCTGCCCGTCGTGGCCCATCAGCAACAGTCCATCCCGATGGGTCTGGACCACGTATTCCTGTCGCGAGAAGTCCTTGTGGTGAAAACCCAATGCCCGAGATCTCCGGCTTTCGCCGACCAGGATCACCGTCCCTTTGACGCGGGTCGGTTCCCGGACGATGGGCAATCGTCCGCCGGAGATCTTCTCGAGATAGAACTGCAGTTCAAACGCCGCCAGTTGGGCGGAGGCGGTTGGCTTTTGAGAGAGGAGGATCGAGGCACGCGGCTTGCCAGCCTCGACCAGGACCAGGTTGGTGTCCTGTGCCGACATCGCTGCGGTCGGTCCCACCGGCAGCAGTAGGATTCCGAAAATCAGAAGCCTCGCGTGAGAAAGGTTCGTCATTGGGTGTCTTTCTTTGCGATGCCGAAGTCGATGGCTCCGTGTGCGAAGCGATACCAGTGTCTTCACATCAGGCGTGGCTTTCCACCGCAACGGTACTCCGCTGCTGATTTCTGGCCAGTACAACATTTGATGTCTACATGATGTGGGCCTGTCGATCGTCACGAGATGGCCGGTGATGTGGTGGGGACGCGTCTTGACGCTCGGTTGTCCCGAGGGCATAGTGCCTCGACACCGTCACAGCCGAGTTGTATCGACGGTGAGTTGTTCTCTTGCGATCAACGAGCAGCCTGGAAGATTCATGGTGTGCGGCAACCGGGCCACTTCTCTAACACGCTTGACGCTCGTGGCATTGTTGTGTTGTGGCGCGGGGTGTGCGGACGGCAACGCGAATGGCAACAAGTCGTTTGACCAAACTGGGACCGCGGCCGGTGGGCACCGTACCGAGATCTCCGGTTTCGTACCCGTGCCGTTGCGTGATACGGAAAATGCCCTGTCTGGCGCACTTGGCGAGTTGGGTTTCACCGAGACTGTCGACCAGGTTTCAGCCGAGGTCGGCTTTGAGTCGGGCAGGCTCAAGGGGCGTGTCCGTGACAACTCCGGTTCACCGGAGGTGCTCAGTGGAATTCAGTCTCTTGTCTACATGGATGGAGATCAGCATTTCGAGGCATTCCGGGCGGGATGGAATCTCGAATACGTCTTCTCGGGGCACCGGGACGATCAGAATCGGTTTGCCCCCCGTCGCCACCCGTACCAAGTGTGTCGGGAGAGTGAGGGGGACTCGGTGTTCCTCGTCCGATTGGCTTCTCAGAGTCCGTGGTCGGTCGAGCACGTCACCCGGTTGACACCCGCCGGGCCGCATTCAATCGATATTGATTTCCGGTGCCGTTTCCTCGACGTGTCCCGGTTTGGGGCGAGGAAATATGCGGTATTTTTCTGGGCCAATTACATGCGAGAACTGCACGATGCAGTGATTCACTTTCGAGGTGTCGACGGCGTGGGGGGGCAGGAACAATGGATTCGTGCAGAGTCATTCGGGGGATGGGATGTCGGCACCTTCCTGCAGGACAATGCGTCGATCTTGGAATTTGATGACGACCACAACCTGGCGTTCAATCTTCGCTCATTCCCTTCTCCCCGGTTCACGTGTCCGTTGCTGTTGAGTCGGTCGGCCGGCAACATGGTGTTCATCCTGATGTTCGATCGCCTCAAAACGGGTGATGATGAATTTCGGTTCAGCAGTTTTCCGCCGGCAGTGGACGTCCAGTATGTCATCCACGACGTACGGCCCGGACACCGTTACGGTTTTCGGGCCCGCATGAGTTGGCGGCCCTGGACATCGGAGGAGGACTGCTGGCAGGAGTACCGTTCCTGGCAAGCCGCCCTGGACGACGCGGGGCCACGAGAAAATTGCCAGCCGGGGAGTCCGAGGTGATGCGGCCCTGTTAGAACTCACCCACGGTGTCGTTCCCACGAGGCGTTGTCAGTGCTCGGAAAACTCCGGGGGCAACCGCGTTCGTGATGAACCGAACAGCCCCATCAGCCATGACCGCTTGAAACCCATCTCCATGAGCGGAGTTGGAACCGCCCTCAACTAATGTCGTTATGTCGAGGTCTCGAGGCTCGCTCCAGGCAATTGCGGACTGGTGCGATTCGACCACGAGAAGCGTCCGTGATGTGCCATCGGTGATGTCCTTGATTTGGATTCCCTTGTCTCCATCGAAACAGGTGTCCGGGCCGGTGATGTAGACGTAGTGGGTGGTGTTGAGTTGTCCTTGAGCCGGAGCCGACGGGCAACGGAAGACCGGTGGGATCGGGCTGGTGACGGCCAGGTTGGAGATATCGTTCCACGGCTTGTCAAAATCGTAAGCGTCGTACATCGGGGTTTGTTCAAGATACGGAAGAAGCAGGACTCGCCAACTGTGCATCGGCTTGCCCGTCTCGTCGGCGACGTAGGCTGGCGGAAAAGTGCCATACGAATCGTGGTAATTGTGCAGGGCGAGCGCGATTTGTTTCAGTTGCCCTTTGCACTGGCTGCGGCGAGCGGCTTCGCGGGCTCCTTGCACTGCGGGGAGCAACAGCGCGATCAGGATGCCAATCACACAAATCCCAGAGACCACCACTCCACCAATCAGCAGCAGAACCCACATCAGTGTCTTGGGTTTCTTCGGGGGGTGTTGAGGAACTGGTGCCACAGTGAGTGGGGAATGGCAATGAGGGCAAGTCGAAAGGCCCGGTTCGATCAATTCGGAACAAACAGGACAATCGACCATGGAAGTCATCCGGAGGTCAGGTGGGGATGCGGATTGAGGAGGCCTTGTGTCGCTCGGGCCAGAAGGTGTTCCTGGTCAGTCCTGACGATGAGTCTCGCCAGTAACCGTGGCGTGGACCGAACGCACAGAGGGTGTGAGTGGGGTGGTTTATACAAAAAAAGAAAGCCGACGAAAATCGTCGGCTTTCCTTGTTATCAGAATGTCACGGATATTCAGATTGGCCGCACATTCTCCGCCCGTGGTCCTTTGGGACCGCTTCCGGCGGTGTAGGACACTTGCTGACCTTCCTGAAGGTCGTCGTAGTTGACACCTTCAAGGTTGGAGTTGTGGAAGAAAATGTCTTCACCGGCTCCGGTGTCGATGAAGCCAAATCCTCGGTCTGTCAGTCTCTTAATTGTGCCTTCTGCCATCTCGTATCCGATCTCAAAAAGTTCTGGTGCGGCACTGCCCGGCACGACTGGTCCGGGCTCAACAAGCCGCGGGTTAATTCTAACCCCGATCAAAAGAAAAAAACAAGGATCTAGCGTCTGTCTTGTGGTCAATCTGTGGTGAATGGAGACGCCGGCAATCCTTCCTTGTTGTAGAGGTTGATGCCGACAGGGTTGGATTGGTACCCGAAGCGAACGTGTTTGGGCTGTTTGACACCCTCGGCCCAGACGACAACGGTGTCTCCATCGATGCTGGCTTTCGCCCAATGCCACTGTCCATTTGTCGCCTGGATCGCAAAGTGGGTCAATTCCTGGCCACTGGTCTCCCGGGTGGGTTCGAGACCTTCTTTTTGGGCAGTGATCAGTCCGCCGCCGACGTGGTCGAATGAAAGGCGGATCTTGTTGCCCTCGATTTTCATGCTTTTGTACAACGGCCCGCAGGGGACAATTTTTCGGCCATAGTCCTTGGCGAGGGCGAGGCGAGCCAGGCGAGCACCGACATCCTGCTTGTTCCGGGGATGAATGTCCCGGGCGGCTCCGATATCGATGATCACCGCCATTCCGGTGTGTGGGAGTCGCAAGGCCCGCCGCTGTCCTTCACGGACAGGGCCCCATCCACCGCCGGCTGGATTCTTGTTGGGATTCTGGAAATTGGCCAATTGAACCCAGTAGAAGGAAAGGTTGTTGTTCTCGAACACCGTTCGCCAGCCCTTGACCAGCGCCTCTTTCAAGTACTCGTATCGCAGGCCGTCACCGGCATTGGATTCGCCCTGGTACCAGATTGTCCCGCGGACGCTCAACGGGGTCAGTGCGTGGACCATTCCGTTGTAAATTCGCGTCGCGCCCCCCTTGGGGGAGAAGTTCAGTGCGGGCGGGTTGCCGATGGCTTTGCCCGCCTTCACATTCAGGCGAGCCTGCTTCAGCCAATTCTCGACCCGGGCCAGGTACTTCACGTGGTTGGCACGGCCAACGGGTGTGGCCGGGTCAATCGCGTTGAGGTTTTCCACGTAGTCTTTCAATTGGGGGACCTGTCGGAATCCGACCGGTGGTGTCCAGGGTTCGATCCGCGTGCCACCCCAGTTGGTTCCCACGAGACCAATGGGAACCTTGAGCTCTTTTTGCAGGGCACGTCCAAAGAAATAACCGACAGCTGAAAAACCGGGGATGGTCTTTGGTTCGCAGAGCTGCCAACGTCCGCGTGGATCGGTTTGCGGAACCGGGCCAGCCACATGGCCGGGGACGTTGAACAGCCTGATCTGCGGATGATTTGCTGCCGCGATCTCCTGCTTGGCATTCATCGAGTTGCTGACAGTCCATTCCATGTTGGATTGGCCGGAGCAAATCCAGACTTCTCCCAGGAGCACGTCTTTGAGTGTGATCGAGTTTGTTCCCTGGACTGTCAACGTGTGGGGCTGCCCGTCGGCTTTCATTGCCGGCAGTTCCACTCGGAAAATGCCATCGGCGTTGGTCGTCACGGTGGCGGTCTTTCCCAAGAACTTCGCGGTGACCTTTTCACCCGGGTCAGCCGAGCCAAAAAGACGGATCGGCTGATCTTGCTGGATCACCATGTGGTGTCCAAAGGCTCGCGAGAGTTTGACGGCGGCCTGGACGGAGTGGGACGCCAGCAGAGTGGCCAGGACCACGCCGAAAAATGTTGTGCGGTACATTGAAAAATCCTTGGGGGAGTATCGAGGTTCGTACTGCGAATTGTGCCGTTTCGGACATGTCGAATACGTCCGGAATAGACGATTCAAAACGGTCGGGTGTCTTTTCCTCATTCGTCCGGGGAAGGAAAAGGTGGGGCTGGGGTTCTGGCCGGATGACGATCGACACCAGGACGAGTTGCAATGCTGTTCTCGCAATCCGTCACGTCGTCTTCCTCTTCTGCGACCTGCCATTCCCACAATCCGCCGACGAGCAACAAGAGAACACTGGCGGTCACGAGGCTCGTGGGCCATTCGGTCCACCGATTGTTCCACCAAAGAATCGAAGCGTACAGGCAGGTGCCGACAAAACTCACCGACACAGCGTGTCGGACGACCGTGCGTGCTGTGGCTTTCGGGTTGGTTTTTCTCAGCAGTTTCATTCGAGCCAGTGACGTGGCTTCTTGGCTGTTGGCGGATTCTGTTATTTCAGCAATCGTGAGAGCGGGTTTTCGTGCCAATTCGTATTTCGGACAATTTCTTTTGGCAAAACAAGCCTGGAAGGTTCGCCCAGCCGGATAAGTCAACCGCGGGTTGACAAAGTCCCAGTTGTATTAAGTCCAAGTCTGGAGAGAATAGAAGGAGGGGCGAGGAACAGGAAGCGGTCAAGATTGGGTGACATGTCGGAAGCCTTTGACGCGTATCACAAGTGGTTGGGGATTCCACCCGATCAACAGCCCGCGGACCATTATCGGTTGTTGGGGATCGGCCTGTACGAATCCGACGCCGACGTGATCGAGGCTGCCGCCAACCAACGGACGACCTACTTGCAGGAACGGGCCGCGGGCGAACACGCTCAATTGACCCAGAAACTGCTGAATGAAATTTCTCAGGCCCGGCGGTGCCTGCTCAACACGGAACAGAAACGGTCTTACGACACCTCCTTGCAGGCAGCGCAATCGCAGGGGGCGGTTGAAGCAGAACCTCCCGCGACGAAGATCGGTGGGCATTCCAATCTTCTCGTGTGGGGTGGGATCGCCACCTCCGTTGTCCTGGTCCTGTTGCTGGTGGTTGTGTTGTTCCGCGGCGACGGTCAGCGAGCCGGTGACGCGGGCATGCTGGTGGTTCGGTGGGAGTCAACTCAACGCCAGGGAGCGGTGCTGCAGATTGATGGTGAAAACGTGCCGCTGTCACCGGAGCGGGAGTTCGAAGTCGTGTTGACCAGGCAGCCCCGTTTTCGGCACCGGATCGTCATGCAGCGAACAGGCTTCAGAACAATCAAACGCGAACTGACCGTGACGCCGGATGACCGGACGACCATTCAGCCGAACTGGCAGCGAGAGAGACGATGATTCCCCGCCCGGGTTGTTGGTTTGGCCGGTCATCCCGTCGGAACACAATGGGCTCAACTCGGAACTCACTTCCCCACGACACATCAGGTTGAAACGCACACCGTGACCAGTTCGTCTCAGACACCGGCCGTTGGTATCGACCTGGGTACGACGTTTTCGGTCGTCGCGCACCTGGATGGCGAGGGACGTCCGTGGACGATCCCGAGTCGTGAAGGAGACACGACCACTCCCAGCGTCGTGCTGTTCGACGACGGACAGGTGGTGGTGGGTGCCGAGGCTGCCAAGGCGGCGGAGTTCGAACCTGAGGTGGTGGCGAGTTTCGCGAAGCGGGACATGGGGAATCAACACTTTCATCGTGCGATCGGTGGCGAGCATTTGCCTCCGGAGGTCATCCAGGCGTTGATCCTGAAAAAGTTGAAGGAGGACGCCGCCCTAAAACTGGGCGAGTTCACCAAGGCCGTCGTCACCGTGCCGGCATACTTCAACGAGCCCCGACGGCGCCGGACCCAGGACGCCGGCCAGATGGCAGGGTTGGATGTCCTGGACATCATCAACGAGCCGACAGCCGCGGCAATCGCCTACGGAGTCCAGAAGCAGTTCATCGATGAGCAAGGCCGTAGCAGCCAGCGTGAGACGATCCTGGTTTACGATCTTGGCGGCGGCACGTTCGATGTCACCCTGCTGGAAATTGATGGCCAGGCCTACACGGCGATCGCGACTGGTGGTGACGTGATGTTGGGAGGCGTCGATTGGGATCGCCGCATTGCCGACCTGGTCGCCGAACAATTTGTGAATGATCATGGTGGTGACCCACGGGAAGATGCCATCGCCCTACAGGTGCTGATGCGTGAAGCTGAGGATGGCAAACGGTCACTTTCGGCTCGTGAGGATGTCCGGCTGCGATTTGCCCACGAGGGACAGCGTGTTCAAGTGGACTTGTCGCGGACGCAGTTTGAGGAAATGACCGGTGACCTGCTCGACCGCACACTGCTGACCACCCGTCGGGTGATGGGCGAGGGCAAGAGTTCCTGGAGCGATGTGGATCGTCTACTCCTTGTGGGTGGTTCGAGCCGAATGCCGGCTGTTCAACAGATGCTGGAAGCAGAGTCCGGTATGCCGGTGGATCGTTGCCTGTCACCGGACGAATCGATTTCCCACGGTGCGGCTATCTATGCGGGGTTGTTGCTGGGGTCTGATGCAGCCGTCGTGCAGGATATGTCGGTCAAAAATGTGAATTCTCACCACCTGGGCGTCCTGGGGGTCGAACGATCGACCGGCCGAAAACGGCGGCAGTTGATGATCAGCCGGAACACCCTGCTGCCGGCAAAATCTGTGCGAGATTTCAAGACGCTCAAGGATGACCAGGCCAGTGTTGAGGTCAACGTGATAGAGGGAGGAGACGACAGCGGAAACGACGCCACCAAAATTGGCCGTTGTGTTGTCAGTGGGTTGCCGGCCGGACTGCCCGCGAGAACACCTGTGGAAGTCACATTTCAGTACGAGACCAACGGACGATTGGCAGTGGCGGCGTGTGTGCCTTCTGCGGACAAGAGAGCGGAACTCGAAATCCATCGGGCGGCCGGCCTGGAAACTGATGAGATTGAAAGTTGGGCGGAGAGGATCCAGTCCGGGGTGGACCTGTTATTGGACAGAGAGGCTGGCACGACCGCGGAGGAGCCGCCGGATGTCACAGGGACGGATGATGGAGTGGCACCCGTGGCCGAGGAGCCGGATGTGACGCCGGAACCGGTTGCTCCGACTGACACAGCCGGAGGTTGGAAATCTCGTCGAACCAGGGTCACCGCGGGCGATGAGGAGCCAACGTGACCACGCCAATCATCACCGTGTCGAACGGCCAGGAATTCTACCGGATCCCGGTGACGGATTTGGACGAAGCACGCCACGACGGTTTCTATGTTCCTGGTGAAAAAGATCGGACCATCGTCTCGGATGGATCCGAGGTGTTTGAAGTTCCGCTGTCTGACGTTCCCGAGGCCGAGAAAGATGGCTTCCGTGATCTGCTGGCCAGCGAGCGTGGTTCCGTCTTACCGGAGGTCGTCGCAGAACCAGTTCCAGAATCAGCTGCAGCTTTTGGTACTGATGCAGAAGAGAATCCAGTCACGGCAAGTGACGAATCGGCCGGAGATGGAGTGGAGGCGGAGCTTGGCCTGGAGGATGACCTGGAAGCCGTTGTCAGTGACAACCGGCGACAGTTGTTTGGTGTCGTCGGGTTCAGTACGGCGGTCCACGCCGCTGCCATCCTGGTCTTGTTGTCCATCATCATCCCGCTCGAGATGGAAGACCGGGTCGAGATTCTCTCGGTGTTGCCCACCATTGACCAGAACAGCGCCGAGTTTGAAGAAGTGGAACTGGTACAGCCCGAGAAGATCGAACAGGACGCGAGTTCTGAGGTCATCCAAGATCTGATCACCGACAATGACGAAGTGATCGAGATCGACATCAACGACCTGGAGATTTCCTCGGCGATTCCCGAGAAGACCAAGGGGGCCGGGAACCCGGTGGCCAAGATCACCGGGGAGTTGGGAGGCCGCAGCCAGGCGGGGAAGAGTGCCCTGGTGGCGCGTTTTGGCGGAAACGCTGCCAGTGAAGCGGCCGTTCGTGGAGGGCTCGATTGGCTGTCACGGCATCAGAACGAGGATGGCAGTTGGAGTTACGACCATGTTCATGCCGATTGCCAGGGCGAGTGCTTGCAGGCCGGAAGCCTGAAGAGATCTCACATGGGAGCCACAGCCATGGCCCTGTTGGCGATGCTGGGGGCTGGTGAGACGCACTTTGTCGGCAGTTATCGTCGCAAGGTGTACAAGGGGTTTGATTACCTTTTGTCCAATGCCAAACCCACACCCTACGGATTGGATTTGCGAGGCGTCGGTGAAGGGAATACCGGAATGTATATCCAGGGCCTGGCGACGATGGCCCTTTGTGAGGCGGCGGTGATGAGCGCAATAGCCCTCAAGCAACGGCCCCGGTCAAGGAGAAATAAGAAGGCCGAGGCCGAGCGAGTGGATCGCAAGGTGGCCACGTCCAGCCTGAAGCGATTGAGGGAAGCGTCACAACTCGCCCTGAACTTCATCATGTATGCCCAGAATCCCAAGACTGGTGGGTGGCAGTATCAGCCCCAACAGGGTGGAGACACCTCGGTTCTGGGCTGGCAGGTCATGGCTTTGAAGAGTGGCCAGTTGGCGGGATTGAAAATTCTTCCGGAAACAGTTCGCCGGGCGTCCTTTTTTCTCGATTCGGTTCAGGTCGAGGAAGGAGCCGCTTACGGATACACCTCGCCCCAGCGAAAGAACTCGACCACCGCTGTCGGTTTGTTGTCACGGATGTACATGGGATGGAGCAGGAAGAATCCTGCACTGGGGGCCGGTGTGAAGAGCCTCAGCGCGGTTGGCCCCAGTCGCAACGACATGTACTACAACTACTACGCAACCCAGGTCTTGCATCATTGGGGAGGCGACGAGTGGAAGAAATGGAACTCGGTGATGCGAAAGCAACTGGTGGACTCGCAACGCAAGAAAGGCCACGCGGCTGGCAGTTGGAATGTGGCAGACACACACGGTGCGGGTGGTGGACGACTGTACATGACCTGTCTGTGCACGATGACACTGGAGGTGTATTACCGGCACATGCCGCTCTACGAACAAGCTGGCCAGATCAAAACGCCGATGACCAAGAAAACGCCAAAACGTTCCGCCAAGAAGTCTGGCGGGACCAGGTGAGATGGGGCAAGCGTTCCGGTCCGTGGAGTGATCGAGGCGAGACTCAATCAGGATTTCATCGAAGTCTTTAACGCCGCGACGGTCTCCAACGCTTTCTGGACACATGATCCGGTGAACTCGTCGAGCCGCTTGGCAGCCGATTTCTGTTTTCCGGATTTCATTTCGCCGATCACGTGTTTTTCAAGTGTGGCGGCCTGCTCCAGCCACTGTCGTTCCAGCCGGTCGAAGGTCCTGCGGGCCACGGGTTGTCGTTGCTGAAATCGGCTTCCGGTTTCATCTCCCTTGATTCGGTCGAGCAGTTCGCGGAACAACCACCAGTAGGATGTTTTCGAGAACTCATCGGGTTTTGCGTGGCTGGGTGCGGTGACGGTTTTTCCCTGGCTTCCGGCGCGAGCCAGGACGTCGGGGAGATGACCCGTGGCAGCAAAAACCGGGATGTAGAGTCCGGTGCACGGTGTGACCGGTGTCCACCACATCTGGGCGAGGCGATCATCCGCCTCGGGAAGAATGAAGACCGCCGAACTGGCCGTATTGCCCCAGGTGAAACCGGCCGGGGAACTGTGCATGCACAGTGTCAGGAAATCGGGCAGGGCGGCATTGAAATTCGGGCCACCCAGGAAAGTTCCCTCGTAGTGGTCGCGCAGGACACGCATGACCCACCGGGGAGAGATGTCGCCGTCTTCCTTCTGGCAGAGAAGTTGGTGGGATCGTTGGACGCGGAGTTGTGAGAGTTGCAGTGGCGTCTTCAGGTCGATGTAGGCTCGGGCGAAATCAAACTCGCTTCGTCGTGCTTTCGGCCACCAGCCCCGGTCGATGGCGTAGTCAACCAGGTCGTGACTGGCCAGGTCCCACCGGGTACGGATTGATGGCTGGTTGGAAATGGTTGCCACTCCCCGTGTGACCCGTCGGGCGACCCAGCGGGTGCCCACGGTTTCCAGGATCCAGGCTTCTGTGCCGTCGGCGATGATGTAGGAGTTGTCATAACCGCCCGTTTCGTGACTCATCCCCGGTACACCCGAGCCCCATTGTCCGTAACGTTCGACCAGACTTGTGATCACGTCCAGGGCCTTGCGAGCGGTCCGGCCACGTTCGAGGCCGAGTCGCAGCAAGTCCATTCCCAGGAGTCCCAACTCGGGTGGTTTGCCCGACTTGCTACCGGCGACCGCATCGGAGAACGTTTTGGTGAAAATGGCCTCGTTTCCAATCGCCACTCCGAATTGGTTGATGCCCTCCTCGTAGCCCCAGCACCAGTAGGGACTCGAGCCGATGGTGGCGTAGGTTCGGGGAACCTGGGGGATTGTCCGGTATTCGAGTTGAAGAGTGGCGCCGGAGTCGTGTTCTTGCGCGGCGTGGCGGATCAGCGGTTGGCAATCGAACACCGGTCGATCACTGTTCTTGCCCAGGACCGTGGTGCCGGTGGTCGTTGCGTCGGGTAATGCGACCATGGTGTCGCACGACATGGGCCAGGACCGCCGATTCACTGTGAGAGGAGACACCGTGGGTGAAACATCTGCGGCCATCGAATCCAGCCCTGCGTCGGAGAGCAGGCCCAGGAATCCACCGCCAGCAACGGCGCCTCGTCTGAGAAATGATCGGCGATTGAATGGAGCCTGGTGCCGGGATTCCATGGTGGCGTCCTCGGGTGATGGGGCGATTGGGAGGTCTTGCTTGTAGCCGGGCCGGTCATCCTAACCGTGCGAGACAACCGTGTTCCACCTGTCCCCGGTTTGCCCCTGGCCAAGGGGGAAAGTTCAGGATGAGGATGGCCACTGGTAGTCACCCTGGTTGCGGAAGCCGTCGAGACGAATTGATCCGTCGTTGGACAGTTTCATCACCGAGTAGCCGTTATGGCTCACACCTGAACCTTCGATCATCGCGACCAGGGTGCAGTAGT
>CAWVUS010000139.1:0-13297 GCA_963933195.1 uncultured Planctomycetaceae bacterium
CCCTTGGGATCAAAACTGTAAACCCAACCATCTCCACCGGCGAAGATCACCTGGGGCTGGCCACCAAACACGGCGTAAGTCGGACTCGACCATTGCCCGTGAAGAATTGCCGACGACGGAGCTTTGTTAGTCCACAGGACCTTGCCCGTGTTCCGATCCATTGCGATAAAACTTGGAGCATTGGGAGCCGGAATGTTCAGGTGTTCGAAGCTGACTCCGTTGGAAGTGTTCACGAACAGGATCTCACCGGCGCAAGTCACCGAACAACTGCACATGTTGTGCTGAGACACGCCCAGCTCTTTCATCATGTCAAACTGCCAGATCAAGTCCGCTTCATCCTTGTTCTCATTGGGTTCGGTGGTAAATGGGCCATTGTTTTTGCCATCGTGAAACCCTTCGGTGTCCACACACACCACCGTGCCTCGGCTCGTCACGTACCAAACCCGTTTTCCGTCCACGTACGGCGAATCACAGATTCCCTGAAGTGGCCAGTCGTGAACTCTTCCGGTGGGCAATTTCGGGTTCGAGTGTTGCCACAGAAGTTTTCCGGTCGCCGCGTCGAAACACAGCATGCAGCCCAGGTCGACATTTGCTGGGTACCGCTTGATGTGGCCACCACCGTTGTTGGTGCCCACATAAATACGACCGTTGGCAGCCACTGGATTTCCGTATGTCTGTGATCCCAGCTTCGCCTGCCACTTGACGTTCTTTCCCGACTCGATATCCCACGTGATGGGGATATTTACTCCCTGCGGCGTGTTGTTTCGACCGCTGGAACCGCCCCATTGCGGCCAGTCGAGTTTTCCAACGTCGAGGGTGGCTATCTCGGCCAATGCCACTGCGGTGGGATCGTACTTACCTGCAGGCTTGTCTTGTGCCTGGGTCAACGATGCGACAAAAAATGCAGCCAGGCCCAACACGGCCAGCGTGTTCAAAACTCGATTCATCGTCTCAGTCCTTTGTGGGAAGGCGCTCTGTGTTGTGGGGGGGATCCCGTGGGAGGGACGGGGTGACTATTTGTCCTTCGTCACCGTGAGGTTGTCGTAGTAAATCTCCGCATCAATCGCATTGCCGAACAGTCCGGGACTTCCCTTGATATTCGGGGATTCATCAACAGCTTCGACCTGCCACTTCTCTGGTTCTTTCTCTCCGCGGACCCAAACCTTTCCCTTGAGAACGGCCTTTGTGGCTCCGCCGGCTGAACGCTGAACTCGAGCTTCGAGTTTCATCGTGTACCACTTGTTGGGATCCCATTTGAAGGGGACAGTCTTGGCCATCCGCAATTGCGTTGGCCAGGTTCGAATCTGAAGTTGTTGGCTCGCCCCAAGCATCGTCAAGGTGTAACGCTGCGCGCTCAAACCGATGTCCGGCAACTTATTGTCCTTGGTCGCTCCCTGGATGTCCGACTGGATGGTGTAGTTGGAACCCTCGATGAAGCCCATCCATCCCTGGCTTCGCGCCCCCTTCGGAATTGTTTTGATTTTGACCATAACTCCATTCCCGTCGACCTTCCGCGGCCCACGAGTCACGGCCAACTGCACGCCACCGCCAGGAGCCGACCAGGCATGCCGGGCGACGAATTTTTCTCTCGCCAGGATCGCAAACGCTGGATCCAGCTTCGCCTTGGCTTCATCAACATTCTTGACCTGTCCCAGTAAACCCAGGAAACGAAGCATCGCACTCCAGGTTCGACGCGGCGAACCGTCGTTGTACACCTGCGGAGCTTTCCCAATTGTGACGGCCGGGTTGTTGGAGTTCGTAAAGCTGGTCATCAGGTAAATGTACAATTGGCTGGCCAGAGCGCTCTCTTTTTCAACCTTTTTCAACAGGTCGAAATCCAGCGAAATGTGTCGGTAGCGACATCCCACCCACGTGATGGGAACCTTGCCGTTGCTGAAATCAAATTTCCAGTTGTAGTCGGGAATCAAACGGATCCTCGCCTCGCCCTGGATCTTGCCAAACTTGGCGGTAACCGAAACGGCTGTGTGTACGTTCTCCTTCGGCGTCGAGTACTCCCAGCCTTTTCGCGGGGCAGCCCCACCGGGGATTTCTCCCTTGGCGATTTTCCCGGGACCGTTGACCGTGAACTCCACCTCGTCGGGCTTCGCCATTCTCAAGTATTGGCCCTTGGCGTTGTACAGGCGAACCTGGAACTCCTGGGCCTGTCCACCGTCGACGGTCGGCTTCAGGAGACATTCAACCGGGACAACCTGCACGTGAGCGATTTCAGCATCCTCCTCACGCGGAGTCTCTTTGGCCGTTTCGGGTCGTTTGCCAGCCTTCGGCTTGATGTCCTTGCCACCCACGCAAAACAGCGCACCTGTGGTTGGTACATACAACCGCCCGTGCGAGACGATGGGGGTTCCATAAACCTCGGTGCTGGTGAATCGCGTACGATTCAACACTTTCACTCCAGCAGCCTTGTCCGGTGCGAGCGTCCACCAGATCCCGTTGGACGTACAAACAAATATCTTCCCGTCGACATATAGCGGACTGGCACGAACCGGCCCACGTAGTTTCAACGATTTGACCAGTTTCCCGTCCGCTGCGTTCACAACCAGTAACGTGCCTTTGTCTTCAGCCGCATAGATTCGGCCATCAATATGGATTGGCGAACTCTTTCCGACAAACCATTCGGTCACTCGCCATTTTTCTCCGGTCTTCGTGATATCACCTGACTTTGTCCCATCGATGGCAAACAAAGCTCCCATCTTGTTCGAATCGATGTTTTCCTCACTGTGCCCACTGTAAATCGTGTTGCCGACAACCAACGGCGTTGTATTCACACCTCGCCGCGACACGTTGTACGTCCAGATCTTTCTGCCTGTCAGAGGCTGGAAGGCGTGGATTCCTCCGTCGCCGGAACCGAACACCATCAACCGTTGCCCATTGATGGTTGTCAGGACCGGAGTGCTGTAGGTCGTGTCGTACGGCAAGGGACGCGTCCCTTCGAACCAGACGGCTTGTCCATTCCGCTTGTCGAAGGCGATAAACCGATGAGCCGGCTTAGCCATCTTGCCCCAACCGATCACAATGGCACTGATAATCACGACCTGCCGGTGGACCAGTGGCACATTGGTCCGCCCACCGTAGGTACTCAAAAGCCCATATTCTTCGCTGAGCGAGTGCTCCCACAGAAGTTTGCCTTCCGGCGAAAGACACTGGAACTGCCCACAGACACCCAGCGCAAACACGTTGCCTGTCTCGGGATCACCGGTGATGCACGACCACCCAACTCGCGTATCGGGCACGTCCGAAAGAAAAACGTTAAACGCGTATTCCCATTTCTTCTCACCCGTCACGGCGTCCAGGCACAACACCTTTTCGCCTTCCTTGGGCGTACCCGGCTGATCCCTGACTATCGTGTAAATTTTGCCGTTCATCACGATCGGTGTTGAACGGCCTGCCGCCTCCTTGCTCTGCCAAAGGACGTTTTCTCCCTTGGGATTCCACTTATCGACAATCCCGGTTTCTCGAGAAATTCCGTTCCATTCCGGGCCGCGCCAATGTGGCCAGTCCATAGCATCTGCCGCTTCGACACGCGGCACCGACGACAAAATGGCCAGGAAGAACAAAGCGACCAATATCACGGGTCGCAGCGACATTTCTGAGAAAGTTTTCATCGGATCCGTCACGCTTCAAGTGTTCGATGAGGGACAACGGCCCGTGCCTACTCTGGATAGACCCGTGGCCGGAATTGCCCCAACCTTACCCAACCGGTTGGACGCGAGCAAGCACCGCCCAATTGCCACCAACTATCACTTGGGTCCCACCGCCGTTCGCCCCTAAACTGAGGGCGGAAATACCAATGATGTGGCCACGAAAACGAATCGACATCACCTGGAAAGACCTGTTCGCCGCCAGTTGGGCGTGCGCAATACGCCGTGATCCAAAAGCTGGACGAAACTTACCAGTTGACTGTTGGAGCAACTCGCCAAGAGCGGTACCAACGCTTTCTGTCCGGAGCGGACTCCACCTGCTACTCGGCGCCGTCAACTGGCCGATGGGGTCTGAGGTGCTGATGTCCGCCATGACCATCCCCGCCATGGCTCGCATCGTCCGCCATCACGGATATGTCCCAGTCCCGGTCGATATCGATATCGACACAGCTGCCCCGACACTGGACGCCCTTGAGCGTGCGACAACCACCTCCACCCGCGGCCTGATTGTTGCGCACCTTTTTGGCAGCCGCATCCCTCTCAAAGACATACTGTCCTTTGCGAATTCCCGTGAAATTGATGTTCTTGAGGACTGCGCCCAGGCATTCGTCGGCCCCACCTGGTCGGGAACCGACGGTTGCCTCGCGTCGCTGTTCAGTTTTGGGACCATCAAGACCTCGACCGCCTGCGGGGGCGGAGTATTAGTACTTCGAAACCAACAGCTTTCCGCCAACATAGAAGCCACCCAGGATTCCTGGCCGGTTCTGAAACGAAGCACGCTCACCCGCCGCATCCTCACTGCCCTGCTACTGAAAAGTCTCGCGTACCGGCTCCCTTTTTCCGTTTTTCGCCTGGCCTGGTTCGCCTTACGACGCGACCTGGACACGACGCTGAACAATTCGGTTCGGGGCTTTCGCGGTGAACAATTGATCAATCAAATTTCGCAGGCTCCATCGGAACCGTTGACGGCCCTGGTGTCTCGTCGCCTACAAGAATTCGACAACCGCCAATTGTCGCGGCGAACGTCCCTCGGAAATCGGCTCGTCGACCGAACGCAAGATCACGCAACACTTGTAGGACACAAAGCGAAGAATCACACGTTTTGGGTGTTTCCCGTGGCATCCCACGAGCCAAACCGGCTGATCACCCGTCTCAGGCAATCCGGTTTCGACGCAACACAAGGCGGCAGCATGGAAATTGTCGCAATGCCAGATGATCGCGACGATACGGCAACCGGGATCCGCCGCACCTTGCCGAAAATCGTTTACTTGCCGCTTTACCCGGACATGCCCGAAGCAGCCATCGACCGCATGGCGAGGGTCGTGTGCGACGTGGAATCCACCGGCCCCTGACCCGACGTTGGGTCATTTCTTTTTTGGCTTGGCCGCCGGTTTCACAATCAGCCACAGGTACTCAGTCCGATCCGATAGCCGTGAGACAGGCGCCGTGGCGATTGTTACCGGTTCGGCCACCCCCTCAACCCGCCCAACAATCTTCAGCAGGCCTCCATGGACAACCTTGGCACCTTCTTTTTTCTGCAACTTCAGCGTCACAGTTTTTGCAGTTGCCCCCTTGGGCTCTGAGGTCACCGGTTTCGCGACAACGCCTTCAATAGAGTTTTCGAGTTCCAGTCGGACGGCCTTGTCGAAACCGCCGCTGCGATTGATCGCAACTTTGACTTCAAGAGGTTTTTCGCCTTCAAGGGCCCATACGTCTTTATCAACCGTGGCCGAAACCGTTACTGGTTGCGGTTGAATTGTCAGCCGGTAGACGAAGCGAGTGCCGCCATGATCGAAGAGATCTCGAATCTCGACTCGAAATTTTCCGGCCTTCGGCGGCGTCCAACTGATTGCTTCATCTATCTTGTCCGCCGAACGCGTATCAGTCTCTTTCAGGACCTTACCCGTGCTGTCGCTGACACGGATCACGGGGTCCAGGGGGAAACCTAACCGCCTGGATTCGACAGCAATATCCAGCGTCGCTCCTTTTTTGGCGTCAATTTCAAAAACGTCCCGATCTTTGTCGGCACCAATCGCCCCGGACAATGTTGTGGGCACCGACACTGCCTGCGGTTTGTTCCGGCCATTGGGTTCCAATTCGGTCGCGACGCCGTGCGTCACCGCTTTCAACGACACCGTGTTATTCCATCCCTGGCGGAAGAAATGCCCATTGACTCCATTTGACTTCGGATCGATAGACCACAGTTGCTGTTCTTTCGGCAGATTCCAGCCCTTGACGGCCAACTGACCGGGCGTCTTGTTCGAGAACGCTGACGGAATCGTAAAATCGACGTATGGACCGGTGGTGATAGTCAGCCGGTAAACGAAATCGCCGCCACTGGCCAGGCCAATTGTCGAGTTGGTCTTGGATGGAAACGCAAACGTGCGGACGAAAAACCTTCCATCCGCCGGTGCCGTAAAAGCCACGAACGGGTCCAACCCCAAAGAGTCATCATCCTGGGACACAACGAACCCTTTTTCGGAAACGACCTGCAAAAGTCCGTCCATGGGAGATCCCAACTCCGTATTGGCCATCATCGAGGCGACCAGTGTCTGGCCGGCCTTCATCGATACCTCAAAGACGTCGACATCTCGAGTTTCCGATAACACGCCATTGACGACACGCGCCACACCCTCGAGCTTTTGCGCTTCAGGCAGCTTCCCGTTCGGCTCCTTTTCATTCACCTCGGCGATTGGTGAAACCACAAACGGCAAAAGCGCACTGGCTGCACCGGCATTGGCAAACCGCAGAAAATGACGTCCCGGAGGCACATCGCCCTTGATGGCAATCTGAACCCGATCCGCTTTCTTTCCAAAGCTGACCACGAGCCCCGGGTGGCTGGACCACGTCGTGCGTTTATCACCACCGTTGAGAGTGCCACGCAGCACAACCTCAACGGTCTTTCCCTGCTGCCCCCCACTGGGGACGAGGTGCGTTACAGCAGCTTCGTCGGCCGCAGAACCCGCAGTGGTTTTGACACCAACCACGAGTAAAATCAGAACGGCAACTTTCTGCAGCCGTGGACTCGCCAGTCCGCTCACCCGAGCAATTCCCGGATTGGGGTCGGATCGCTCACCAGGTGTACCGGCCGTCCCTGGGGGGTATGCATCGTTTGCCCGGGGTCGATCCCCAGCTTGGCATAGACTGTCGATGCAAAATTCTCCGGAGACAGCACGCGATCCACCGCCGAATAACCGGCTCGGTCCGTCGCACCAACGACAGTCCCGCCTGGTGTCCCGGCCCCGGCCATCATTACCGACATCGCGCTGGACCAATGATCACGGCCAGCCCGACCATTGATCTTCGGAGTTCGACCAAATTCGCCGAGCACCAACACGAGTGTCGAGTCCAGCAAGCCCCTCTGTTGCAGATCCTCAAGGAGAGTCGACAGTGTCTGATCCCATTTGGGCAACCGGCTCCGCAACGCCGGGAAGACATTGCTGTGGTGGTCCCATCCGCCCTCATAGAGCGTCACGAACGGAACCCCGGCTTCCACCAGCCTTCGAGCGAGCAACGCCCGTTGTCCAAAGGAGTTTCGACCGTACGATTCGCGAATCTTCTGATCCTCGGAATGAATGTCGAACGCCTTCTGTGCCTCCGGCGACGTGACGAGGTTGTATCCCTGGCGATAGTAGTCATCCAGGGCCAACACCGGATCGCCGGCAGTTTTGTCGTCAATCCGTTTCAGTTTGTCGACAAGCCCTCGAAGTTCGCGTCGCGACCCGAACCGCATTTCAGCCAGCCCCTTGGGCAGCGCCACGTCTCGTACACGAAAGCCGGCACTGTTCGGATCGTCTGGCACGACAAAGGGCGCGAAACGGGCACCCAGGAAGTTCGGCCCCCCGGAGCGAGACATCCGCGGAATGGAGAAGTACAACGGAAGGCCGCGGCTTTCACCGCGATCGTGGGCCGTGACACTTCCCAGGCTCGGGTGAAAACTCACGAAGGCACCACAGGACACCGGGATCCGCGGAGGAGCACCGGTCATCATGTAGTGGTTGCCAGCCCCATGATTCCCTTGATTGTGACGGATCGACCGGATTACAGCAAAATCACCAGCGGCCTTGGCCAGTCGCACCAGCTTTTCAGAAAAATGAACACCCGGAACGGCGGTCGAAATTGGGCTGAATTCGCCCCGGACTTCCTTGGGCGCTTTGGGTTTGGGGTCAAATGTTTCGTAGTGCGTCGGTCCGCCGTCCAGCCAGACCAGGATGCAGCTGCGTTTGCGGGCATCAGAAGAACCCGAAGCCGCTCGCAATTGCAGCATCTGGGTCAAACCACCACCGGTCAACGCCCCCAACCCCAGTTGCAGGCAACTACGACGAGTGAGGCCGTCGCAATAACGATTCACGCTTCTGGTAGTCACAGTCATCATGTGTTCCTGTCTTCTGCCCCCGTGTCCGGGGATAAAGTGCGGTTCAATCCTTGAACACGAATTCAGGTGTATTGATAAGGGCCCACATTAAATCTTCGGTCGCCTGACGACGAGTGATCCCCTTTTTCTGGAACAGGCTACGGCCGATGATCCGTTCCTCGCTATCAGGCATCCTCGAGTATATCGCGAGATACAATTGTTGAACAATCTCTTCGGGTGTCCGCTTACTTCCGGCCAACTGAGCGGCCCACCCCTTCTCATCGGTCACTTTTGCGTAAAGGTTCTTTGAATTCATCAGGTGAAGTGACTGAACAACGGTCGTGTCCGGAGTCCGCTCGCACGGTGGATCCTGGTTGGGATCCGGTCGGCCGAACGCGTCGAGAAACAAGGAGCCGATCCGAGTGGTCCACAACTCCTTTGCCCGCGACCCCGGCGGCATTCCAGAAAACGACTCTGGAATGCCGGTGATTCCAACGATGGCATCCAGCATCACCTCGGCTCGCAAACGCTGTCGATAATGCCGAGAGTAATTTCGGATGTCCTGGACGTTACGTTTACCGGGAAGTGAACTGAGGGCATAAACGTGTGACGCCGTAATGCGTCGCACCAACGCCTTGATATCGAAATCCGCATCCTGGAAATCTTTAGCCAGGGCATCGAGCAATTCCGGATTCGTTGGCGGATTGGTGGCTCTCAGATCATCAACTGGCTCCACGAGGCCACGGCCCATCAGGTCGGCCCAGACACGATTGACCATCACCTTGGCAAAGAACGGATTCTGCTTGGACGTCATCCACGTGGCCAGCGACTCACGGGGATCTGTTTCGCCATCCAACGCCGGCGCCGTCCCGAAGAGTGGCTTCGCGACCAGGGTGGCCCCCGTGCGAGGATGAGCCATCGTACTACTACCCGCGGTTGTGAAGAACACCTCTTCGGAACCTGAAATCGGCGGTGACAACCCGGTTCCCTTCCGCGAGACATTCGTGAAATAGGCGGCGAAACTGTAGAAGTCCTCCTGCGCCCAGACCTCAAACGGATGATGATGGCAACGGGCACATTCGAGGCGAATGCCGAGGAACAACTGTGTCACGATCGTGGTCCGTTCACCCGGATCCCGACGGTCGCGGAATAGCGTCACAGCACCATTCCGGTACGTGCTTCCACGGGCCGTCACCAACTCCCTCACGAACTGGTCGTACGGCATATTCTGCCGGAACGCACGCCGAACCCAGGCGTCGTAGTTGAGAACCGCCTTGATTCCTACACGATAAGGATTGGGCCGCAGCAGATCCGCCCATTTGTTTGCCCAGTGCTCGGCATATTCGGGTTGCTCAAGCAGCGAATCCACCAATCGCCGGCGGCGATCGGGTTTCGATTCGTCCAGGAACGACGTCGCTTCCTCGGTGGTTGGCACCCGGCCAATAATGTCGATGTAGACCCGTCTCAGGTACTTTTCATCACTGCACTCTTTCGACGGAGTGATCCTCAGTCGCTGCAGTTTTTTCCACACCAGGGAATCGATGAAGTTCTTCCGCGGAAGTTCATTGTAAACCTTCTCGGGAACGTCTCCGCTCAACGGAATGGTAGGGCGAAACACGGCGATTTGTCCCATGTACCGGGCCATGATAGCCGCTTCACCACAGATCCCCTGTGCAGTAACACGACCGGAGTCGTCGACTCCAGCAATCGCCGCCTCGTTGGACTGGAATTGCGAATACCGGGTGACATCCTTTTTCGTGCCATCGCTGTAATGTGCCGTCACCTGGATCTGCCGAGTTCCGCGGGGGGTCAGCACCTCCTGTTCGGGCTTGACCGTAATACGGTCCAATTTGGCGGCGTCAGGCACGCGACGAGGCATTCCCGCACGAATCCACGACAGCAAGCGACGATATTCGGGGCCGTCCGGTTCAAGCCGTTTACCGCCGCCGTGCGGATTACGCCCCGTGGGCTTGCTCAACAACAGACTGCGTTCCGGATCGACCGCGAAAATCCGCCGCCCACGCCCTTCCTTGGTCAACGCGTCGAAATCAAAATCGGCATCAAACGCCAGCAGAGACAGTTTGAAACCATTTTGCCCGGCCTGTTTGCCATGGCACGAACCGGAGTTGCACCCAAAGCGAGTAAAAATCGGCAGGATGTCCCGTTCGAAATCAACCGGCCCGCTCTCTGCACGCGCCACACTCATGGCACTACACATCACAGTCCACAGAAAGACGGCAACCCACAACGTGTGTCGCATCAACTTGCGTTCCCCTGCTGGCACCACGACCTAGCAATAGTCTCAATCGCGACTTCCATTATACGTGAGATCGGCAATCAGCACCAAGACTGCTCAATCACAACCTTGGTTCTCACGCACTGGGCAAGTTTTTCCCCAGCGTTTTTCGCCAACACAAACGCACGATCAATGGAAAACAGCCCAACAAGACCAGGCCGGCGATCAGCGGCCCGGTCAGGACTTCGCCCACATCGCCACTGGCAATCATCTCCAGCGAAGGAAGTTGTGAACCGGTGAAGACGTAGAGACACGTCGCCGGGAACATCCCCAGTTGACTGACGACAAAAAATGTTCGGGGCCGAACCGACGACACACTCATCACAAGATTGACAAGTACGAAGGGGACCTGCGGCATCATCCTCAAGCTGAACAGGTAGAAACTCCCGTTCCGTTCAAACCTTTCAAGGATCCTTTCACCTCGAGACCCAAACCGCTTCAAAACCGAGTCTCTAAACAAGTGTCGGCACACCAGCATCGCCGAGGTCGCGCCAAGACTCGAACCAAAACTGACGACGACCAACGCCGGCCAGAACCCAAGGACCCGCCCCAGCACAAGGGACAAAACCGTTGCGACGGGGATGGAGAAAGCGGTGACGACGACGTACACCAGAAAGGCAACACAACAGGTCACCAACATGTGTTCGTCGGACCAGCTTTCCAGCCGCTCCTGCTGCTCTGCCAGCCAGTGTCCGGCACGTCCACCGCCCGTGGCCCATGTCCCGACACCTGCCACCGCCACAACGGCCAGCACGACGACCACTCGAGACCAGCGACGGGGCGCAGCCCCCTCGGGACGCCCCTCACTTTTTTGATCGCACATCGTAAACGTGCAACGAGTCGTTTTCTCGAAGATACAGTCGCCCATTGGCCAAAGACGGGTGTGACCAACTGTCATTCCCAACTCCAGGCAACCGGAACGACCCACCAAGGCGATATCCCTCCGGCGACGCATCCACCAGAGCGACAACTCCGTTGGAATACCTCATGTAAAGTCGGCCCTCGGCGGAAATCACCGCCGCTGAACCAGAACCTGGCCCACGCCGCTTCCACAGCACGTCGCCGGTCTGCATCTCAATGCACGTCGGCAACCCGTTATTACTTCCATGGCCACCATAGATGTGACCATCAACATGAACGAAGCCACCGTGATGATTCTGAAACTCACGCCCGCGCAGGTGGTACTCCTCGGTCATGGCAATCCCCCCCTGCCCATCACCGGCGAGATTCAACAAAGCCGAACCGCAATTGTATCCATTGGAAGTGAACACCCGGTCCCCGACGACAACGGGAGTCGGAATATTGGCCTGGGGGATCGCAATCTTGTTGTAGCCCCACATCAGTTTCCCGTCGGCCGCTCGCACACCGATGACACCACGGCCGATGAACTGGATGTACATCCGGACCTTGCCGACTGTCACTGCCACGGGAGATGAAAACCCGGCTCCAACCCGTCCTCGTGGTCCAAATGACGCCACCTCGCAGCTCCACTTGGTTTTGCCCGTCATCTTGTCCAGCAACACCATGGTGTGTTTGTCGCCCCCAGGAGTCCCGACCAACGCATCGCCGTCGACCAGGGGAGATTCGGCAAAGCCGCGGCCGTTCTGCAACTTGCCACCAAACTCCTCAACAAAACTCCGCTTCCACACCACCGAACCATCCGACACCGCCAGGCAATGCAAATGGCCGTCCGGGTCAAGCGCGTAAACCCGATCGCCATCAATTGTCGGCGTCGACAAGGCCTTGCGGCCCGTCTCGCCGATTCGAGTCGACCAGAGAAGCCTTCCGTCCGCCTCCGAAAAACACCGGGCAAATACAACTGCCCCATCCTTCCCGATGGTGACGACTCGTCCACCCGCGATCACCTGGCTGGCGTATCCTTCACCAAGCCCCTTGAGGGTCCGGGCCAAACGGGGCCCCGCCTCCGGCCATCGTTTCAACAGGCCGGTTTCACCGGACTTGCCATCTCGTGCCAGCCCTCTCCATTGCGGCCAATCTGCGGCCAGAACCGGAGTCGCCAACAGGATCAGCGTGACAAACAGTGTGCGCAAGTAGTCGTTCATAGCGAGTTCATCGAACGGTCAGGAGTCTCCACGGCGGCACAGTATACGAGTGTCGAACGGCTCTTCACAACCGGCATGAGTTTTCCGAACAATCAACTTCACAGACGCTGGGACTTGCCACCGCGACAGGACTTTGGGGATGCTGGCAGCCCCTGACACACAGCGTCCATTCGAGTACCCACCGATGCCTCGTTTTTCAATTGCGTGCCTGGTCCTGTTCACCGTAGCACCCGTCTCTGCCACACACGCAGCCAATCGGCCACACGAAACCTCGATTCGGCAACACACCCAGCAAAGACACGACGCACGCTGGCGTGAACTCGCCCCGTTCGTGCCAGTCCGTGCGGCCACAAACCGAACCGACGCCCGCGTTGTCACTTTGACCGACGAACATGTCGACACCACCGGTTCAATCATTCCCGAGGTCCTTCGCCATCTCTCCGGCCAGAACAACATCGTCGGAATCAGCCTCCGCAACCTCAGCATTTCCAACTCGGCGATTTCAGCCCTGAAGCCATTCCACTCACGACTCAGGATTCTCGATCTCTACGGAACACGCATCGATGACAGAGCCCTCGAATCGATTGGAGCATTCCTTGAACTTCGCGAACTGGACCTCGGTGTCACTCGCGTCACCTCCAGTGGACTTTCATCGTTGAAATCGCTCAAGCGGCTTCAGGTCCTCGAGCTTTCCGGACGCCGCATAAACGACACAGCAACCTCCTCTGTCGGACACCTGACGTCACTGGAGCATTTGTCGCTGGCCGGCACCCGGGTCACAGACAAAGGGATCACTTCCCTGGCCACCCTGGCAAAACTGCGGGGACTCGGGTTGGCAGGAACTCGAATCGAGGGCGCCACACTCGGGAGCCTCGCAACATTGCCGCAACTGTCCTTGATTGACTTGGCTGACACGGACATCACC
>CAWVUS010000140.1:0-13281 GCA_963933195.1 uncultured Planctomycetaceae bacterium
CAAACTTGACCGTCGAGCCATCGTAAGCCGGTGTGCCCCCGAAACCGGGATCCGTATCCCGACGATTCAAGTTCGTGTAACCAAAGCCAACTTTTTGCTCAATCAACCCGTCATAGATTTCGTTTCGCAGTTGGGTCCGCATCGCAAAGGTTTCGTTCTTGAGTTTTCTGAACAAATTGTCGACGGGGCCAACCGGGTATTCAAAACCATCACTCTGTGATTCGGCATCGGTATACCGAATGACCACATCGATGTCCGTCTCCTCGTTTGCCAACCACCCCAAACGCGCCGACAGATTGCCGTTTCGGAATCCGTCGTCCTCGCTGTTCCCCAAGCGGGGAGCGGCCGTGGTGAAACCAGAGCTCTCGAAATACGAGCCGCCCAGTGAGTAGTGCACTCGGTCATTGCTCCCCGAGACGCTTGCCGATTGCTGGAAAGTGCCATAGCGACCACCCATTGTCCGAAAACGGTACGACGCCGGCCCCTGACCACGCCGCGTGACAATATTGATCACACCGCCGATAGCATCCGATCCGTACAACGTGCTCTGTGGCCCGCGGATCACCTCGACTCGCTCAATATTGTCGACCGCGAGATTGGAAAAATCGAACGCCCGACTCGGACTGCTGGGATCATTCAACGGAATCCCATCCAGCATCACTTTCGTGTGACGCGATTCAGCGCCACGAATGAACACCGATGTCTGCTGGCCGGGACTACCAGAACGAACGACATCGAGTCCCGGAGTCCCCCGCAACGCGTCATGCAAGAGCGTTTGGCCCGAACGGCGCAGTTCCTCTCCGGAAATCACAGTCACCGAACTGCCACTCTGACCCTTTGGGATTTCCGTCCGGGTGGAGGACAGGACCGCGCGTCCACTTAAAGGGTTCCGCGGAAACGGAGCGATCACGTCGGTGGTGTCCAGCACCGGCGGCGGGTCCGCAACCGGTTCTTCCTGGGACCATGCCGCCCCAGGTATCGCCAACAAAAGCAGCAGTAATCGCTTCAGCACCGTTCCGGCCCTTCCCTCGAGGACGTCCATGGAACTTCCCAAACCGATTCCGGGTCTCCTGGCTCGGGATCACCCTGCAAACCACGCCTTCCCGATTCGTCAACGAACCAGTGGCACACTGCAGCTTGCGTCACCCTTACAGTCGCGGGGCGGCGGGAGCTTCAAACTCCCTTCCCCGGTTTTCGGTCACCGCCGCCTTAATCAGGCCGCACCGTTACTATCGGAGTTTGCCGGTCGTGACGATCAGCCTGTTTCTGACGATTCCAGCGGCCCCGTACTCCGGCTGCTCGCCATCACCGAATCGTCAGCGCCTGGTAGGCCCGCTGCTGTTCGGCGGTCCGCGCCTCGGCACCGCGATGGATCACAAGTCGATGCCGCAACACGAGTGGGTGCTCCTGCTCCAACCGCACGGCCAAACGACCTGGATAGGCAACATTCTGCATGCCGTAAAACCGCAGCAACCACTTCGGTGGAAATTCTGGCAATCGATTGTCACACAAAATCGACAAGCCACTCCGAGTTGTTCGACCACCAAACCGTCCGCTGATGTTCGCCCACGGGCTGGTGGAACCAACCGCGTCTGCTTCAACTCGACCGCGACGATCCCGGATCTGCATGTCCATCGGTGGCTTCACTCGGACCGTGAAACCGGAATAGCCTTTCACGTTTTCCGAGCCACCTATTCGCACATCTTTCAGCAGCGCAGACAACCTGATCCGAAAGTCGATATGGCGAGTCCCACCGACTGCATGGAATACTCGAAACCGGCCGGACTCCGACACGATCGGCCGGGGACGCCCACTGGAATCGGTGACATGACTCGACGTCCAGTCGACCTTCGTCACAAGAGTTGCAAATACCGGCCCGTCTTCCACAGCCTCCGCCTCCCGGACAACTGGCAGAAAGTCCTTGTTGACCCAGGGGTCACCTGCCCGCGTCTTGCCCACCAGCAGCTGGTGCCACGCCCAGAACACACCGTGGTGATGCGGATGGTCAACAGGAAAGTCCTGTGTCAGCACCTCTCCATCCAGACCGTACAACGGGTGAAAGTAATTGGCTGCGACATGCTTGCCCGCATCACGCGAATGTGCTTTCCGCTGATAAAACATGACTTTCTGGTCACCGTCCACGCATTCGATCCCACCGTTGCGCGACACAAAACGCACCATTCGGCCGTCCCGTGCCTTGCCCACGACCTTGCCGCGAAGATGCAATTCTCTCCGACCGACTTGACCGTCGCAAACCGCGGCCACAAGCCACGCCACACGCCCGTTACGGTCACATTGGGCAACAACCGGCGTCTCACCGAACACCACATGCCGCACCGAGAGAACAGCCCCGGGAGCCGCTTTGCCCTCGATCCGGGCCGGTATCGGCACGGGCATTCCTGTTGGCAATCCAGCGGGAAGCCCAATCACGAGCTTCACCTTTCGTGCCGCGACCAGTTCACTGCCAACTGGAAACACCGACAGAGACACAAGCATCCACACAGCCCAAACCACTCGCACCCGCATCACGTACACTCCCCGAGCCACCACGCGAGAAAGAAGCCTCCAGATCGGAGTCCCTGGCGGGCCAGTATACCGCCCGGCGGGTTACAATAACCAATCATGGATCAACTGTTGACAATCGTTGGCTGGGCGCTGTGTGGCTTGTGGTGCCTGGGTTTTCTGTTGCCGCTGTCGGTCCACTGGTGGCGTCGATTCCCCAGGCTCGCCCGCCGGACCACGGCACCCGACACCTTCCCCACCCTCACAGTGGTTGTCACGGCGAAGGACGAGGGGGGCCGAATCTCAGACTGCCTCGCCTCGCTCCTGGCATCCGACTACCCCCACTTCACCCTGGTCGCCGTCAATGACCGCTCAACAGACAGCACCGGCGATGAGATCGATCGGCTCGCCGAACTCGACCCACGTGTTCGCCCAATCCACATCGAGACTCTTCCCGCCGACTGGTTGGGAAAAAATCATGCCATGTGGCGAGGAGCGGCCGCGAGCGACAGCGACTGGATCCTGTTCACCGATGGCGATGTGATTTTCCAAAAAGACACGATTCGGCTAGCAATTGGCTGGTCGCTGAAAGAGCGACTCGACCACCTGGCCATGATCCCCTCGATGCTCACCGGAAGCCTATTCGAAACCGCCCTGGTGTCGTTCTTTGGCTTGGTCTTCGCCGGTGCCACCCAGTCCTGGCTGATCCGACTGCCCACCCGCCACATCTACGCTGGCGTCGGCGCGTTCAACCTCGTGCGTCGGTCTTTTTACGAGGAAGCCGGCGGCCATGTGCCAATCGCCTATGATGTTGCCGACGACCTGAAATTGGGTCAACTGCTCAAGCGGCACGGGGCAAGAGCAGACCTGCTGGCCGCCGGAAACTACCTGCAGGTCCGCTGGCAACAGTCGGCCTGGTCCACAATCACCGGGCTTGAAAAGAACGGGTTTGCTGGACTGAATTATTCTGTCCCAAAAACCTGCTGGGCCATCGGAACTGCCGGCCTCTTGTTCTACTCCCCTCTCGTTGTACTGGTGACGCGAGAGGGACCTCCGACCTGGGGCTTCGCGGCAGCACTGGCCGTGGCGCACCTGGCCTACGCCTGTGGCGCATTCGTTTTTGGTTCTCGCCCCTGGGTGCTTCCACTGCTGCTGCCCGCTTCGCTGGGAATCCTCTTCGCCTTTGTCCGCTCTATGGCCATCACGCTCAAACAGGGAGGCGTCCGATGGAGAGACACGTTCTACCCTCTCGAGGAACTCAGGCGCCGTCGCTATCGCTAACTTGCGGTAAGACTGGCTCGGGGACCAAGCGGAATGCCGGATTTGCTCGACGCCTCCAGATGAATCCGTCGAGCACGTAATGCGTCAACTGCGGAACCGCCAGCAACGGGACCAGGAAATCCCGGTAGCCGGCCAATTGCGTTCCGATCTCCTGGCTGTCTCCGAAAAGCCAACCACGGGACAAGCCCAGCGAATGATGCCAGACCAGTTCCTCGACATAGGCCAGCAGCCAAATCGTCGCCAACAGCACCACCCATCGCCGGGCCGCGGACGCCCGCAACCCGGTTCCGGCCACAGACCTCCTCTGCATCGTCCAAAACACCAGCACCACGTAGGGAACCCCATGGATGATCACGTTGGTCACGGTGAACGCAAAATCTGAATCAAACGTCACGATTCCGACATACCAGCACACCGCCGTTGTCACCACCAACAGATCTTTCCCCGGGCTTCCACGCCCGGCACGATAGGCCAACACCGAACGCAGGACATATGCCGCCATGGTCAACCAGTAGACCGGTTCCAGCAATTCCGCCAGAACGCCGGGCACTTCGACAAAATCCCCGTCCCGGAACCACTCGAACGCCTTTGAATCCAGGTGCGCGTGCCAATAGACCAGTGGAAAAACAGTCGCCAGGTAAATGGCCGCGGTGTCCACCCACCGGCTCCACCCGCCTCCATCGCCGCCACGCGATCGATACAACGCCATCCAGCCATACTGCTGTCGCACAAAATGAAAGACAGCCAGGTAGGCCAAGACCCGCCAGAAGAGCAGTTCACCCTCGCTGTACAAGGCCCAACTGATCACCAGCCCTGCCAGCGGCACTCCAACGTACAGAGCGGGCCGTCGCCGCAACTCGTCCAGATCGAAATAGACACGGAACGCGGTTGAATACACGTGCGCGACATCGACAAGCAGGATCATCGCGACCCAGCCCCAATCCGGAGTGTCGCCGTCAAGAATCCCAAGTTGTGCCCCAACCGCCAACAACGCCAGTGACACCACAGCACTGCCACCAAACGCCGCCAGGTCGACTCCCCGCGAAAACAACCAAGGCACCGGTCGGCCCGTGGCATCTCCCACTGATTCAATCGAGGTCGCCATCGCCTGTGAGTCCCCTTCGCCTCAAAGAATACTCTGATGGGAGACGGACAACGCGGCCAGGACCTCTTCACCAGCCCGCGTTCCGTGGTAAAACGCCTCCTCAAACAATGCCACGCCACTCAGGTCGGTATTGGCAAAATGGATACCCCGCCAGGGCTGCCTCGCGGCTTCTCGGGAACCGCTCCAGACAAACCCTGGCGTCGGACGAATCATCGCGTGCCCCCACCTGGCGACATTCAACTCCCGGGTCAACTGGCGGATCTCCGGATGTGCCTGCTCGATGTCCGCCAGCACCACGTCTGCCCACTCGTCGCGACCAATCGATTCCAAAAAACGGCGCCCCCCCTTGGGGGCTTCGTCGACGATCGGATAATAGTAAGTCAGGACCGTTGGTCCTCGGTCCTGGCCCGCCTGGTGCGTCGCCACCACGTAACCCAGCGACCGGCTGTTGTAGAACACGTTGTCCCAGGCCATCGGAAACCCAATGCCGGCTGGACGCTGATCGACAGCAAGGTTGGCCACCATCCAGGACCCGTACTCGAAACTCGAAACATGTCCCGGCCGATCGGAACGCCACGGCCGTACAAGGTAGGGCGCCAGGAACTGGGGGGTCGCCATGATCACGCGGTTCGCCCGATATCCCCGCACCCGCTGGCCTGCTCCGTCCGTCGCCAAGCTCACAACTTCGACGACCTCACGTCCGTCTCGCACCACCGGATTGATATCGATCACCGCCTCACCCGAACGAACACGTTCCCCGGCCATCTCTGCCAGGTGCCGGACGATACGCGCATTCCCCTCCGGCCACGTCAAAAACGGCCGTCCTGTACTTCCCGGAGCCACTCGTCTTGAAACAAAATAGAACAGCGCGGCCCACGCGCTTGTCTGGATCACCGACATGCCATAATCATCCCGGCAAGCGTAGTCGACCATCCACAACAGCCGGGGTGAATTGAATCCCTGCTGTTCCAGCCACTGGGCTGCAGTCATCTTGTCCAGTTGCGTCACTTCCGGATCATCGCTGCACCCGGCCAATGGCAGCGTGAAAGCACGCCGGCCCTGCCGGTCACGCCAGGCACTCCACCGATCCAGCACCTGCTGAAACTTCGCCCACTGGCGACGATCCTCGGGTGTGGCCCCGGCCCTGAGGTACAACCCGTCGTACCATCGCCCGGCATAGAACAACCGCTCCTGGGGATCCCGGCACAGGTGTTCCTCAGCCCCCAGGGGCTGACCCAGGACGTCCACCCCTTCGAGCACTCCCATTTCCCCGAGCAAACCGACCAACGCCCCGTTTTCTTTTTGAGGCACAGGCAAGTAATGCGCCCCCCAGGGGCACGCCTGTTGAGCCAGCATCCCCCCGCGGGCCGTACCGCCCGCAACCTCTTCCATTTCCAACAGAACAAAATCCTGGCCACCCGCCATCAGCAACCGGCGGGCCGACGAAAGCCCCGCCACCCCGCCACCGACAATCACCACATCACACGTCTGCCAGTCCTCATCAGCCATGTCAGCGGCACGCGACACCAACTCGTCCACCCCGTCCCGAATCCGATGGCCCAGCGTTCGCGACGGTTCGACCAGTCGCCCGGGAGGCAGGTCCGGAACAAACTCGTCGCGACATCCAGCTGCCGCGCACGATGCCCCCAGAAAGGTTGCCAACAATTCTCGCCGAGACACTCGCCGCACGGTGTGACCACGCTGGTTCAAAGGCCGGGCTGCCACTTCTTCCATTCGTCGTCGTAATACCGCACCAGCACCTGGTTGTCCAAGCGGTTGATGTCCACCGGCACTGGCTGCAGGTCCACGGGCAACTGGAACATCGCCGCGAGCGACTGACGGTTCAGGAAGTTGAGCCCCTGGGGAACCTCCTCCGGCAATGCCACCGGTTCATGAGACGCCAACACGAACCCCCAGACACCGAATGACGGCACCGCGCAATGATAGGGACGCACCTCCAAACCGGCCGCTTGCATCGTCCGGGCGACGCACCAGTACGAGCCCCGGGCCACCAGGGGACTACTGCTCTGCAGGCCAATCGTTCCGCCTCCGGCGAGGTGCCGCTTGACCAAACGGTAGAAATGCCGCGTATAAAGTTTGCCGAGCGAAAAGTTGTTGGGGTCCGGAAAATCAATCAGGATCACGTCAAAAGGTGTTCCGTCAAAACGGTCCAGCCAGATCATGGCGTCGTCGTTAACCACCCTGACCCGAAGGTCGTCAAGCGAGCCGGCATTCAGCGCCTTCAGTGGTGGAAAATGCTCCGACAAGGACGTCATGCCAGGGTCAAGATCGACCAATGTCACGGACTCCACGGTCTTGTACCCAAGCACCTCGCGTACCGCCAACCCATCCCCGCCTCCCAGCACCAACACCCGTTTCGGGACAGGGCAGCAGAGCATGGCAGGATGCGCCAAAGCCTCGTGGTACCGGTACTCGTCGATGGAATTGAACTGGAGGTTTCCGTTTAGAAACAATTGAAAACTCGACCGGCCCTGAGTCACCACCACTCGCTGGTAGCGAGTGGTTTGTGCGTAGACGACCGGATTGGCAAACAACTGTTCCTCGGCAACTGCCGTCAGTCGATCCGCCTTGATGAAGGCCACTACCAGGACGACCATCACCACGACCGCACGGACACGCAGGGGGCCCGGAGACTTTTTGAGCAAGGGTTCCAGCAACCACGTACCCCACAACGCGACAGCCGCATTGAGCATCCCAAACACCAGCGACGTTCGAACCAGCCCCAGGCTCGGCACCAACAGGATCGGAAACAACAACGAACCGACCAACGCGCCGATGTAATCGAAAGTCAAAACCCGAGAAATCAGTTCTTTGAATTCGAGCTGTTCTCGCAGAATCCGCATCAACAGCGGTAACTCGAGTCCCACCAACGTGCCGATCGCAAAAACGACACCGTACAAGGCGGCATGAAACCACGAGACGTGCGAAAAGGCCAGAAACAAAATCGGCGCCGACAGCCCTCCCAGCAACGCCACCCCCAGTTCAACTTCGATGAAGCAACGTGCCGTGGATTTCTCGACAAAACGGCTCAGCCAGGCACCAACCCCCAGTGCCGACAGGTAGACGCCGATGCACGTGGAAAATTGAGTGACCGAGTCGCCCAGCACGTAACTGGCGAGTGTTCCCGCGATCAATTCGTAGACCAGCCCGCAGGTGGCGATCACCAGGACGTTCAGGTACAGCAGCGGCGGCCGGACAAGAACTGCCCCGCCGGCCTCGGATTGATCAGTGTTGCCCATCGTGCGCCGCTTTCTACGGCGACGTTTGGGTGGCCGGTGCCGTGAGAGCCGCACCACCCGTGTCGATAAACGACGCGGCGAGGATGATCGAGATCCCCAGGATCACACATCCCATGATGATCGCCAGGGCAATATTTTGATCGACCTCGATCTCCTTGCGCACGGAAAACGGTGTCAATTTGTCCATCAGCCAGATCGATGCACCGAACAAAATCAATCCCGCCACCGTGAAGATCAGTGATCCCACCAATGGCTGCAAAACATCTGCAAACACGTTACTTTCCTCCTCCAGGATTCCCGTGGATTTCAACGTCGTCAGCACAAAACACGAACGACGCGTTTCTTGTCGGACAGGACGGCACCGAACGGCCGTTATTCCCAGCCCCCCGACACCCCTTCCTGCCAGTCATTGTCATATCTGTGGCACCATTGAACGCGTGGAACTGAATAGGCCCAGCCCCACTCCGAGCCCCCCGACGATGGCCATCAACCACCACAATCCCGGCCAATGGTAACTTCCGCCCTCACTCACCTTCACCACCATCTCCCCCGGGGATGCCGAGGAACGCTCGGCGTGCACGTGCAAGGTGTACGTCCCGGGAGGCACAGCGGCCAGGTAACCAACATGCCGGGTCTCGAATGTCTCATCACTTCCCCGGGCATCGGCAACTCCGTGAAACTCTCTCAGCATCAGCGAAACCCTCTGCTGCTGAAACGTCGTCTCGTTGTGCAATCTGCCCTCGATTGAGAGCCAAGCGTTGTCCAGGCCTGCCTCGACCGAAACCGCCACCGGCCGTTCCGACGTCAACTCGAACCGACGGCTCACAAAGTCACCCTCTGCCGCAAAACTGTCCGTCGCAGTCACCGACACCACCCTGGGTCCCGGACGGTAGTCACCCAGCTGCAAGGTCATCCCGTCGTCGCCGCCGCGACCATCCTCCTGCTGCTCGCCCAACAACCGCTCCAGATTCGACCCGGTCAGCGTCCAACGCCGGCCCGACCCGGTTTCCAAAAGGTCGAGTCGGCCGCGACTCGCCATCAGGTTGGCCCAGTTCCAGTCGGCGACGGTGGCTTCCAGTGGCGTGACTGCCAGGGGATTCAAAATCGCGAACAATTTCTTCGATTTGCCCAGCCTGCACCGCGGTGCGAACGCCGGGCCGGATGCGACAGAATGACCTGCTGTCGCATCTACTTTCGGACGCTTGGCCCAATCCAGATAGCGATCGATCTCGTGCTGCCTGGACGCATCCAGCACCTGCATCTCCTCGGTCACTGCAGGCCTCACCATGTCGTTCCCGGCAAAACGAAACTCCTCCCGCAACACTTCCCTGTCCACATAGACAAGCGACAACACCACGCCGACGGCAAGGTAACCGCCAAGCACCCACACTGTCAGTGAAAAGAATTTCGGGCGAACTCCAGACGAACAGTCCGTCGTGTCACTCACCTTCGCCTCTTCAGTACGCGCCACGTTATCCTCACCCAACAGGGATTCACTTGCCGTAGCCCGACCCACCGTAGGACCGGTAGCCGCTTCCTCCACCGCCCATCCCACCGAGATCCACCTTCGGTGGCTTCCAGCCTGCGGCAGCCGAAAGGGCATAAAACCCCAACACTCCGGCAGCAAAAGTTATGTAAAGAGTTTTGAGTGTCATATGTACTCTCGCTGGTTAGTTTCACTCACTCGCCTGTAACCACGCCGGACAATAGTCGCTCTCTGACCACCGACTCTTCTCATACGCAAAATGCAGCATTAGCGTGATCACCCCGGGCACCGACAACGCAAACCACGCCCACATCAATCGGCCGACAGCATGCGCGTCGCCCATTACCCCGGCGATCAATGCCATAAAAATCGCCCCGAGCATCATGGCGGCCCACGGTGCGTAGATTTGCTTCATCACAAACGGTTGATTCGGAGCCGGCTGATCGAAAGAGAACTGGTCCGTAAACTTCGCTTCATCCAGGCCAAACCCAGCGCCCACTTCCGACGACTTGATGTATTCCAATTTCGTGAAGCTCATCTCACGCGATTTGCCACTGACCGTTGACAGTGACTTCCCGCGCACCTCCTTTGAGATTTCACGTGACACCATAAACGGAGGCCTCACGTAGTCGGCAGCTTCGACCGTCTCGTCCTTTTCCACTCGCCAGTAGAACTCTCCGATCACCACGTCCACGGTCGCCTTGTATTTGTCGAACATCCGGTACGTGACCCCGTCGCAGTGGATCTCGACGCCCGAACCTGCACCACCGGCAATCTGGCCACCGGAAACCGCTGTCCCCAGGCTCCAGTGCCCGTTGCTCTCCACCAACCAGTAGTAAGGCCGCCCCTTGGCCCACAGCAGGTACTCCGACCACGGGTAGACGACCCCCGCGTATCGCATAGACCGCCTCAGGTAGCCAATCACCGTATACTTGACCCCCTGCAACTCCCCTTCGCTGCCAAGAGGGATTCTGGGTTTGTGTGCAGGCTTCCCCAACTCTTCCAGGAACTTCAATTTCCCGTCATTGACCGCGTGGAGAGCCCCGCAATACTGACAGGCGATTCGCTGCGACGCTCCCGGATCCTGGATCGTCAACGGCCCAGCACAACTCGGACAATTGACCGACTGAGCCCCGACCTGTGCCGCCGCTTCAACCACCGCGGGATTGTCGGCCAACCCAAGTTGCTCGAGCGTCACCTCCCGGCCGCCGAACACTGCGGGTGGAGTCTCGCCGTAATCAATCGTTGCGAATTTCTGGCCCTTTCCTTGCAGGTCGATGTACGCCACCAGTTGCCCCAACTGTGGAACAAACGGCAATTCTCCCTCGGCCGCCGAAACCGACGCTTCATCGATCTCCACCGCGGTCATCCCACCCGCTCGCGGGATCGTGATCACCTGCCCCAGTTCGCACTCCTCGGGCGACGCGGGAATCTCTGAAGCTTCGGAGCCGGGCGGTTGTCGGAACGTCAGGTTCAGCCGCCCTTGAGCCTCGGACAGCCAGCCCCAGCGTTTGCCACCCTGGAACGCCAGGTACCATTCGTTCCAGGTCCCGCCCGCACTGTGCTGCAACTGCGTGCGACCGGTTATCTCGAATGCCGCTCCCTTGTGTCGCCCCCTGATCCCCACCTTGAGTGGTGTGCGGGTGGGAGCAATATCACTGACCTTCCCGTACCTCTCCAGGGCCCCGTCACCACGTCCCACCAGCGACTGGCAACTCTCACACACCGCCACCAACGATGACCCAATGGAAAACTCGACCGCAGATCCACAGGACGGGCAGTTGGTTGAGGCCACCACGATGCGAACTCTCCTATCGAATCAGACGGTTGGATGTGTAGCCAGGTTGCCGGTCGCCCTGGGCAACGCAGCATCTCCGACCTGTACGCCACGCTCGATCTCTCGCACCTCGATTCGACCGGGTGCAAAAATCTCTTCAAAGACAGCCACGGCCCGACGCGGAATCGTCAGCGTGCCACAGGTGAAAACGTCTGCAGCCATGTAGCCGTATTCCGGCCAGCTGTGCAGCGACAAATGACTCTCGGCCAAAACCGCCAGTCCGGTGACCCCCTGTGGGCTGTACCGATGAACATGCGATTGCACCAGCGTCGCTCCAATTGCGACCACCGCCTCGTCGATCGCCCGTTCGACGATTCCCACATCGTCAATCCGAGAGTCGCAATCCCACATTTCCACCAGAAGATGGCGCCCCAGTGAGGCCATGACCCAGTCCCCCTTTTCAATGCGGAAATAGCATACCCAAGTCCAGTCACAACTCACAGCCGAATCCATCAAAAGCCCTCTATTCGCACCTTCCCAGCGAAACTATAGTCTCGGCCCGTCAATTTTTTGCCGGTCCATCTTTCGCACACTCACCGCCAGATGAGGAGACAGCCCGATGCTTCAGGCCGCCACCGAGTCACCCGCCGCCGCCGCCACTGAAACCACCGCCGCGGCCTACAACTTGTTCGGCCAAATCCAACAAATGGCCGTGGAATTCGCACCGAAACTTGGTGCGGCAATCGGGGTCTACTTGTTGTTCCTGATCGGCGGCAAATTGCTGATGAAAATCATCTGCCGCATGGGGAATAGCAACAAAGTCGATGACGAACTGTCGAATTTCCTGGGCCGTTCGGTCAAGGTCGGCATGATGCTCTTTGGAGCCGTCTCCGCCCTGGGCACTTTAGGTATCGATGTCGGTGCCCTGATTGCCGGGCTAGGACTGACCGGTTTCGCACTTGGTTTTGCGCTAAAGGACACGATTTCCAACCTATTGGCTGGAATCATGGTCATCATTTACAAGCCGTTCGACCAGGACGACATCATACTCGTGGGCAAGTACGAAGGCCGTGTCCGCTCAATTGACCTGCGATACACCGTGCTGGATTACAACGACCGGATCGTCTACGTCCCAAATTCGAAACTGTTCGTCGACTCAATTGTCGTTGATGACGACGGAAAAGCAGCGGCCGCAGAAGCGGCAGCCGAGGCAGAAGCGGCTGCGGCCGAAGCAGAAGCGGCAGCGGCGGAGAAGGAGGCCGAGGCGGCAGCAGGAGCCACCGGAGCCAGCCCAGACCCGACCCCAGGACCACCCCCTGCAACCCCCTAAGCCTTGAAATCAACCGCGCACCGTCCTAAATTCATGGATTGCAGTAGCGGCGGATTGTCCTCGGAGAAATACGGAATGGGTCGGCACACCGGACCAAAAGCACGCATCAATCGGCGCCTTGGCGCTATGATTTTCGAAAGTTCCGGAGCGGTCCGCGCGGCCGAACGCCGCGACTACCCGCCGGGGATGTCGCAACGTCGCCGCAAACCCTCCAACTATGCACTCGGATTACTCGAGAAGCAGAAGATCAAGTACTACTACGGAATTCGCGAGCGGCAACTGCGACGATTATTTGATGCGGCCAAACGGTTGAAGGGGAACACCGGCGAACAACTGCTGGTGCTCTGCGAACGCCGCCTCGACAATGTGATTCGTCGTGCCGGATTTGCCGACACCCGCCCGCAGGCTCGACAGGGCGCCGCCCACGGACATTTCCAGGTCAACGGACGCACCGTCACCGTGCCATCCATCCGGGTCAACGCCGGTGACGTGATTTCGGTACGCAACCGGCCCAACCTGAAGTCGCTGTATTCGTTGCTG
>CAWVUS010000141.1:0-13224 GCA_963933195.1 uncultured Planctomycetaceae bacterium
CCGGTCCCGGCGATCAAAGACCGATCCGATCTGCGGAGCACCAAGATATTCAACCTCTTTCAAAGCCAACAGGGCCTGCCCGATCTTCTCAACACGTTCCAGCAATGGTTTCCCCACCTGGGGCTGCCAACTCAAACGCGACTCGATATCACTCAACACCCCCGCCACGCTCGACTCGATCTCACCGTCGAAACGATATTTCAACGCGACCGGATGCACGACCACCCGGCCCGGCGGACTCAAACCGGCTCTCTTGCGGGCAGCGGCCCGGGCCATCAACGACACCCCGTCCTGAAGCAGACTCAGACGATCGTTTGTCCGTGAGATCATCCCTTCGGGAAAAAGCACCAATGGCCGCTTGGCGTCGACCAGCACATCAATCGCGCAGTTCAACGCCGCACGATCCATTCCCTCACGGTAGATACTGAATCCGCCCATTCGCCGAACCAGGAACTTCTGGAATGCGCTCACCTTGAACACGTTCCAACTGGCCATCGTAAAGATGTGGCAGCCGACACCGGTGATCAACTCGCCCAGCGCGATCGGATCACTAAGACGGCAATGATTGGGAGCAATGATGATGCCATCGCCGGATTCGATTGATGCCGACAATCGATCGAGTCCTCGGACGTCGACCTCGGAAATCGAATACGTTTTGCGCAGATGCCAGCCGACCACCCGTTCAAGCAACCACGGCCACCAATTGCCACGGTGTGGCGGGATAAACTCGTACCTGTCTTCAAAAACGATGTCCTGCATGGATTCGACTCGCAGTCTATCGGCATCGGGCACCGCTGGCCAATCCGACGCTCCGTCGTTGATGAGAAGGACTTCATCGACTGTAATTGCGACGAGAACACTTGGAGCCTGGGGACACGCATGATTGACCTGACACGACGACGCGATTTCCTGCAGATGACCGCAGGGGGGGTCGCGCTCGCCTCGGCTTATCCCCTCGCAGCCCTGGCCTCGGACGCTTCCTTCGATATCGTGATCCGCGGCGGAACGATTGTTGACGGCACGGGGAAACCGGGTGTCCGCCACGACCTGGGCATCAAGGGGTCTCGCATCGCCGCGATCGGAAACCTTTCCGAATCATCCGCCCGGCGCGTGATCAATGCAACCAATCGCATTGTCTGCCCTGGCTTCATCGACATGCACACCCACAGTGACAGCACCTTGCTACAGGACGGCCTGGCTCAAAGCGCCGTCCGGCAAGGCGCCACGACCCACGTGGTCGGAAACTGCGGCAGTTCGCCGGCTCCAGTCGGTGCTCCAGTCGAAACGTACGGCCACAAGATCAGCACATACGGAGACTACCTGCAGGCACTGAAACAATCCGGCACAACCATCAACATCTGCGGACTGGTCGGCCACAACAGCATCCGGCGAGCCGTGATGGGCGACCAGAACCGCAAGCCCACCCCCGTTGAACTCCGGCGGATGCAAGACCATGTCGACGAGGCCATGCGATCCGGTGCGACAGGCATGTCCACCGGGCTGGTATCGCCGCCGGGAACCTATACTGAAACACCCGAGATCGTGGCGCTGGCCCAGGTGGTCGCACGGCATCGAGGCCTCTATGCGTCTCACATCCGCGGTGAAGCCTCCACGCTGCTCACTGCCGTTCGCGAGGCCATCCAGGTCGGAGATGAAGCCGGACTTCCCGTCCAGATTTCCCACCACAAGGCCGCTGGCCGAGACAACTGGGGAACCACCCTCAAGACACTGCCACTGATTGAGGCCGCCAACAAAAAGAAACACCCCGTTCGAGTCGATGTGTATCCCTATCACGCCGGCAGTGCGGGGATGGCACAACTTGTTCCGCCATGGGCTCACGAGGGGGGCCGCGGAGCCATGCTGGCCCGTCTCAAGGACCCGGTGCAAAGACGCAGGATCGCCCGCGACATGGTTCGCGGGACGGACAACTGGCCCAATTTCTTCAAGCTCGAATGGGACGACATCCAGATTGCCACGGTTGGCACCCCCGCCAACCGCAAGTGGATCGGCAAGAGGATCGCGGACGTCGCACGATCCAGGAAGTGTGCCGGAGTCGAGGCCTGCATCGACCTTTTGATTGAAGGAAACGGCCGCGCCCGGATGATCAATTTCATCATGGACGAACGCGAGGTCCAACGGGTTCTGAAACACCCACTGTCAATGATCGGTTCAGACGGCCGCGCAGTGAGCGCAGACACGGCACAGGGCATGCCTCATCCACGCTACTACGGCTGTTTCCCCAGGGTCCTGGGACGATACTGCCGCCAGATGAAACTGTTTTCGCTGGAAACCGCAATCCACAAGATGACCGCAATGCCGGCCGCCCAACTGGGTCTGCCAGACCGGGGAACCATCCAGGTCGGCCACGCCGCCGACATCGTCGTCTTCGACTTCAAGACGGTCATCGACAAGGCAACCTTCCAGGCCCCTCATCAGTACCCCGAGGGGATCGAGACGGTCGTGGTCAACGGCCGTCCAGTGATCCTGCAAGGCGAGCACACCGAGTTGCGGCCCGGACTTGTGTTGAGACCGCAACGAACCTGATTCAGGGAAACCGGTGACCACGACAGCTCGCCCCGCCAACGACCCGGCACACCTTGCCTCGGACGTTCCACCGGAGACCGACTGGGTTCTCCGTGGCACGCTGCTGGCCGTCTTCTCGTCGTTTTGTTACACCGCGTCGATCATCGCCTTGCGTGCGGTGACCGGAGAGGGAGCCGACTGGGCCGCATGGGTCTCGTGCCTGAAAGCCATCCCCACGGTTGCCGCAGCGGTTGCCGTCCTGGCATACAAGGCGATCCGCGGTTCGACCACCTGGCCGTCACCCCGCATGATCGTAGCCCTGTTAATCTCGGGAACCGCGATGCAACTGCTGGGCAACGTGGGCTTCCAGTGGGGGTTGGCATTGGGTGGCATGTCCTTCACCGTCCCGGTCTCCCAGGCCGCCCTGCTCATCAGCGGTGCCGTGCTCGGCGTGGTACTGATCGGTGAACGAGTCAGCCGCCGGTCGATCGCCGCCATGGGAGTCCTGATCATGGCCATCTGCCTTTTGACGCTCGACGCCGACCAGATCGCAACCTCGGTAGCCGGGCAGGGGGGCACAAACCTGATCCTGCTGACAGTGGCGATGGGACTGGCGGCAGGAATCGGCTGGGGACAGGCCGGTGTCGTGATCCGCCAGGCCGCCCAGAGCGGAGTCAGCACCGCTGCCACGATTCTGCTACTCTCCTCGACCGCCATCATCGTGTTGGGCGGAGGTGTCCTGGCTCGCCAGGGTGGCGACTGGATCCTCGAGCGGACCTCGCCTCGAGAATTCTGGATCTCAATGGTCGCCGGTGGTTTCACCTCCATCGCATTTTTCGCCCTCACCGAAGCGCTCAGGCACATTTCGATCGTCCGGGCCAACTTGATCAACGCTTCACAAATCGCGCTGACCTCACTGGCTGGTGTCTGGATTTTCGACGAACCCATGACCCGATGGATGATCATCGGCACCGGGCTGACCATCGGTGGGCTGCTGTTGATGGACCGGCCCAAGAAAGATGATTCCGGCAACCGGGCCAACACAACGACACTCAACGACGCCCCCCCCGACCCAACACGGTTATCGTGACAGCCACCACATGAGAACAGGCGACGCCCACGTAGACTTCGTGCACTTTTCGCAGTTCTCCAAGGCCGCCTGCCTGCTTCAGAATGAACCATCCCAGGGTGGTCGCGAACCCGGTGACCAATGCGAGCAAAGCCGCCGTGCGGCCCAACCGTTTCCAGAACAACCCCACAATCAACGAGGGCAGGAAACAGGCCGCGTACAGCGAACCCGAGAAAGAGCTCATCTCGGTGATCCCCTGGTCAAGAATCAGTGAGAGCACAGCGGCAACGGCGGAAAGCAGAAACACCCACACGCGCGTGCGGCGGACACCAACGCCGTCATCGGCCCGTCCCGGAGCCACCAGGTCGTGATCGGCACTCGAAGCCGCAACCAGCAGCACCGAATCGATCGAAGACATCGCAGCAGCCACCAGGCCGGTCAGAAAAAATGCACCCGCCACCGGCCCCAACAGGTTCACCTTGGCTCCCAGCAGGTGGGGAATCACGTTGTCGGTCAAGGCACTGCCACTTCCCCCCCCCAATTCCGCGGGTGTCACGAACGCGTGAGCCAGGAACCCCACCGGCAGCATCACGAGATAAGTGACAAACAACATTGCCGGCGCAATCCATCGTCCGCGCCTGAGTTGCTCGTCGTCAGCAAGCCCATAGAAACGTGACAACTGCCGGGGCTCGACGATAATCTTCAACCCCACCCCCAGGGCGAGACCAACCAGGGTGCCAACGGTCACGTCCCCAGCCAGTGCCCCTTGCGGTTGCCACTCCAACACCGAAGGCATCGCCAGCCGGACCTTTCCGAGCAGGGCGGTCACCCCCCCCTCACGGACGACCATCGACAACGGCAATAACATTCCACCGGCCAGCAGGATGACTCCCTGGACCGCATCCGTGGCGACAACCGAGTGGAAGCCGCCGGCCAGCGTGTATGCCGTCACCACGACAAAGATGATCATTGTGACCAGCCCGGGATCGAGATCCAGCAGCACTCCCAACAGCCGCGTTGCCCCCTCGTAAACGGCCACCATGTAGGCCAACGACGCGATCACCACCACGCCCCCAGCCAACCGTCGCAGCAACAGGGATTCGTATTGAAAACCGAGAAAATCCGGCACGGTCAGCGCACCCAATTCTCGCGCGCGACGTGTGAACGGAGGCGCTATGACGAACCACGAGACAAGCACCATGGAAGTGAAGACGACGACACAAATCAGCCACCACGACAGACCAAAAGCGTAACTCCGTCCGGCATGCCCAACGAACGTTACGGAACTGACAAACGTCGCGTAAAAGGACAACCCGATCACGACGCCGCCCATCCGGCGCCCGCCGACCAAAAAATCATCCAGTCCGCGAGTCCGCCGCTTCCCCAGCCATCCGTGCCAGGCAAGCATCGCCAGGTACATCCCGACAAACAGCAGTTGCAACCAGTGTTTGCTGAACCAGTCCAATCCGAGTCGCCCCCGCCGGTGGTCTCCTTGATTTCTGGAAGCCTATAATGCCCCTCCTGCGTTGCCAACCGACTCCGCTTCATTCGGCGCGATCCTATGCCACTCGCAAAACGCCTCGAACTGCTCAAGCCCACCGCCGTCAACTCGATTCTGCAGGAGGTCCGGCACCTGCAGGCCGACGGACAATCGCCGGTATCGCTGATGCGAGGTGCACCGGACCTTCCGACTCCCGAGCACATCATCACCGCGGCCCAACAGGCACTCGCCGAGGGACGCACCGGTTACCCCGACAACCGGGGAGAACATCGACTCAGGGAAGCTGTCGCCGGAGCAATCCTGCGAAACGGTGGTCCTGAATACTCCTCCGGTGAAGAAATCCTCGTCACCAGCGGTGCAACCCTTGGTCTGTACGCCGCGCTGGGGGCCGTGCTCGATCCGGACGACGAGGTCCTGGTCCCCGAACCGGTCTACGACGCCTACCTTTCGGCCATTGTCCAATTGGGAGGCCGCCCGATTCCGGTACCGGCCACGCTGACCAACGGACGTTTCCATTGGGATCCGCGGCAGGTCGAGGCAGCCTGCTCAGCCCGCACCCGGGCCATGCTGGTCAATTCGCCCTGGAATCCCACCGGAACAGTGCTCGGCGAGGACGAATGGACAGGGCTCATGGACCTCGCGACCCGCCAGGACCTGTATGTGATCAGCGACGAGATTTACGAATCCATTTGTTACGACGGCCACCGCCACCGCACGCCCGCGGCACTCTCGGATGACGCCCGCTCCCGAACGATCATCGTCAACAGCCTCTCCAAAACCTACGCGATGACCGGCTGGCGAGTCGGATTCTGCGCTGCGCCTCCGGAAGTGATCTCGGCAATGTATCTCGTGCTCCAGCAATCCAGCCGCGGCCCAGCCACTTTCGTGCAGGATGCCGCCGCTGCGGCGCTCGAGGGGCCACAGGATTGTGTCACCGAGATGACCGCAACGTACGCGGCACGGCGTGATCAGGTTCTTGACGCGCTGTCTGGCATCCCCGCCATCAACGTGCTGACTCCCGAGGGCGGATTCTTTGCAATGGTCGACGCTCGAGAACTGAATCGCACATCCAATGACATCCGTCGCTCGCTTTTGACAGACCATGGCGTGGTGGTGATGCACGGAGGAGCCTATGGCGACTCAGCTGAGGGTACCCTGCGGGTCTCTTTCGCCTCCGGTGGCGACAACCTCACCCGGGGCCTGCAACGCCTCGCCGACGGACTCAAGGAAATCGGATCCCAGAGCCCGTGACACTTTCCTCGTTACAGTTGTCTGGCCTGCGTTCTCGACTCGAAGGCGATGTCACGAACGATCCTGCCATCCGGGCGATGTACGCCACCGACGCCAGCGTCTACCAGATCCTGCCCTCGGCTGTCGTTCGCCCCAAGCACCGCGACGATGTCGCTGCGGTCCTGGCGTTCTGCCGTGAACACAGCATCTCCATCACCGCACGTGGCGGAGGCACCTCCCAGGCCGGCCAGGCAATCGGCTCCGGCTTGCAACTGGACTTCTCGAAACATTTCGGCAACCTGCTGGAACTTCAACCAGAACGCCAAAGGGTCCGAGTCCAGCCAGGCATCGTCCTCGACGAACTCAATGCCACGCTCAAACCCTACGGCCTAACGCTGCCGCTCGACCTGTCGACCTCCAGCCGCGCCACCATCGGCGGCATGATCTCCAACAACTCCTCTGGCACACGTTCTGTCGTCTATGGCAAGACGCTCGACTATGTCGAGAGCCTCACCGTCATGCTGGCCGACGGTAGCGTGGTCGTACTGGACGACTCGTCTCCCGACGCATCCGACACGCTCCACGCCCGCTGTCATGAGGCCGTCGTGAGCCTGGCCACCAAGCATTCCGAAGAAATTGACCGGCGGTACCCCAAGATTCTCCGTCGCGTTGGAGGATACAACCTCGACGAATTCACGCCCGAGCACAAACGCCCCCCCAATCTGTCTCGGTTGATCGTCGGCTCCGAAGGAACCCTCGCACTGATCCTGGAAGCCACGCTTCGCGTCGTCCCGATCCCTGCAGAGAGGGTCCTCCTGAGCGTCCAGTTCGACGATCTGCTCGAGGCCCTCGCAGCCGTACCGACCATTCTCGAACACAACCCTTCGGCCATCGAACTGGTCGATCGTATGATTCTTTCGCACACGATCGGAAAACCCGAATTCGAACCCCTGAGATGGTTCATCGACGGAGACCCAGCCGGAGTCCTCTTGATCGAGGTCCAGGGAGAGGACACTGGTGACCTGCTTCAACGGATCGAGACGATCGAATCGGACTTGAAACACCGGGGTTGTGGGACGTCTTTTTTCCGGGCCGTGTCCCCCGAGGAACAAGGGCGAATCTGGAAACTCCGAAAGGCGTCCCTGGGTCTCTCGATGGCCGTTGCCGGTGACGACAAGGCCATCGCCTTCGTCGAAGACACCGCAGTCGCGCCCGAGCGTCTGAAAGACTACATCCAACGTTTCCAGGAAATTCTCGACCGACATCACACTCCCGCCGGTTTTTACGCACACGCCTCCGTCGGACTGCTTCACATCCGACCAGTTGTCGACCTAAAAACCACTACCGGCGTCGAACGATTTGCCGCAATTGCCAACGACGTGGCCGACCTGGTCCTGGAATTCGGTGGCGCACTCAGTGGCGAGCATGGCGACGGGCTCGTACGCGCCCCATTTCAGGAACGGATGTTCGGACCGACGCTCTATCAGGCATTCCGTGAAATCAAACGCACCTTCGACCCCGAAGGGTTACTGAACCCCGGAAAAATCGTGGACGCCCCCGAATTGACCGCCGATCTGCGATTCGGCCCTGAGCACGTCACGCCCGCTCCCTCGACCGCCTTCGACTTCTCGGACTTTGGAGGCATCGCCCGCGCCGCCGAACAATGCAGCGGCGTCGGAGCGTGTCGCAAAACCCTGACCGGCACCATGTGCCCGTCCTACATGGCGACCCGGAACGAATCGGACTCCACACGCGGGCGAGCCAACGCCCTGAGAATGGCGATCAACGGCCAACTCGGCCCCGAGGGACTCGCCAACCCAACTCTGAAACCGGCCTTGGATTTGTGCCTGGAATGCAAGGCCTGCAAATCGGAATGCCCCACGGGGGTCGACATGGCCCGCATGAAGTCCGAATTCCTATATCAGTTCCACCAGGTCCACTCACGACCGCGACACGACCGTCGCTTCGCGGGTATCCGCAACACTCTGGAGCGGGCGTCCACCTGGCCACGCCTGTTCAACGCAGTGAGCAACAGCGGAATCGGAAAATGGTTCGCCGGCATCGCACAGGACCGCCGGCCACCACGCGTCGTCAAACGGTCCTTGCTGGCCCAGTGCAAGAACCAGGGGTTCCCATCCGCCCTGAAAGCGGATGCCGTTTTCTTTCCCGACACGTTTTCCATTCACTACGAGCCACAGCACGTCCTGGCTGCTATCCGTGTCGCCAGTTCACTGGGACTCAGTTCCGCTCTCTCGCCTCATGTCTGCTGCGGCCGGCCGCTCATTTCCCGAGGTTTCCTCGACGAGGCTCGCAGCCAGGCAACCCGGTTGGTTGACGCACTCATCCCCCTGGCCCAGGCACAACGCCCGATCATCTTCCTGGAACCCGGTTGCTGGTCGGCTGTCATCGACGATCTCCCCCAACTGGTCCCCGCCGCGAAACGTCAAGCAGCTCGCCAGGTGGCCAGGGCCTGCCTGACGTTTGAACAATGGGCCTCCCGTGTCCTGCCCGAAGAACCCCACCCAGCGGATCCGCAAGGTGATGCCGTGTTGCATCACGGTCACTGCCACCAGAAAGCACTGATCGGCACCAGCCCGACACTGGACGTGATCCGGCAGGCCGGTGGAGAAGCCAAAGACCTCGACGGGGGGTGCTGCGGAATGGCCGGATCGTTCGGCTACCAGCGAGACCATCTCGCGGTGTCGCTGGCAATCGGTGAACGAGTATTGGCTCCAGCAGTCCGCCAACACAGAGGCCCCGTGATAGCACCCGGATTCAGTTGCCGGCACCAGGTGGAACACCTGACAGGCACTCGACCACTGTCGACTGCACAATGGCTGGCCGATCGACTGGCCCCCTGATCGTCACTTCTTCTTCAGCCACTGCTCGACCTGCTGTTCAAGCAGGTCGAGTGTCACGGCCCCCCGCGACAAAACCACGTCGTGGAATTCTCGCACGTCAAACTTGTCGCCGAGTTGCTTCTCGGCCCGACGTCGCAGTTGCTGAATCTTCAATTCACCGATCTTGTACGCCAACGCCTGGCCGGGCCAGGCGATATACCGATCAATCTCGTTCTCGATGTCGAGCAACGTTTTCGCCGTGTTGTCCGCGAAATATGCGATCGCCCGTTCCCGAGTCCAACCGTCGTAGTGCATCCCGGTGTCGACGACCAGCCGCACCGCTCGCCACATCTCGTAGGTCAACTGGCCGAATTTCGAATACGGGTCCTTGTAGAGCCCCAGTTCCCCGCCGAGGCTTTCTGCGTAAAGTCCCCAGCCCTCGATGAAGGCCGTGTAACCTCCAAACCGACGGAACGGAGGCACGTTTTCCAGTTCCATTGCCAAGGAAATTTGCAAATGGTGCCCGGGCACGGCCTCGTGCAGGCTCAACGCTTCAATCTCATATTTCGGTCGCACATCCGGACGATAGAGATTCACGAAATATGTTCCGGCTCGCAGTCCGTCAGCAGAAGGAGGACGGTAGTACGCCGTCGTCGTATCGGGCGCCAGGTGCATTGGGATCGGTTCGACACCGTACGGAATACGCGGCAATCGACGAAAGAGTCGCACCAGGTGGGGATCGATCCGTTTGCTCACCTCGCGATACGCCGCCAGAAGATCCTTGGCATCCTTGTAATAGAAGCGAGGGTCCGAACGCATGAACTCGAGAAACTCCCGAAAACCACCCCGGTACTTGGTTTGTTTGATCACTTTCTGCATCTCGGCTCGAATCCGTTTCACCTCGTCCAAACCGATCTGGTGAATTTCTTCGGGCTTCAAATTCGTCGTGGTGAAGCGTCGACACCGGAACGCGTAAAAATCGTGACCATCGGGAATCTGCCAGACTCCCGCTCGTGGGAAACAACCGGGCAAATACTTCTCGGTGAAAAACTTGTGCAACCGGCGATAAGCCGGCACCACAACGTCGGAAATCGCCAGTCTCGCCTCGGCCTGCAACCGCTTCTGGTCCACTTCCGACACCCCATCAGGAAACGACCGAAACGGCTTGTAGAAAAGACTCTTATCTGGATCGTCAACGATTTGCCGACCAATCTGGCCCGGCACACGAACCATCACCTCACGGTCATGGACCCGGCGTTCCTTCAGACCGGCTTGCATCAGGCCGATCGTCTGGTCCATGTATGTCCCAAACGACTGCAACCGCTTGATCCACTGCTGGTAGTCCTCCAGGCGTTCGAAACGGATCACGTCGGCCGTCGAACTGGCGTCCTGGATTCCATCACGCGCCGTCAGCGGACAAAGAAACCAACGGAACTTGTGACTCTCGACCGACACCGAATACTCGCGCCGAAACAGGTCGTAATTCAGTTGATCATCCGGGGCCAACACCTTGCGATCGATCGCAGCCAGTTGCTTGAGCACCTGTTGCCGATGCCGGTGGCGACGGGTGATGGCCTCAAGCGAGACATCGGGCCACCGGTCGTTGTACCGTCGGTCGCCAAGATACGACGCAAATGTCGGCTGTTCCTTCGTTCGCCACTCCCATTCGGCGTCGATCACTCTGTTGAGCCGCGCTGTCGGTCCGGCCCCCGGGTCATCGGCGCGAACAGGTTCGCCCAGGCAAACCAACCCTGCCAGCAACACCAGGCAACCGCACTTCCACAAACCTCGCATCCGCCATTCTCCCGTATGAGCCGTCTCGGACGTTTCGGGGCTTTCCAACTGCCAACCGGTCCGGTTAAATACCATTTCGCCACTCGGCCGACCACTCGCTCGACCCGGCGATACACCGCCTGGAGATTTCACATGAGAATTCTGTTCCTGTTCGCCGGACTGCTGACCATGACCGCCACGCTGCCGGCTGCCGACATCACTTATGTCAAGACCCGACGAATCGACCACGTCGACTCGCATCATGGGACCAACGTCCCCGACCCATACCGATGGCTCGAGGACGATGTTCGAAAATCCAAGGGCGTCGCCAACTGGGTCGAGGCCCAGAACAAGGTCACCTTTGGCTATCTCGAGGCACTTCCTCAGCGGGAAGTGATTCGCAAGCGAATCGAGGAACTGTGGAACTACGAAAAGTTCGGGACGCCATTCAAGAGGGGAGGGCGGTACTACTTTTACAAGAACAACGGCCTGCAGAACCAATCGGTGCTCCACAGCCTCGACACTCTTGATTCCACTCCCAAGATTCTGATCGACCCCAACACCTGGTCCAAGGACGGGACCATCGCCCTGTCCGGCACATCGTTCAGTGACGATGGCCGGTTCATGGCCTACGGCGTCGCAGAAGCCGGGTCCGACTGGCGGACATGGCGAGTGATGGAAGTGAGTTCCCGCCGCAAGCTGGATGACGAACTGAAATGGGTCAAATTCAGCAGCATCTCCTGGACCAACGACAACCGCGGCTTCTTCTACAGCCGGTTCGACGAGCCTCGCAAGGGAGCTGAATTCCAGGACCTGAACCTCAACCAGAAAGTGTATTACCACCGAGTGGGAACACCCCAGGCCGATGACGTGCTTGTTTACAAGCGACCCGACCACCCCGACTGGGGCTTCGGGGCCGAGGTGACAGAGGACGGACGGTACCTCATCATCACCGTCTGGAAGGGAACCGACGACAAGTACCGCGTGCTGTACAAAGACCTGGCCGAACCATACGGAATGCCAATCGACCTGGTCTCGACCTTCGACAACGAATACACGTTCGTCGGAAACGACGGGCCGGTGTTCTTCTTCAAGACCGACCGCGACGCCCCCAGGCGAAGCCTTGTCGCCGTGGACGTCCGAAAACCCGAACCGCAACACCACCACGTTCTGATCGGCCAACGAGAAGAAACGCTCACCGGCGTCGGGCTGGTCGGCAATCTCTTTGTCGCTCATTACCTCAAGGACGCTCGCACCCAGATCCGAATCCACTCGATGAACGGCGAATTTGTCCGTGAAGCCGAGTTCCCCGGAATCGGGACCGCCAGCGGCTTCGGAGGCCGACAGGGCCAGACCGAGACCTTTTACTCGTTCGCCAGTTTCGCGACCCCTCCCAGCATCTACCGCTACGACATGGTCACTGGCCAAAGCACCCTCTGGAAGCAGGCGAAAGTGAAGTTCGCACCCGAGGATTTCCTTGTCAAACAGGTCTTTTACAAGAGCAAGGACGGAACGCAGGTGCCGATGTTTATCGCGCACCACAAGGACACCAAGCTCGACGGGAAACGCCCCACGCTGCTCTATGGCTACGGCGGCTTCAACATCTCGCTGACACCCAGGTTTTCCATCAGTCGGCTGCAATGGATGGAGATGGGCGGTGTGTTCGCAATGCCGAACCTCCGCGGGGGAGGGGAGTACGGCGAGAACTGGCACAGGGCCGGAACAAAGCTCAACAAACAAAACGTCTTCGACGACTTCATTGCGGCGGCCGAGTACCTGATTTCCGAAAACTACACCACCAGTGACAAGTTGGCCGTGATGGGCGGCAGCAACGGCGGGTTGCTGGTTGGAGCCGTGATGACCCAACGCCCCGAGTTGTTTGGAGCCTGCCTGCCGGCTGTCGGCGTGATGGACATGTTGCGGTTTCACAAGTTCACCGCCGGCCGCTACTGGGTCGACGACTATGGCAGTGCCGAGAATCCCAAGGAGTTCCAGGCCCTGCTGGCGTATTCGCCTTACCACAACCTGAAACCGGGCACCAAGTACCCGGCCACACTGGTCACCACAGCCGACACCGACGACCGTGTCGTCCCCGGGCACAGCTTCAAGTTCGCAGCACAACTGCAACACTGCCACAAGGGACAGACGCCGGTGCTGATTCGGATTGAAACCCGGGCTGGCCACGGAGCGGGAAAACCGACGGCGAAGATCATCGAAGAAGTCGCCGACAAGTGGGCTTTCCTGATCCACAACCTCAAGATGACACCTCGAAAGGTGAAGTGACGTGG
>CAWVUS010000142.1:0-13177 GCA_963933195.1 uncultured Planctomycetaceae bacterium
GGAGCTGGTTCCCGATGGGGCAGGGGGCCGACTACCAGTTCACCAACACGCTCGATGTTCTCCAACCTCATCGCTCCGACATCAGTATCCTGGGCGGGTTGAGTCATCCCAGGAGTCGTGAGGTCCTGGGCCATCTTGCCGGCGATTCGTGGTTGACCGGCGGTGACGTCTCGGGCAGCAATTACCGCAACACCATCTCGGTCGACCAGGTCGCCTCCGCGCGGATCGGACAAAAGACCCGTTACTCGTCGCTGGTTGTCTCGGTTGACGGCGGTGTTGGTTACCAGTCTCGGGTCTCGACGCTCTCCTTCAACGACCAGGGCAAACCGATTCCAGCCGAGCACAGGCACCGCGAAATTTTCGAGCGATACTTCTCGCCCGGTGGTGGAGCTGCCACCAGGGAACGGCGGGCCCAGATTCGCCGTGGCAAGCGGATCGTGGACCTGGTGCTGGAGGACAGTCGCCGGCTGAGTCGGTTGCTTGGCAAGGGCGATCGCGCCAAGTTGCAGGAGTACCTGGAATCGCTCAGCAGTGTCGAACGCCAGATCCAGCGGAATGAAAAGTGGCTCGACACTCCGATGAAGCCGTTCAATGCCGAACACATCAACTTCGATGTGGATCCCAAGAAAACGCCCGAGGCCTACATCCGGTCGATGATCGACATCATGGTGCTCGGATTCCAAACCGACATCACCCGCGTGATGTCCTACATGCTCGGCCGCGAGGACGGGATCGGGTTTGGTGACCACTTCCCCAAGCTGGCCTGTGATATCAACCAGGGCCACCATGGCATGAGCCACTCGACGAACTGGGAAAACTGGAGCAACTACGACCGCTGGCTGGCCAGCCATTATGCCTACATGCTGGATCGCCTGAAGACAGTGCGAGACGAGCATGGGCCGTTGCTGGACAACACTCTGCTGCTCTTTGGCAGTGCCTGTAGCACGACCCACAATGCTCGCAACTACCCACTGGTTCTCGCTGGTGGCAAGAACATGGGACTGAAACACGGCACCTACCAGAAGTTTGATGACTCGGTGCCGCTGTCCAACCTTTATGTCAGCATGCTGAACACGGTGGGTGTCCACTCGGAACGCTTTGCCGACAGCACCGGCACACTCAAGGCCGGGGCGTTTGGGTAGGCGAGTCAGGCAGGTCGGTCAAACCAGATCCGCTCGGCGTTGCCGCCGACGATTGCGGGAATGGCCTCCTCGGGAATGGGCAACTGGCCGCTGCTGACCAACTGCAGTTCTGCCAGGTATTCCCGGGCACTGCCGACGACGGGGAAGTTCGATCCCCAGGTCAATCTCGTCGGCCCCGCCGCTTCGAAGAACGCTGCCACCAGTGGGTGCAGGCCCTGGTGGGGAAACTCGGTGGTCATCTCCATGCCCGACAACTGGATGACCAGTCCGCTGGCCGACACGAGATCAAAGACACCGGCCTGGTGAAAGTCTCTCAACGGGTCTGGCTGGTTTTCGGTGGGGTTGCCCAGGTGAGAGGCCACGACGATCCCGTCGGGATGCGATTCCAGCAGTTGTTTCATTCCGGTGACACAGGCGGCAATTGATTCGGGGAAATAGGCCACGACGACGAGGCCGAGTTCCAGGGTCCGGCCGACGAGTTCCAGGTTGTTGATGTCCGGGGCGATGGGCCAACGCACGCCCTGGCATGACGGCGATCCGGCCAGCATCCTGAGATCCTCCTCAGCAGATGGGGATTCGTGATCGATCAGGCAGACGCCGGCGAATCGGTCCGGATTCTCGGCCACGACATCCTGGATGTAGCTGTTGTCGAATTCTCCCAGGTGCTGGGCGAGCACGGCACGATGCACACCAGCCTGTTGCATGGTTGCCGAGACCACGTCGACGGGATGGTATTTGCTGACACCACAATGGGTGTAGGAGTCGATAATCATGCCGTGGTACCGGGGAACAATGCGTTGCTGAAATCGAATGCGGCTTTCTTGTCGGGGAATCAGGTTCTCTTGGCAAGCCAACCGCAATACGAGTTGGCAGGGAAAAACCAATGACATCGATGCGAGAATTTCGATATAGTGCGACAGAGGGACACATTGGAGACTGGTGATGTTGAAAATCCTGGGACGACGTAAGCGGTTGTGCGACGGGATCACCCGACGCGACCTGATGCAGGTTGGCGGGTTGTCGCTGTTTGGCAGCATGACGTTGCCTCGTCTGCTGAGGGCGGCTGATGCATCCCAGGGGCAGGGGACGGCCAAGTCGGTCGTGTTGTTCAACCTGCTTGGTGGCCCGGCCCACATGGACATGTTCGACATGAAGCCCAAGGCGCCTGCGAAGGTGCGGGGTGAATTCAAGCCGATCTCCACGTCGTTGCCGGGTGTTCAGATCTGTGAACACATGCCCAACATCGCCCGTTGGATGCACAAGGCGACACTGATTCGCACCGTCACTCACAAGTACAACTCGCACGATCCGCTGGCGATCATGACCGGATGGGATGACGGCAATGCCCGATTGCCAGCGCAGCCGACCGATCCACCGGATATCGGTGCCATCTGTGAGTACCTGGGACGCGGGTCGCGGGATCTTCCCGCGTCGGTTTGCCTGCCCAACTTCCCGGGTTCTGGCCAGAGCTACCGTCGTGGTGGGCCGTATGGTGGATTCCTTGGTAGCCAGTACGACCCCCTGTTTGCCGTGTGCGATCCGAAGTTCAAGAAGGAACCCACGGCGAAGGATTATTATCCGGTGATGCCCCACGGTGCACCGAAGATGCCGGCACTCGATTCACTGCCGTCGATGAGTGCCGATCGTTTTGATCGTCGTCGATCGATTCTCACGCAGCTTGACCAGCAGTTTGAATTGGTCCGTGGCAGTCGTGCGACTGATCGGCTTGACGGGTTCCAGCGACGGGCTTTCGAGATGCTGACGTCGAGTCGGACCCGTGATGCCTTTGACCTTTCCGGGGAATCCCAGGCGACCCGCGAGCGTTACGGCGACAACCTGTGGGGGTCGACCATGATGGTTGCCCGCCGCTTGCTCGAACGCCGAGTGCCGTTCGTCAGTGTTCACCAGGACATCTACAAGCACTACGGCCATGCCTACGACATGCACACCAACAACTTTGGCATGTTGAAGGACTTCAACCTCCCGATTCTCGACAAGGTGATTCCCGCCTTGCTGGAAGATCTTGAGGCCCGGGGATTGCTCGAGTCGACCCTGGTCATCGTGATGGGAGAAATGGGGCGGACTCCGACGGTCAACGGCCGGGCCGGCCGCGACCACTGGCCACAGTGCGGCTTCAGCCTGATGATCGGTGGTGGTGTGAGGCGAGGGCATGTCCACGGACGAACTGACAAGCAGGCCGCCTACCCCGAGAGTCACCCGATGAAGGTGGCCGATTTTGTGGCGACGATCTACCAGTTGATGGGGGTCGATCCACACATGACTGTCGACGATCGCCAGGGACGTCCGATCGCGATCGCCCAGGGCGGTGATCCAGTGTTTGATGTCATTGGCTAGAGCCGCTCCGGTTTTGCGGAGTTGGCACCGGGCGGCCGTGGCAGCCGCGAGAGTATCGCCTGGTTGTGGTAGAACTGTGGTTCCTCGAAACAGGAGACCACCGTGGAATACCGACCGCTGGGACGAACCGGACTGGAAGTCAGCTCGATCGGGCTGGGCTGCGTGACGTTTGGTCGCGAGATCGACAAGGAGACATCGTTCGCGGTGCTCGACCACGCGCTCGAGCGAGGCATCAATCTGCTGGACACAGCCGAGGCGTATGCGGCGGGTGAGTCCGAGCGGGTGGTGGGCGAGTGGATGGCCGATCGTGGAACGCGAGACCGTGTTGTCCTGGCCACGAAGGTCTCGGGCACACTGACCAGGGACCGGGTGATCAGTTCGGCCGAAGAGAGCCTGCAGCGACTCGGAGTCGACGTCATCGACCTGTTCCAATTGCACGTGTTTGATGACTCGACACCCGTCGACGAGACGCTGGGAGCTCTCGACACGCTCGTCGAACAGGGCAAGGTCAAGCACATCGGGTGTAGCAACTGGGGAGCCTGGCAACTGGCCCATGCGTTGCTGCGATTTGCGTCCGAGGGAGGGGCCCGGATGGAGTCGGTGCAGCCGCCTTACAACCTGGTACAGCGTGAGATCGAAACCGACCTGTTGCCGCTGTGCCGTGACCAGCAGGTTGGGGTTCTCAGTTACAGCCCACTGGGGGCCGGTTTTCTGACCGGCAAGTACCGGCTTGGGCAGGACATCCCCTCGGGAACACGATTCGATGTGATGCCCGGTCACCAGCCGATTTATTTTCACGACACGGGATGGGCTGCACTGGGACGATTGGACGAGGCGGCTGCTCAGACCGGGCGGTCCCTCGTCGACCTGGCGTTGTCGTGGGCGATTGCACAGGCCGGGGTGACCTCGGTGCTAATCGGTTGCCGAAAGCTCTCGCATGTGGACCAGGCCTTCGAGGCCGAGGCCGCCGGACTTCCTGAGGACGTGGTGGCCCACCTGTCGGCCGATCCCGAATCTGCCGAGGACTGAGCCGGGATCAGCGTCGAGATTCGAGTTCTTCCCATTCGGAGACCCGCTCGGGCAGCCGTTGGTTGATGTCCGCCAGGCGAGTCGTGGCCGTGGCAATCTCCTGGCCGTCTCCCTTGAAGAATTCGGGGTCGGACATGGCCTGGCTGAGTTGTTGCTGTTCGGTCTCGAGTTTTTCAATCTCAAGAAACAGTTCGTCAGCCCTTTGTTGCTCGAGGAAACTGAGTTTCTTGGGTCTCTCGGGCTTGTCGGGGCTGGAGGCGAGTGACGTGTCGGTCTCCTCGAGTGGCTGGCTGGTGTCCTCGACGGCCTCTGCCTGTTTCCGCTGCCGGGTGTAGTCGTCGTATCCTCCGGCGTACTCCTTCAGCTTCCCATCGTTTTCGAAAACCAGCGTGCTGGTGCACAGGTTGTTGAGGAACATGCGGTCGTGACTGACCAGTAGCAGCGTGCCGGGGTAGTTCGAAATCAGTTCTTCAAGCAATTCCAGGGATTCTGCGTCCAGGTCGTTGGTGGGTTCGTCGAGGACCATGATGTTGGAGGGCCGCTTGAGGATGCGGGCGAGCATCAGCCGGTTCCGTTCACCTCCCGAGAGATACCGTGCCGGTCGCCTGGCTCGTTCCGGGGTGAACAGGAACTCCTGGAGATAGCCGTAGATGTTCCGGGGCTTGCCGTTGATTTCCAGGGTCTCTTGTCCTTCGCCGACGTTTTCGACCACCGTTTTCTCTTCCTCGATCTGTTCGCGGAGTTGGTCGAAGTAGATCGTCTGCAGCCTGGTGCCGTGCCGGATAGACCCGGTGGTGGGTTCCAACTGGCCAAGCAGCAGTTTCAGCAGGGTGGTTTTTCCGGAGCCGTTGGGGCCAATGATGCCGATACGGTCCCCGCGTGACACCAACAGCGAGAGATCGTTGACAACAGAATGTGGTCCCTCGGGTGTCTCGTAGGCGAAGCTGATGCCGGTGGCTTCGATGACCAAACGGCCCGATTTTTCGGCCTCGACCGCCTGCATGCGGACATCGCCGATTCGGTGTCGCCGGTTTGTGTGTTCGTCTCGCATCCGTTTCAGTGCACGAACACGACCCTCGTTGCGAGTGCGACGAGCCTTGATCCCGGTCCGGATCCATCGCTCCTCCTCGGCCAGCTTGCGGTCGAATTCGTTGTTCTGTTTCTCCTCGGCGTCGAGCAACGCCTCGCGTCTCTTCAGGAACGTGGGGTAGTCGCACGGCCAGTCGTAGAGGTGGCCGCGGTCGAGTTCGATGATCCGGGTTGCCAGGGCCTGGAGGAACATCCGGTCATGGGTCACGAACACGAGCGTGCCGCCGTAGACGCTGAGGAACTGTTCGAGCCAGGTGATCGATTCGATGTCGAGATGGTTGGTCGGCTCGTCGAGCAGCAACAGGTCGGGTTCGTGAACCAGAGCACGTGCCAACAGCACCCGCCGTTTCATTCCCGAGGAGAGTGATGCGAAGCGTGCGGTCCCGTCCAGGGTCATGCGGGACAGGACCCGGGAGACGGCCTGTTCCTGTTGCCAGGACTCGCCACTCTCGGCGGCGACCTGTTCGATCATCTCCTGGACCGACGAATCACCAGCAACCGGCACATCCTGGACCAATCGGGCCACCGTGGAGCTGGCGTCCCTGAGCACTTCCCCGTTGTCGGCGTCCAGTTCGCCGGCAATCAGCCGCATCAGGGTCGACTTGCCAGTTCCGTTCCGGCCGAGCAGGCCAATCCGTTCACCTCGCTCGATCTCCAGATCGATACCATCGATCAATGGATCGCCACCGTAGGTGAACTGGAGACCGCGTAGGCTGAGCAAGGACATCGGAATGGGGCGTTTTACGGCTACTTGTTGTTGTCAACGCGAATGGTGGGCGATCCGTCGAGATAGCCCAGCGATTTCAGGAAGCGGTCCATCTCGGTCACCGTCGCCAGGAAGTGTTCGGGACTGCGGCGGCGGTTGAAGAATCCGTGTGGTTGGTCCTTGTACAGGAACAGTTCGCTTCGACTGCCGACGGCTTCCATTTGTTTCTTGAACGTCCGTCCGGTTTCAATCGGGATCAGCTTGTCACTGGTGCCCAGGAAGACGATCGCCGGAGGCATGCCCTTGCGGATGTTGTGCAGTGGCGAGATTTCACGGAAACGGTCTTTGACGCGGGAGTGTCCATAGCCGCCGGGGCCGTTGTCGTAGACGGGATTGAACAACAACAGGGCGTTGGGCCGACTACTGATCTCCAGGTTGTCGGTCGTGGCGTTCAGTCCAGGGACAGTGGCGGTTGCCGCGGCGACGTGGCCTCCGGCCGAACCACCACCGGCAGCGAGCCTGTTCGGATCAATTCCCAGTCGCTTGGCGTTGGTTCGCAGCCACCGGATTGCGGACTTCCCGTCTTCGACACATTCAAACGGCGACGTTCCCTGTCGGCTCTTGACCCGGTAATCGGCCACAATGCCGATCATGCCACGGGAGGCGAGGTAGGAGGCGTGTTCCTGGAATTGTCGGGGAGTTCCCCCGTTCCAACTCCCGCCGAAGAAAAACACCGCCGCCGGACGGTGAGCCGACAGGTTGGAACGCTTCGGCTGGTAGATGTAGAGCTTGAGCTTCACATCGCCGACAGTCTTGTAGACGTGCGAGGTCGCCCCGGCGATCGAGGGAGCCTGGCCCACCTTGGACTTCGAGCCCTGCTGGCTCTCCTGGGCGTGGGCAAACGGATTCCCGACGACCATCGCCAGCAGAAGCGTGATGGCAGGACGGATTGTCCATTGTGGCGTCATCGCCGTCTCACTTGGGGCAGGCATCGACAAGTTGGTGTGATCCGCTGTTCCGGACGGACGGGGCGGTGTAGCCTGTGTCGGGCCGGTCAGCCCGAGAGGACTCGACGCGAACAGGTGCTGGATATCACGTGATGTGTTGTAGCGGTATCGACGATAGGACTCTGCCGAGAAAAAACCAAGCTGGGACGACGGCCGTGCGGTCGGTTGTTGCCGCCACCGTGTTCCTTGTGGGAGTGTTTGGCCAGGGCTTGGCCGCGGAGGGGCCGGAGAACTCCTCGATCGATCGACGTCTGCCAGGGCAGCCCGGCTCCGGGGGGCGGACAGTCAGTGGGACGGCCCGCGAGGCGGTCGGCCGAATCGAGATGGGGTTTCGAGAGCTGTTTCTTGATGACGTGATGGTCGCCCGGACGGCCGCCGTCGAACGAATCCTACACCAGCCGACCAAGTACCCACGCAATCCGGTGATCCGACATCATCAGCGACCATGGCAGAAATTTCGGGCCCAGTTGTATGGCACGGTGCTGTATATCCCCGAAGAGAAGCTCTTCAAGATGTGGTACCTGGCCGGGCCGAGGTTTCCTGACGAGGCGGCCATTTCGCTGGATGGAAAGCCGCGGATCCCCAATTTTCAGTTGCTGGCCTATGCCGAGAGCCGGGATGGACTGAACTGGACGTTGCCCGACCTGGGATTGGTCAGTTTCAATGGCTCGCGCCACAACAACCTCTGTCGGTTCTCTCGCGAGAACGCCGAGGGGGTGGCAGTGGTATACGATCGACACGACCCTGATCCGAAGCGACGTTACAAGGCGATTTACTGGGAGCATTCGGTCCGCAGTCCTCACAAGATTCCCGTGGCCGTCGACATCAGTGCCATGTCGGTCAGTTTTTCCGCCGATGGCAAGGACTGGACCAATCACCCCGGTAACCCGGTGATTCCTCATGCCAGCGATACCGGGCACCAGGCTGTCTGGGATCCGTTCCGCAAGGTCTTCGTCGCCTACGGCCGATTCGGAGCCGGGGGACGGCGGATCGCTCGGTCCGAGAGCCGTGACTTCATCAACTGGAGTCCATCCCAGATGGTGTTTGCCGCCGACGCGATTGACCAGAAATCACGAGGCGGGCGACCGCAGTTTTACGGCATGGGGACAACCCTCTACGAGGGGACCTACATCGGGTTGCCCTGGATGTTCTGGGAAAACTCGAGCAATCGGCTCGACGTGCAACTGGCCAGCAGCCGCGATGGAATTCATTGGCGACGTTCCGGGGACCGAAAGACACTGATTCCCAACGGACCGAAGGGGACCTGGGACGGTGGCTGCATCTTTACGGCCGCCCAGCCGCTGCAGGTCAAGGACGACACCATCTACATCTATTACTCGGGATTGTCCCTGGATCACGAGGAAACTCGGCCGAGTCGCCGCGAGCGGCCCGAGTACGGAGAATCGTCGATCGGTGTGGCGACACTGCGTCGCGATGGCTTCGTGTCGATGCGGGCGGGTAAGACACCCGGGCAAGTTCTGACCCGCGTGTTGAAATGGCCGGCTGGGCGTCGATTGCACGTGAATGTCGATGCGAGGAAGGGACAACTCCGAGTGGCCGTGCTGGGTGATGACGCACAGCCATTGGCCGGCTTCGAACAATCTCGTGTTGTTTCGGGTGACCACACCGATGTGGCCATTCAGTGGGCCGGGGCCGACGGCAAGAGTCCTTCGTCGCGGCTGGTGCAGTTGCGATTTGAATTGACCGACGCTGACCTGTATTCGTATTGGTTGAAGTAGATCCATGAGGACCGAGTTGATGCGATGGATTGGAACGGCATGCGGTGTTGTTGTGGGGCTCTTCGTGGCCGTCGGATCTGTCTCGGGGCAATTGCCCCGGGCGGCCAAGGGCGATTGGCCCTGGTGGCGCGGTCCCAATTTCAACGGGGTGGCCGCAGCTGGACAAAAGGTGGCGGTCGAGTGGAGTGACTCTCGCAACGTGGCCTGGAAGGCCGCGGTTCCCGGCCGGGGGCATTCGACACCAATCGTCGTTGGCAATCGTGTGTTCCTGCAGACGGCCGATGAAGCGGACCGTTCGCAATCGGTGCTCTGTTACGACCGGGAGTCAGGCAAGAGGTTGTGGACCAGGGAACTCAATCGCGGCAACCTGCAGGAGAAGATCAACCGCAAGAACACCTACGCGACCAGCACGATCGCCTGTGATCGCGGCCGTCTGTTTGTGCTCTTTGGCAACAACGCGTCCGTGCAAGCGACGGCCCTGGATCTCGACGGGACAATGGTCTGGTCGACCCTTGCGGCGCCGTTTGTGGAGAAAAAGTATCCCAACGGCTACGCGGCCTCCCCGGTGGTCTATGGCGATACGGTGATCGTCGCGGTTGACTGCGAGGGAGGTGGGACGCTGGTGGCATTGGATCGCAACACCGGCAAGCGGGTCTGGGCCACCAGCCGGGTTGGCAAAACCAACTACGCGTCACCGGTTGTTGGCCACGTGGCAGGGAAGGATCAATTGCTCCTGGGGGGCCTGGACATGGTGGCCAGTTACAACCCGGTCAACGGTAAGCCGCTCTGGGATGCCCCGGCGATCGCGATGCAGACGTCCGGCACCCCGGTCTGGGAGGGCGACATGGTGTTCGCCGCCGGTGGGTACCCGAGTGGCAGTACGGCGGGCATCGTGGCCGATGGGTCGGGGCGGATCGCCTGGAAGAATACTCATCGGATTCACGAGCAGTCACTGCTGGTGCACAAGGGGCACGTCTATGGTGTCAACGACACGGGGATTGCCCTGTGTTGGGAAACACGGACAGGACGGGAGTTGTGGAAGCACCGGCTGAGGGGACCGATCAGCGCGTCTCCGACCCTGGTGGGTGAGACGATCTACCTGGCCAATGAACTGGGGACGACCTGGGTGTACCGTGCCACCCCGGAGGGATATCAGCAGTTGGCCGAGAACCAACTGGGGACGATTGTGTTTGCCTCGCCGACGATCTGTGGCGGACAGATTTTTCTGAGAGTGGCCGACATGGTCGATGAGAAGCGGGTCGAAACGCTGTACTGCATCCAGGCGTCATCGAAGCGGTGAGACTGCGAGGGGCTATTGCCGGGGCGGGTTCTTGCGATTGAACCCGTCGACCACCTTCTGCGCTGCCCCGATGTCATGGAAGTCGACGACGACAAAATGCGGGCGTCGGCCGGTCGCTTTTTGACAGCCGTCGACCCGGGGACCCAGGACCGCCTGCGAATTCGCCTGGGCGGCCAGTGACGGCGAGGCGGTTGGTCGAGTCAGGAAATGATTGAGAATCAGCAGGCGGTTCGGAGCCTGTCCACGGTTGCGGCGGAAGCTGAAATCCTGGGTTCGTTTGACCGAGAAATGGGTTTCCCAGCAGTGTTTCCAGACGTCGTGATAGCCCGGCCAACTGTCGCCGTCACGGTCGGTCATCACGACCAGCCTGCGTCCACTGTCGACCATCTTTTTCAACGTTGGCCAGGGGGCGTCACGACGCTGGTGATGTAGCGAGTCGAGCAGCTTGGCCTCCTGGAACGCGCGGCGAACCAGTTTTCCCTCAACGTAGGACTCGAAGATGATCGTGATCACCGCCTGCGGTGTCTTCTCGAGAAAAGCCCGGATTTCCTTCAGCCCGTCAACCAGGGGCCGCTTGCCCAGGAAGGCCTTGCCGTGAACCAGGAAGGGACGGTTGCCGACCAGGTGCACATCGAGCATCAGGCCTCGGACACCGTCTTTGAGTTGGCGGGTCAGGCCGAAGTTCTGATTGGGGAACAGCCAGCCCTCGGCACGATTGGACATGGCGTTGTGGGTCATCACGATCGAGACCTCGTCGTAGCGACGTCCCAGCAGCACGGTGTCGCGGTCCGGTGGGGCGGCCACGACGACCGCTTGGCAGCAGCACAGTGCTGCAAAACACAGCAGTCCAGCGACAGTTGGCTGAGAAGAGAATGACACGGCGGCGATCCAGGTCGATCAGTCGTTTTTCTCGTCCTTGATCGTGAGGTCGTCACCCCAGGACCAGAACGTCCGGAGGTCAGTTGTTCACGGGGATGTGATTGAGTGTGTAGTAACCGGCCGGGTGCAGCAGCGGTTGCCCATCATGACTGCGAAGTCCCGGGGCGTTCAGTTCGTGGACGAACATCTCCCGCAGTCCATCGATTCGCAATCGGACCGTCAGGCCGTCCTTGCTGACTTCCGCCGAGCGGATGATCAACTTCTTTTTTTGGATTTCGTCACTGCCGTAGGTCGAGTGGTACGTGTAGGTGTGACTGGTGACCGCGTAAGAGGAGAGTGCCTGGGCGGTTTTGGGGTCGACGGGGCGGGTCAGCACCAGTTCAAAACCGTCGTGTCTCGCCCGGATCTCCTTCATTTCAAAGGGGGTCTTTCCTGTCCACACCAGGCGTTGCAGCCCATAGGAGGCCGTGCCCAGGCTGCTCCAGCCACGGTTGCTGAGCCCGGCAAACAGGCTGCCGTCGCGGCCCTGGGAGAGCCGGATCACCGCCGAGGCCAGGCCTTCCCGGAACGGGAAACAGGCTCCCTGGTACTCTCCGTTGACCTTCTCGAGGAACACCCGGCTGATCGATGCCAGGGTGAACTCTCCGACGAACAACTGGCCGTCGAAGGGGCCGAAACGACCATGGCTGTCGTCGAGCATGATGTCGGTGGCCGACTGGCCAACCTTCTTGTAGGGAAACCAGACGGCCGGCGGCTTGAGATGCTTCAGTCGCTTGACCGCCACCGGGAAGGGCACCCCGTTGGGGATGGTGGTGATGCCCTGGATCGGAGAACCGTCCAGTTCCATCGAGGCCAGTGCTTCGGGGTGATGGAAGAACGCACCGGCTCGCATGTGGTGCAGCGAATTGGTGCCGACCCAGTTTCCCTGCTGGTCGGTGTAGAACATGTCGCCCGCCCGGTTGGCACCCAGCCCACTGGGAGACCGCATCCCGGCACACACCGGGACCAGCTTGCCCCGTGGCGTGACCTTCACTCCCCAGCCTCGCCACCGGGCCTGGGACACGCCGAGTGTCTTGTTGCGGACCATCAGGTTCCGCTGGTTGCCCTGGAATCCCATCCCGATGTTGAGGGTCATCCAGAGGTTGCCGTTGTGGTCCAGCTTGGGGCCGAAGGCGTATTCGTGGTAGTTGCCGGTCACACCCCAGGAATTGTTGACACAGATGTATTCGTCGGCCACATCGTCGCCGTCGGTGTCGGTCATCCTGGTCAGTTCTGTTCGCTGGGCGGTCAGAAACGAGTTTCCCTGTTTCAACAAGCCGAGCGGTTCGTGCAGTGCCTCGGCAAATTTCTTGTAGGTGACGTTCCTGGGAGGGTCGTCATAGACCCCGTCCAGGAACCAGACCTCGCCTTTTCGTATTGTCACCGCCAGCCGGTTTTTGCCGACCGGGGCCATGCCGCTGACTTCCAGCACCAGGCCCTGGGGAGGCGGTTTCCAGAATTTGGACCGTGAGCCTGTCGGTGCCTTGGAGGACAGGATTGTCACCAGCCGGTAGTAATCCGACTCGTCGTCGGCCGCCACCTCGGGGCACACGACACAGGCCAGGACGATCACCGTCCACGGAACTCTGCGGAGGTTTCGTTTCACGGCTACCATCGATAATCCATTTCCACGGTGATCCGGTCGGAAATCGTGAACGGAATTCGCCATTCAGTCTGGCCGTCGGTTGTCACCAGTTTCCCGGGATGCTTCCGTCCGGTTGGGACCGAAACCGTCAATCCGTTCTCGTCCGTGTGAGTGTTGGCGTCCCGGGTCTTGAGCGATTTTCCGGTGTGAGCCCTGATCCACACGTTCGATTGCTTCGAACCGGGCGGGAGCGTGGCGGAAATCCGCAACGTTCGTTTGAAGCCGCGGCGGGCGGACGGTTCGAGCC
>CAWVUS010000143.1:0-13152 GCA_963933195.1 uncultured Planctomycetaceae bacterium
CAGATGAACCGGCTCGAGGCCGACGACCGGCACCTCCGACACCTGCCACGGCTCGCGTTCCACTTCAACAGGCGGAGCGCCGGGCGACTCCGGCAGATGGTCGACCTGATCAATGACACCCTGGGAGTGGTCGAATCGGTCTAGGGCGATTCGACAGCCGGTCTCTCCGGACTGCCATCGGCCCGCTCGCGGCCGTCGTAGACCAGGCAACCCGGGCGAGCCGTTCGCCATGCCACCACGGCATCGGTCGAGAGCCCGGCCTGCACCACGAATGCGCTTCTCAGGGTTGAGAACTCCTGCAACCTCTCGACCGCAGCCGTGCCGAGATGAGTGTGATTCAGGTTGAGCATCTGGAGTGAATTCTCGACCGGCCAGGCCCCAATCACCTCGTCACTCACACTCGTGTGGTCCAAGTACAGACGCTTGATCCGCCCCCGAGCCAACAGGCCTGCAACACCACGGCCTGTCAGGCCCGACATGTTTCCCAGGTTCAGTGATTCGAGTGCTTCTGCAGCCAACAGCGTCTCGAAACAGCCGTCGGTCAACCGTCCACCCCGTATCACCAATACCCGGAGTTTCGCCAACCCGGCCACTCGTTCGACAAATGCGTCGTCCGCATCAGGACAGTTCCAGAGACGAACCTGCTCGAGTGTCTCCAGCCCGGACAGCCGGCGTCCATTCTCCAATCCGATCTCACCGTCCTCCAGGATCGCGATCACCGCCTCCTCGAGGCCATTGGTTTCCACTCTCCAGCCCGCCTGTCGCAGAGCCGTGATGGTGGCAGCCTGCGAGTGAGCCGTCCGGCTGGGCAACAATTGTCCCACGCTGGACGCGTCAGTCCCCCCTCCGGTTGCGGTTTTCCCCGTCACGCCACCGGGACCGCCGGAATTGTTGTCGCAGCCGGCCGTCAACAACAGCAGGATCGACACGACAGCCATTCGCACCAGCTCACCTCCTCAACAAAAACCGACGGTCCCACCGCCGGGTCACCTCAACCCGCTATCCTCGTCGCTCTCGGGTTGGTGTAGTATAGCGAGGATGTCCTACCGCGCGATGAAACGCTTCCTGGGCGAGACGAACTTCGAGTTGAAGAGCCTGGTGCTCTTTGGACTCGGCTTGACCGTCCTGGCGACAATCACCTTCGCGCTGTACTGGTGGCAAACCTCGGCACTGGTCAAGGAGGGCAACCGGCAAGCGGCCCGCCAGCTGATTCCTCCAATCATCCTGGCTCACCACTGGAAGTGGGATCAGCCCGAAGAGATGAAGCAGGAATTTTCTCGGACAATCGAGAAGATGGCCGAGGACATGCAGCCGGTCGACCTGATCGATTTCAAGTACGAACTGTTCAGCCCCGATCCGTCGACCGCCACCTCACCCACCGATCGGCCCATCGACTCGAAGGGCTACGAGGCGGCTCGTGAACTGAAACGGATGCTGAGGACGACACCCGACGAACCTCTCGAACTCGTCCGAGAGGTCGAGGACGAGGAATCAGCCGCGCAGGACGAATACCAGTTCTACGCCGGGATTGTCGCCAAGCAATCGTGCATCGACTGTCACCAGTCCCTCGAAAAGGGCAACGAACTTCAGGTCGGCGACCTGATCGGAGTGGTCAAGATCAGCATGCCACTGGATCGGGCCCGGGCCTCGATCCATCGCGTCTTTGCGTTCGTGATCTCCGCCGAGTTCGTCAAGGTCGTGCTGGCCATCCTGGCCATCTACCTGATCGTCCGCTACGTGATCACCAAGCCGGTCATGCACCTCAAAAAAGTCAGCGACGCCATTGCCCAGGGCAATCTCGAACTGCGAGCGGAAATTCGCACCGGCGACGAATTCGAGGAACTCAGCCACGCGTTCAACCGGATGCTGCGGCACCTGGTGACCATCCAGGAGGAACTCAAGGACGTCAACATCGACCTGGACAGCAAGATCGATGAACTGGCGCAGGTCAACCTGCGACTCTACGAGATGAACAATCTCAAGAACGAGTTCCTGGCAACCATGAGCCACGAACTGCGAACTCCACTCAACAGCATCCTCGGCTTCAGCGACGTCCTGGCCGTCGCCGAGAACCTCGACGATCGCCAGAATCGGTACGTTTCCAACATCCGGTCGTCCGGACAGAGCCTGCTGGCCATGATCAACGACGTCCTGGATCTGGCGAAAATCGAGAGTGGCCGGATGGAGGTGCACGCGATCGAATTCCAGATCGGAGACCTGGTCGAACGCCAGGTCAACTCGGTGGCACCGCTGGCCGAGAAAAAGAATATCAATCTGGATTTTTCCGTCGACCCAGAATGCCCGCTCCTGTTCCAGGACATTGGCAAACTCGAACAGATACTGCTCAACCTGCTCTCCAACGCGATCAAGTTCACACCCGAGGGGGGCCGGATCCGAGTCAACGGACTCAGGCACGACGCCCGACAGATCGACCTGGTGGTCGAGGACAACGGAGTCGGCATCCCCCTGGACGACCAGGAAACCATTTTCGAGAAGTTTCGGCAGGGAAGCGGAACTCCCGGCCAGCAAGATCAACTGACACGCGAATATGGTGGCACCGGGCTGGGACTCTCGATCGTCAAGGAACTCGCCCGGTTGCTCGGCGGGAGCGTCTCACTCGAAAGCGAATTCGGCAAGGGAAGCAAGTTCACCGTACGCATCCCCGTCCAACACACCGACCCTGTCGGGGCGAACGATGACACCCCACCCGGTTCCGACAGCCAACAGGTGGGACTCCATCGCTCGTCCAACTCCCCCCTGCAACAACAGGCAACGCCGTGACGCCCAGGTCGTCGTCGCCGGCAATCGAGATCATTCCGGTTCTCGACCTGATGCACGGACAGATCGTCCGGGGTATCGCGGGACAACGCGAGTCGTACCGGCCCATTTCCAGTTGCCTGGTGGATTCGGCCAAGCCCCTGGACGTTGCCGACGCCTTCCTCGCTCAACCCGGGCTCCAGCGGATCTATCTCGCTGACCTCGATGCCATCCAGCACGATCAGCCCGACTGGGACACGGTCACACAACTCGCCGCCGGACCAAGACGATTGCTGGTCGACGCCGGATTGCAGGATTCCGGGCGGGCGAGCGAATTGATCCGGTTGGGAGTCGAATCGGTCGTCGCCGGACTCGAAACACTCTCGGGTCCAGGACTGCTCTCCGAACTCGTCGACACGGTGGGAGATGACCGACTGATCTTCAGCCTGGACATGACCGCCGGCACACCCATGACCAACCCGTCCGACTGGCCCGACCCGACTCCCACGGGGCTGGCCGAAACGGCAATCGCCTCGGGAGTCAGACGCCTGATCGTGCTGGACCTGGCCGGGGTTGGCACGGGCACCGGACCACCGACCCTGGAACTGTGCCAACAGATCCGGAACCGCCACCACGCGGTCGAACTGATCACCGGCGGAGGCATCCGGAACCATGACGACATCGCGGCTGCAGCGGCAGCGGGTGTGGACGCCGTCCTGGTCGCCTCGGCACTCCACGACGGATCACTGTTGGCATAACCTCCTACAGGCCTTGGCCAAACGATGGCTCATCCGGATCTTCTTGGGACCCGGTCTCCGAGGTGCCACTCGTATCACCCCGTTCAAACACCAGGGGAGTGTCCCCGTCGGGAGTGACTCTCAACGAGATCTTGCCGTCAAGAACATCGGTCAACAGGTCACCACAGACCTCGGCACGCCACCCCGTGCACAAGCGTGGCGTGTCGCCGCCTTGCTCCCCATGAACATGCCAGCGAACCAGTGTCTTGAGTTCGTCACTCGTCCCGACCAGCGCCACGGCCACGTCCAGTTCAGCACAGCGATTGGCCAGCGCGATGGCCAACAGTTGTCCCAGCACGTGATCGTCGTCGTGTATCTCGCCCCGTCGTCGAACCCGTTCCGGGTAGTCCGCTTCGGGACCTGACAGCACTTCACACACCGTCGCCGCCAGTTCCTCGGCATGCCGCTTGAAATTGCGACGCGTCATGTCGCGGGTCGCCAAGACCTCCTCGACCGTACGGGGCTTCCGCTTGGCCAGGTCGATCAACAGGTCGTCACGCAACACACGACGGACCGGCTGGTTGAGTTCCTCGCCACACCGGTCCCGCCACCAGAACACGGCCCGCGCGACGGCCAACCCGGTCCGATCAAGCCGGTTGATTCCCGAGAGTCGTCGCCAACTCTCCTCGCCCCGCTCGGCCTCCACCTCGTCAATCATCCGTTCGAATTCGGCTTCCGCCCACGTCTCCCGTCCCAGGGACGACAACGACTGGTGTTGTCTCTGATGAATGGCCAACAAGAAACGCACATCGTCCCGGGCGTAGTCGACCTGCCTGTCACTCAATGGGCGTCGCCGCCAGTCGGTGCGAGACTGCGTGCCGGGAACTTTTTCTCCCAGGACGCGGTGGACCAGGCGTTCGTGGTTCAACGGGTAGCTGCGAGTTCTCAGCCCCTCGGCAATCTGCACGTCCCACAGCCGGCTGGGACGGCTGGCCACATTGTCCAGGCAAAAGCGAACTTCCTGGCGAGCGGCGTGAGCCACCACGGCCACCTCGTCGTCGGCCATAATCCGCCACCAGTCCGAGAGATCCGGGACCGCCAACGGATCGACCACGATCTCTCGACCGGGAACCGCCAATTGCAGCAGGCACAACTCCGGGCGGTAACAGCCCTCGGACACAAACTCGGTGTCCATCGCCACGATGCCCGCCGTGCGAATCTCATCACACACCGCCGCAAACTCTTCCTGGGACGTCACCAAACCCTGGGACATCACGCCACCTCCCACCCGGTTGCCGGCTGACACGCCGGACAGAAAAACGTCGATCGCTGAGCCTGAACGACTCGAACAATCGGTACTTCACAGCACGGACAGGGTTCACCCGCCCGATCATAGACACGATGCGAATTCTGGTAACCACCGTCCTGGTTCAACGCGTTGCGATACGTACCGTCGGACAACGTCGACCCCTCGTGTCGGATGGCCTCGTTCAGCACCGTGCGAGCAGCTCGCGACAGCCTGCCGGCCTCTTCGTCAGCAATGCAGTCAGCGGGCCGCGCGGGATCGATACGAGCACGAAACAGGATCTCACTCGCATACAAGTTACCAATTCCGGCAATCAGCGACTGGTCGAGCATCGCCACCTTGATCGCCCGTCCCGTCCTGCTGCACAACCGCCGCCAGTCAGCAACACCCAGTTCCAGGGCGTCGGGTCCCAGGCGAGGTGGTCCCAAACGCTTGGCCAGTTCCTCGGATGTCAGCAAACGGATGGTGCCCAGTCCACGGCGATCCCAGAAAAAGAGCTCATCCACCAGCTCCGGATCGGAACTCGGTTCCATTTGCCAACGGTACCGCAGGTGACTCCGGTCGGGCGGATCAGTCACGAGCATCAGGCCGGTCATTCGTGGTTCGATGACAAACGAATCGTCGGTCTCCAGGTCGATGATGACCCGTTTACCGATCCGCCGCACCCCGGTGATCTTTGCACCGGCAACCCGACGGCGGATGACCGCAGCCGCCGGGGTGATTTCGATCGGCCGGTACCGGCAACGATAACGCCCTGCCGCGGCCAACCGACGGCCGGTCACATGTCGGGCAATTCCCCGCACCATCGTCTCGACTTCTGGCAATTCCGGCACCGGAAAACCCCTGTGAAATGAAAGACACCGGCCTGTGACGATCGGAACGGTTTTACGGTTTCGGACCGACGCGAGACCTGTTCGGATTGTCTGACCCACGAGCGTAGGGACTGGCCGAGGAATTTGTTTGACGACTTGCCGAAGCTGCACAATGCTCTAGGTAGACGATCCCTAGATTATCGCATCCCTCCCGTGGGATGAACTCACCGGCCCTGATGCCGGACGAATGGAGACCCAGTCATGTCAGCCCGAGACCCCAGACAAGCCTATCTCAACCGTCGTCGGCCCAACCATCGCACCCCGATGTGGGTCGCTGCCACCGGCTTTGCCCTGGTGATCGGTGCCCTGGCCGTGATGGCCCGGAACACGCCACCCCGCCCGGTCAACACGCCGACCGCGGCCGTGGTGCAGGTCGAGCCCGTGGCCACTACCGCCCCGTCGCACACCGTCGACACGGCCGCGACACCGCGGCAGCCGTCCGTTGACAACTCGAGCCCGGCACACGCCCGGCCGCAACAGACGATTGCCGGTGGCAACCAGGCAGATTTTGAAGGCCTGACCGAGTTGATCCAGAGCGAGACCAGCGGTCCGTGGGAAGACGTCGACGGATCCGGTGGAACGATCTCCGACACCGACCAGATGGCCGGAATCCATGTCGATCCCAGCGGCCTGTTGACCCGAATTGCCGTCGCCGACACCTCCGGCCGACTCCAAGAACTCAACCAGATCGTTGCTGCCGGAAACGACAACGCCGACATCACCCGTCGCAGTCGACTGCGACTGGTGTCCCTGGCCCGCCTCGAACAGGAAGTTGCTCGTCGTCTTGACGCCGGGGAGCCCCTGCCCTCGGACATCCGGCACCTCGCCGGACTCCAGCAGGTGCGGTTCGTGTTCACTTACCCAGAGACCGGCGACATCGTGATCGGTGGTCCGGCCGAGGGTTTCCAGGTCAGCAAGGCCTCGGGCACCGCGATCGGCGCCACCAGTGGGCACCCCGTTCTGCAACTGGATGACCTGGTCACCGTCTTACGGGCCTTCACGGCCGAGGGTGGTGGCGTGATCGGTTGTTCGATCGACCCACGTCCCGAGGGACTCAAGCGAATCAACGACTTTGTCACACGCTCGAACCGCAAGGGCGAGTTGGCTCCGGCAGCTGTCAAGAACTGGACCACCCAGTTGGGCAAGGCCCTGGGTCGCCAGGACATCACCATCACCGGTGTCCCAGCCGATTCACGTGTCGCTCGCGTGCTGGTCGAAGCCGACTACAAGATGAAGCTGATCGGAATCGGCCAGCTCGATGCCGGAAAAGACGTGCCGGGCATCTTCGGACTGATGTCGGCCGACGAGCGGAAAGACAGTTCGCTGGACGCCCTGAGATGGTGGTTGTCCATGAAGTACAGCCAGGTGCTGCACAGTGCCGCCGGAGACGCCTTCCAGTTGGTCGGTCCCGCCGTGCTGTGCCAGTCCGAGAACGAGTTCGTCAACGCCCGGGGAGAACGAGTCGCCACGGGTAAGGCCGACGGGTCGAACCGGACGTTTGCCAGGAACTTCACCGAGCATTACGCCGAACTGTCCAGGAAGGATCGCGTGTTCTCCGACCTGCAGAACATCTTTGACCTGGCCCTGGTCGCCGCCCTGGTCAACCGCCAGGGACTGGCCGAGCAGGCTGGTTGGGACATGGGAGTCTTTGGCAATCACGGTGAATTTCGTCCCGCCGTGCATCCGGTGCCCCGCACCGTCGACTCGGTGGTCAACCACCGGGTCTACAACGGCCACGACGTGGTCGTGCAGGTCGCCGGTGGAGTGCGGGCCGATCTCGGCAGCCTGCTGGCCGATCGCAAGACGATCAAGGCCACGCCCCGGCTCAATGGCATCGCCCCGGCCGCCCGGCCGGCCGGCCTCGCCAGCGACCGCTGGTGGTGGGATGTCGTCGTGCCAACCAAAACGGCCCGACTCACCAAGTAAACAATTCGACAACGCGGAATCTCCTTTAGACGCCGGCCACTCCTTCGCGGGTGGTCGGCGTTTTTTGTTTGCGCGGATGGAGAATGCACGAATCGGAAATCGATCTTCACCTCGCCTTCGTTGACCCTCGCGGCTGGTCACCCTAAAACCGAAATGACGCGGATCACTCACAACTCTCCAATTCTTCGCCTCACCCATGCCCCGCCTCACACAGGCTGACCTCTCGGAACGCAACAAGGCGTTCGAGTCTCGTACCCCGCAGGACCTCTTGCGGTGGGCCGCGGAGACGTTTCCAGGACGTGTGGCTGCCATCTCGGCGCTACAACGAGCAGGCTCGGTCGTCTGTCACATGATCGGTGGTCTCGAACTCGACATCCCCATCCTGTTCGTGGACACCGGGGTCAATTTCCCGGAAACACTCGCCACACGGGACGCGATTGGGGAGGCCTGCGGCCTGGAGATTCGCACGCTGACTCCGCCGCAGACAATGGACGAACAGACAGCCGAACTGGGGGTGCTGTATTGCACCCCCGAGGGGCAAAAGGAATGCTGCCGGCTGAGGAAGATCGAACCGTTGCGGGCCGTCGCCGACCAGTTCGACTGCCTGATCGGGAGCCTGCGCCGCAGCGAGGGTGGACAACGTTCATTCTGTCCAATCCTGGCGGCCGACCCCGACATGAACGTCCTGCGGGTCAACCCATTGGTGACCTTCGATGACGACAGCCTCAACAGCTACATCGACGAACACTCCGTGATCCTCAACCCGCTGCACGAACAGGGGTACCCGACCGTCAGTTGCAATCGCTGCACGACCCCGGTCCTGGAGAACGAACCACGACGGGCCGGCCGCTGGCGGCACCTGGGCCCCTGGCAGGCCTACTGTGGCATCAACCCCACCGACCTGGACTCCGACACCCAGACGTCCGTCGAACTGCCCCAGCCACTGATCGACAAGGTGCTGGGCCGCGAAACCGATTTCATGATCTGAAATTGGACCCCGGTTCGCTCGCAATCGACACCGGACTCGTCTTGCACGATCCCGGCGATTCACAGATCATCCGCGCGCCCCCTCATGCTCTCCCGTTCGGGCCTCGGAGACTCTCCCATGCGGCTGCCCACCTGGCTGACCCTCTGTCGCCGTGCACGTCGAAACCGACGTCGCCTGAACCCGGTCCCTGTCGTGGAATCACTGGAAGACCGCACGCTTTTGACCCTCTTCTGGGATTTCGATCCCGGCATCGGCCACCTGGAATTCACCACCGACGACGCTTCCACGACACTCACCATCCAGAACCAGGGTGGCTCAGTCGTGGCGCTCGGCTGGGGGTCAACCGTCCCAGCCGCCGATGTGGTCACGATGTCCGTCGAAACCGGGGACGGCCACGACGCAATCGACCTGTCCGCCGTCAACGAGTTGAGCTTCCCTTCACTCGCCGGTGGGCCAGACAGCCTGGTTGTCGACACCGGCAGTGGCAGCGACACGATTGCCGGCAGCGGCTTCGATGACACGATCATCGGCGGCAGTGGCATCGACGTGATCGACGGCGGTGACGGTGATGACCTGATCTACGGCGATCGAACCGATGGCGGTTCGGGCGACGACCTGATCTACGGTGGTGATGGCGATGACCAGATCTACGGTGGAAACGGCGACGACACGATCTTCGGAGAAGCCGGTGACGACTCGATGATCGGCGAGGCGGGCAACGATGGCCTCGCGAGCGGATCCGGGAACGATCTCGCCTACGGTGGACTCGACGACGACTCGTTGATCGGCGAAGCGGGCAACGACACGCTGTACGGTGGAGTCTTTTGCGACCCTGCCACCGTCGGCATCTGCCTGGTTGACGATGCGGGAGTCGACACGATCGATGGTGGAACCGGACACGACGCGATCTACGGCGACGGGGGCGGCGACCAATTATTCGGCCGCACCGGCGACGACTGGATCGACGGTGGCGACGGCAACGATCTCATCGAGGGTGAAGACGGCCAGGACACCCTGCTCGGACTCGCAGGCGACGACACGATCTTCGGCTACGCGGGCAACGACTCGATCACCGGCGGCGCCGGGGACGACTGGCTCTCCGGGGGCACCGACCTGGACCTTCTCTTTGAATCAGCCGATACCGATTTCATACTGTCCGATTCCTTGCTGAGCGGGCTGGGCGATGACCAGTTGGGCAACGACTTGGAATACGCCCGCCTGACCGGCGGAAACAGCGCCAACCTGATCAACACCACCGCATTCACCGGGAACGTGATGCTCACAGGCGGTGCCGGTTCCGACACGCTGCAGGCCGGATGGGGCCATGACGTGCTCAACGGAAACGCCGGTGATGACTTGATCAGCGGAGGAGATGGTAACGATACGCTCGGTGGTGGAAGCGGCGCCGACACGATGGACGGGTCACAGGGCAACGACATCCTGCGAGGCCAGGGGAGCAGTGCCGATGTGCTTCAGGGCGGTCCCGGCCTCGACACGCTCGACGGCGGAGCCGGCCACGATCGCGTCTTCGAGTGGGCCGACTCCGATTTCACGCTCGAAAGCAACTCGCTCACGGGACTCGGTACTGACCAACTCGCCAACATCGAATCCGCACAGTTGATCGGAGGCGCCTCGTCCAACACGATCGACACTTCGGCGGTCGATTGGCCCGCGACCATCAATGGAGCCGGCGGAGACGACACCCTGCAATCCGGGGGCGGCAACGACAAGATCCTTGGCGGCAGCGGCAACGACGTGATCAACAGCGGTGCCGGAATCGACAAGCTCCGCGGACAGGCCGGAAACGACAGCCTCACCGCCGGAAATGGCAACGACCGACTCGACGGCGGAACGGGCAACGACCAACTCTTCGGAGAAGCCGGGAACGACCGTCTCCGCGGCGATGCGGGCAACGATCAACTCGATGGCGGCACCGGCAGCGATCGTCTCGACGAATTGATCAACGGCAACGTCGTGCTGATCAACGGTCAACTGCAGGGGATCGGCCTCGACACGCTTGTTGACATCGACACCGCCTGGATCAAGGCCGGCGGTGGCAACGACTCGATTGACGCCTCGACGTTTCCCGGACCGGTCACGCTGATCGGCGGGGCCGGCAACGACACACTGCTGGGCGGTTCGATGGATGATCACCTGTACGGCCGACAGGGTGAGGACCAACTCGAAGGCGGCAGCGGTGCCGACTGGATTTCCGGCGGAGGCGGAGGCGACAGTCTGCTGGGCGCCGGCGGCACCGACACGCTCGTCGGTGGCACCGGCAACGACCTGATCTACGGTGGAGACGACGACGACACACTGCTGGGCCGACAGGGCGACGACTCGCTCTCCGGAGGCGACGGCAACGATCGTCTCGACGGTGGCCAGGACGATGACCAACTCGCCGGTCTACTGGGCAACGACCTGCTGATCGGTGCCTCGGGTTCCGATTCGATGACCGGCGGAAACGGCAACGACCGGCTGCTGGGCGGCTCCGATCCAGACGTGGCGCTGGGAGGAGACGGGGACGACACGCTGAGGGGCCAGGCCGGACAAGACACGATCGCAGCCGGCAACGGCCAGGATTGGATTGACGACCAGACGGCAATCATCGACGAGTTGTACATCTTCCTGCCCGCATGGATCGATCCCTGATCCGGCCAGGCGAGCAGCCAACCAGGCGGGGATCACCGCGACTTGGCGCGGCGGATCTTCGTGGCAATTTCCGCCAATACACGTCGGCCACGATTCAAACCGTCAGTGCTGGCACTGGACAGGGTCCCATTGACCTGGCTCTCCAGGTTGATCAACAGCTTGCGAAAGTACTCGAACTCGCTCTCGACACCCTGGATGTTGTCGACCGGCTGTCGTGACACGATGAAGTTGTCGTGGATGTTCTGGAGCCACTCTTTCTTGCCCACCGACTGGGTATCACCAACATCACAGGCCTTCTGGCACCGTGACAACTGGGTCGACGCATTCCGCATCCAACGCCTGGCGTCATCCCACGCATCCCTGTCCTGCCGGGTCGAATGCCCCACCTCGTCGTAGGTGAGATCACGATTGAGGCTGTTGAGTTGCATCATCAGGTCGTCAATCTGTTTTCGCAGCATCTCCAGCTTGACGGTGGCGGCCTGGATGGCCGACCAGTGTGCTGCAATGGACGTGTAGACCCCTTCATCGACCATCCCTCCCACGCCACCGGCCATCGTCGGCTGATTCATCGCCATCGGAACCATGCCCACGGGCACGGCGGTACCGGCTCCCACGTGAATCGTGATGTTGGTGTCGCCTGCACCTTGCGGCGGCACCAGCGGCTGATCCAGCACCCCCACAGCCGAGGAACCTACACACGGGGTTCCAAAAACAACCCACATCGAGACCATCGAGGGATCAATCCCGGTCACCATTGCCAGCCCACGCAGCGTCGTCACCCCGCCATCGGCCAACCGGCACACCACCCCCTGGGGTGCCGCCGGTGGCCGGAACCAGGCCCAACCATGGCAAGTCCCCGATCCATCCAGCGCAAACGCTTCCCAGTCGGTTGACGGCGGTCTCAAGGCAAACGGCACCGGGACAGAATCGGCCGATTCGTTGTGCGTGTTCATTGTTTCTCAAGACTCCGCACCACTCGCCACCAGCACGCAACAGGGACTTCCATCAAGGCACGCACGAATCACCTTTTTTTTGGAAACCGGAATTCCTGACCATCCCGGAATACATGGAGTTGCAGCCCCCGGACCGATTGCCGCTCGCCTCGACCGGCCCGACCAATTTTGGCCCCACGCGAGTCAATCACGACCACGCTGTTCTTGCCCATGACCCGGAACCGCCGCCCGTTGACGACAATAGCCGTGGCCTCTCCGATCCCCACGCCAATGCGACCCGGGTGATCGATCACGATGCCGACCAGGCGATTCATCCGTTTTCTCCGGACGAAGTGCTGGTCGATGATCAGTTCCGGAGCCAGGCCCAGGCCAGGACCCGACGGGGTGTTGCCAGCCACAAGACCGGGCGTTTCGGGGCTGCGTGGAATCATGACAGACGACATCACCGCCGCACCGGCACTGGTTCCACCAATCACCAGCCCCCCGGCATGACGCTGTTGAATCACCCTGACCAGGCCCGCCTTGTCGAGTGCCTCGTACAACGCGGCCTGGCTGCCACCGGGAAACCAGATGGCCGTCGCGGCGTCGATCTGCTCCCTTGCCTGCCGCGGGTCCTCCAATGCAACAACCAGCGCCTCCGCACCCAAAGCCTTGAACATCCTGGCCGAAGACACTCCCCGATCCTGGCGACTGGAAGCCTGGGGCAACACCACGATCCGTGCCGACTTGCCGCCGGCGAGACTGACGAAATGGCGGGCAACAGGCTCCGGAGTCCCACCGCCACCAACAACGACCAGCGTGCCACCGTGACCGTCCGCCTCCTTGTCCTCTCCACCGGCCAAGGCAACCACCGGAGTTCGGTCAATGACCGAAAGACTCACCATGGCCACCGCCAGACAACACATCATGCCTCTCAATGAATTGTTCGTCACAGTCCTGGGCTCACGTGAAGTGGGAGAAG